>NZ_JAPJZK010000001.1:0-322916 GCF_026309355.1 Spartinivicinus marinus
ACCAATTTAACCAGCTAATTTTATGTTTATCTAAAAATTCTAACCAACGCTTAGACTCAGGCAAAAACACACCACCGTTGCCTGAAGCATCGCTTACTCCCCACTCCGTCACAAAAATAGCTGCGCCTTGAGCCATGGCTTGCTGAGCACGTTGGCGTAAGCTTGCTTTATGACTACCAGCATAAAAATGCAAGGTATACATGATATTATTAAAACTAAGCGGGTTACGAGCAGCCACATCGACTACTTCAAGTACTTTCTGTTTTAATTGTTTGTTTTTAATATATCCATTACTACTAGGGGCTGTATACATAGCAGCTCTTACCACAGTCGCCTGCCAATCATCACGCAACCATTTAATGGATGACTTATTCATAAACTGACCAAACCACTGCAATCCATGAGAACTCATACCTTTTAATTGAACCGGTTTACCTTGTTGGTTAACCAACTGACCGGCTTCCACCCGTAACTGACCATGTTTAGCCACTGGGGTTTTCCCTGGTATAGGGTTAGGTGGTACTGGGTCAGTAGTAGCAACCACTTCAAACCAGTTAATATTGAACTCTCGGTCATCCATGACGAGTTTGAGTTGATGATTTCCTTGAGAGAGTTGTACAGGCTTTGAGGTAATCGTTTGCCACTGCTGCCAACCTCCCGTTTCATTAAATGATAATAATCCTGTTATATCATGTCCGTTAAGCTCCAAGTGAAACTGACCACCGCCAACCGCTGAAGCCACCCGAAATTTAACCTGGTATTTACCAGTCTTCTCAACCTTAACTGAATAATTCAGCCATTCACCTGGCTCTATCCAACCGACGTTATAACCACTGCCTTCATCCGTTGTTTTTTCTATATCAACACTGGTTGGATTTAATTCCCCACCTAAATTATCAGGTGTCGTATCATAAAATTGACTAAACTGCTCTGCTTGTATTTTTCCTGGCAGCTGGTGAGCTGTCACAGGACTATCACTGGCATATACTTTTATCTCTTTAAGCGATATACCCCATGTTGTTGCACGCTTATCTGCTCGTAATCGAAAATATCGTCCTTTACCATTAACGACGATATCCTCTTCCCCACCTTTCCCCTGACGTTGTTGGTAAAGGTTGCGCCATTGCCAATGGTCATCCGACACTTGAAGGGTATATTGGCTTGCATACGCTTCTTCCCAAAATAATTGAACACGCTTGATCGGCAAAGATTTGCCTAAATCAATGGTTATCCACTGGCCATCACTAAACTGACTGGACCAGCGAGTATCAAGATTGCCATCCACCGCAAAGCGTGCATCCAATTGATAGTTTTCAACAGAAGAAGCCCAAGCTGGCTTATTGAGAGAAATAGGATTAGCCTTTGCCAGTGTCGTAAGAATGAAAAAGGCTACTAAAATAATATACAAAAATCGTAGGGTAACACTTATCCAATGTGTGGGTTGACGAAGAGTAACAGTACTCATTGCAATAGTCTCCTGATCCTAACGGGTGAGACCAGCATAGCGAAATCACCATTACAATACTGGTAAACATAAAGCAAATTTAGCTCACAAATACTGCCTATTTTTGGATTTGTGAAAGGTATAAACAAAGTGAAAGGAGTATTTGTATGACTGCTTACCTCCAAAAAAACATACATATTCAGTTAAAAACTATATTAACCAAAGATACATTAAATTTTAGTTAAAATAATATTTTAAGTTTCATTCAAAGAGGTGCTGAATTCAAATAAATACTGAAGCGTAAGCAGCTAAGAGGAAAAGCTGATTTTTTATACATTAAGAGACGTACATTACCAGACCAAGATTATGTTCAGCAGCATTAAAAATAAATGATTGCAATTTCATTAAATAATTACGTAAATAAACTATCGACTCATCTCTCCCCCAGCTTTCCCACTCTACTGGGTAGATTGCTAAGGCCATCCACTCCTGACAGTCAAAACGTTCAAATAAGTCAACCTGGTCAACCTTGCTGATCGCTGTAGCAATGGTTTGGGTTTGGCATTCATCAAACATTCTAACGGGGCCATAACCAGTATCGGTCTCTGGCACAGGTACCCCTCCATTAATGATAAAGTTCATTGGCGGCTTTCCTCCCCATACTGAATGGGTAAGTAAATAATGCAAGCCATGCCATGCTTTACCAAACTGCTCACGAATACCTTCTCCTTCAACATAATCAAAATCTGGTGCTGGTGCAGTATCATCAACTAGTTGATTACGCTGAGGAAAGCGCATTAACTGAGTAAATTGGCTGACTTCATACCAAAAATACCCTGGTTCATCAGGTGCTAATACCCGCCAGATTAAAGGCGGGTAACCCAAAACAGCCTCAATGTGTTGTCTACCTAGCGTCGTAATTTCAAGACACATGGTCATATCCAGCAGTCCCTTGCTAATGAGTACCTCTAATACTGTCTAACAATAAGGCCTTTCCGCATCTTCTGTTCAAGCAGCTGCCAACGCGGCAAATAGAATTCCTTATTGCCTTTTAGCCAATACTATTTATATTAGGCTATGTTTTTTAAATGCTCTTAAAACACGAATAGAAGTACAGACATAACATGACAACTAATCAGTTCAGGGTAAAACTAACTGGCTATGCAGCAGGCAATAAAGGCCAGTACTATGTGGAAACAGACTTTGCTAAGCTATTCAAAATTTCCCATGACAAAGCAAAGACTATCTTTAAATCAATTCCTTATACAATCAAAGAGAATTTAACGGCAACAGAAGCCGACCAGTATAAAGCCGCTATTGAGCAAATCGGTGCAACTTGCGTCGTTGAAAATATGAAGCATAATCTGGATGGTTTATCCATTATTGATGATTAAGCAGATAAGGTAAGGGGTTGTCAGGGGATATCCAGTTCCCCTGTTTTATAAGTATGTTATGAATCTTTTACATCAAAGTTTATTAACGTAAGTTAATGATTGTCTGGGTGACAGTATCTTCTGTTTCTATGGTTTTTGCATTTGCTTGATAGTTACGCTGGGCAATAATCAATCCCACTAACTCTTCTGCCACATCCACATTAGCCTCTTCCAAAGAGCCTGCTCTTAGGCTACCTAAAGTACCAGTATTTGGTGTACCTATCACAGGCACGCCTGAGTCAAACGTTTCCAACCAGGATGTTTTTCCAATTGGCTGTAAGCCCTGAGAATTAGCAAAATTAGCTAACGCCACTTGGCCTAATGTAGTATTTTGCCCATTGGAATAACGCCCGAATATAATACCGGTTTCACTCACACTCAAGTCTGTCATTCGCCCAACGGTGTAACCATTTTGAGACAAACTCTCAACAGCAAAGAGGCTACCAAACTGAGTAGAGCCAGTAATATTAAAAACAAAGTTAGAGCTAGTGGGGGGATCAGGTAACGGTAAAATATTACCACCCGAAGCTACGTTGAGAGGTTGTAATGCATTAATCGGATTACCTGCACTATCTAGAGGTATCCAGTTAGTAACAACTATGGGGCTAGAGGTAAGTAGATTTCCATCTCGATCAAACTGCACTGTAAATCTAGCTCGGGTGGCGGAGCCACCTGAAACAACAGGGTCTCCAATATCTTGTCCATCAATCAATAGATACATGCTCCAGTCAGCAACATTAGGCGTTAATGGGTTAGGATCTTCTTTTACAAAATAAGATGATAAAGTATGGGAGTTGCCCAAGCTATCAAAGATCTGTACTTGAGTCGCATGGTTATAGCTAGCGGGCTTCGTTGGGTCAAACTCATTTTCAGCAAACGGAGTATAGGTGATAGTTGTCGTATTAAAAATATTCGAAGTAGCTGATCCAATTTGTGTATCATTTTCAAGCTGCAGCGTAATTTCCCCCCCAACAGTTGCCGTATTGCCATCATTGACAGTAACAGCTCCTCCCGCATTTGTAAAAGCAGAACCAACAGCTCCCTGAACAGCCACATTGGTCCCAGTATTGCTCACTGATACAGTAATATTATCGCCTGAATTATTATATATTCTGATTTCATTAGGTGCAGATGAATCAATTTGTGCACTAATTCCATTTAAATTAGATATGGCCACTGCTAGTTCATTCACATTATTGACAGAACTTAAGCTAACGGCTTGATTATTTATGACGATAGATGCCCCAACAGGTGCAGAAGAACCAAGTAAAGCTGCAATATTAGCTACATTAACTTTTACTCGCGTATTCGCTGATGCACTCATGATTCCATATTGTTCACCATTACTGACCAGCTCACTGGCAATAGCACTGGCTTGCATGTTGGCCGCACTGGGAACATTTAAAGTAGCTTTTGTTACCGGAGGGGTTTGAGAGATATCCTGTAAAACAAAACTACCAGCACTATAACCATTAATATTGGATAACTGCGCATTAGCAACAACAGCCGTATTATTCGACGTGGTTATACTCCCCCTTCTAGCCAAAACTTGTTCTCTGGAGTCAAGGTTAAAATCAATATCAACCCCACTGGTTTGACGAGGGTCTAGATATTGTGCATTAATCTGTAAATCAGACAATGCTCCTGGAATAATAACGCCAGAAGCGTCTGCAACAAAGCCTTGTAAAAAATCTCCTGTATTTGTCACTATATAACCGTCTTTATTCAAACTAAAAATACCTTGTCTAGTATAAGCAAGACCGTTTGGATTTTTCGTGACAAAAAAACCACCACCATTAATTACCATATCTAAATTGCGATCAGTTGATCTTATATTACCTTGGCCAAACTGCTGAGCAACTGTTTGCACAAAAACCCCATTACCGGCTTTGCTATTACCTCCCCCCAACATTGCTTGAGAATATAAATCATGAAATTCAGCTCTAGATCGCTTAAAACCAACAGTGCCTCCATTGGCAATGTTATTACCAATCACATCTAAATCTGAGCTGGCCGCCCTTAAGCCACTGAGTGCGGTATTAAATCCCATTGAGTACCTCCCCTGGTTATGGGCATCACATGTCGTCAACGCAACTAATATTACTATACCCTTCACATAGAGTATTATTTAATTCGACTATAGCTGTTGAGTATTTGGGCAAGTAAATGATATTTTTACTCCTTTTCTAAACAAGATCTATCCCTTTAAGTTGTCTAATAACCCAGCCTGAAACTATGAGGTATAAGGTTATATATCAATATAAGTCACAATATGTATAAGCAATAGCTGTTCCATAAACTAATTTTGAATAAATTCAAAACATTAGCCAAATTCAGGTGGCAAGTATTTTCCGCTTATTTACACCCATCACGATTCATTTTTAGGTGTAAATTAAAGCGGTATGTACTCACTGCGAAGGGTTTTTTAGGCGAGGCCATCGAGCAATGAAACCCCAGCCGTTTAGTAAACCAAATGACTGGGGTGAAGAGCGATGGTAACAAAGCCCAAAAATCATTCGCGAAGAATATATCAATAAATGTAACAAAGCCTTCATCGATCAATAATTTTTCTGTTAACTATTAACTGATAGTTAGAGGAACCTTTCGTAAAAACGCTATCACAGAAATAACTCTTTAAAGCTACAGTCTAAAGAGACGCTCTAATACAAAAAAGGCCAGTCATATACAATGACTGACCCGATAAAAATACTAATTTTAAAGTAAAAATATCACTATTTAATCAAACGAATAGTGAGTGGATAACGATAGTTTTCTCCTTTTGAAGACTTAATTATCGCAACCACAGTGACAACTAGTCCATAAATAAATAATATTGGCATCAGTAATAATCCGATCAACACCCAACTGAGTACCAGTAATATTCCAAACGCAATCAACATGGTGATTTGAAAGTTTATTGCTTCTTTACCCTGGTGATCCACAAAACCAAACTCATCCTTTTTCATCAGCCAAATAACAAGAGGCCCAAGGACACTACCAAATGGAATCAGTAAACCTACAAAAGCAGCCACATGACAAAACATTCCCCACTGTTTTTCCTCATTGCTCATGTCAATAATACCTTTCATATCACCGCCTCAATAATGATGAACTTGAGATACTCAAATAAAACTGTCAACTCTCTTCTTTACTACCCAAGCAGCCCCCTTTTAAGGGGTTTACATCTGTTGAAATCCCATTTTATCACGAAAGACATAATATGTCAACACATTACCTGTAAGATCATTTCTGCAAATGATTAATGATGAACTATGCTTAAACAGGATCACCCAAACATCAGGCTACTGCAGCCAAGCAGTCTAATGAGTTTAGTAGGGCCTACTATAGCTAATGTGAGGGGAATATAGAGTGGACATTGAAGAGTTATTAGAAGACGACAGTGAACAAAAGCGCCGCTATCCTCGCAGACCAATTAAATGGAAAGCACTGATAAAAGATACTTCTCAAGATAAAGTGGTACCTGCAACTACTGTCAATGTTTCAGAACAAGGCGCACTTTTACAATCAATATTCTGCTTTAAAAAACTACAACTGCTCCCCATTATGATCAAAGTGAATTACCAAGGAAATAAACTAACCATTTATGCTAAAGCAGAAGTCAGGCATATTATCATTAGAACCTATGATTTTCAGTTGGGGTTGCTATTTAAAGATATTCAAAAAAATGACCAACAGTTTCTATCCCGCTTTGCTGAAGGTATTTAAGTAATAATGAGTTATAATAAAACACCCCATTCGTTGATTATAACACTTGCTATTTTATTGTTAACCTTAGCAAATATTTCAAGGGCCAATAAATGGCAACAGGTTAAAAACAAAGAAGGAGTAAAAGTTTACACTAGAGCAATACCAGGCTCTGAAATTCACGAATTTAAAGGTGTAACCACTATCAACACCAGCTTAGCAAGTCTTATTGGTGTATTGGATGATGTTAGTGCCTGCCCACAATGGGTATACCAATGTACGCAGCCAACGCTTATCCAGTCAGTTAGCTTCAATGAACGTTTTGTTTATCAAGTGAATGATTTTCCTTTCCCCTCAAAAAATCGAGATATCATCTTACATGCAAAGTTAAGCCAATCACCTTCAACAAAAGCAATCACTATTCAGCTACGCGCTGCACCAGACTTTTGTCATAACAATAAAAAAGCTATCTGTAAACAAATCAATAAATCCAAATTAATTCGCATTAAAAAGTCTAAAGGATTTTATCTGATAGAACCCTTAACTAAGAATAAAATACAAATAACCTGGCAGCACCATGCAGAGCCAGGTGGTGACCTACCTACTTGGTTAGTTA
The DNA here is from genome assembly GCF_026309355.1 of Spartinivicinus marinus. Lineage (NCBI taxonomy): Bacteria > Pseudomonadati > Pseudomonadota > Gammaproteobacteria > Oceanospirillales > Zooshikellaceae > Spartinivicinus > Spartinivicinus marinus. The sequence goes on from NZ_JAPJZK010000001.1 coordinate 7,199, forward strand.
ACAATTTAATTACCGACACCCCTTTTTATACACTAAAAAAGTTAGCTCATATTGTACAGAAAAACAAATATCAAACAGCAAGATTAAAATACGATACAAAAGGCCTTATTGTCGGCTTTGAGGTTAAAAACTGGTAATGAATACATTATCTTCAATAAATCGCTCCCGTCAAAAGACTCCCAAATTATTGGCTTATTCGATTATCACTCAACTAGCTTTCACATCCTTTATATATTTAAGCTTTCTCTTTAGCAATAACAGTCAGGCAGGGAATATTAACCCACTCTGCACCGAAGATGATGTATTATTAGGTGGCCAATTATCAGAGCCTTATCATACCCGCTTAAGGGATGGTTTAGTTGATCAATACCTACAACTCATATTTGAAATGCTTAATTGCCACTTAAAAATTATCAGCCTACCTGCTGAGCGGGCAATATTAGAAGCCAATAAAGGAAAAATTGATGGAGACTTCGTCCTACTATCGGATATAGATAAAGCCAGCTACCCAGAGTTACTCAAAGTAACACCCAGTTACTTTTCCTTTTTTATGGCTTATGTCAGCTTTGATGACATCAAATATGAAGAGCTAGCCAGCTATCGTATTGGTGTAATAACTGGCATGCCTATTGCCGCTGAGTCACTCAGTAATATCAAAGTGGTTAGGGTCAAACACTATGAGCAACTAATCGAACTTCTTCGCCGCAAGCGTCTTCATGTTGCCGTATTACCTATTGCTGTTGCTTATTACTATAAAAAGATCGCATGCTTGAACAACTTAAAAATTGAAGTCAAACCTGAACTAAAAGTAAATTTATATATTTACTTAAATAAGAAACGAGCTAATTTAGTAGAACCCCTTAGCACGGCTATCTCAGAATTCAAACATAGTAAAAAATACCAAGAACTAGTCAAAAAATTCCTTAAAAAAGGCTTAGAACTTAGTGCTCCAAGCTGTGAGTAAGAATGCAACTAAATAGTAAAAAATACTCTTGCAAATCAGCTTTTATTGAATATCATGCAAATAGTATTGGTATAGCCTAGCGATTTGACCATTACGCCTCAGTTCACCTAACTTATCATTGATAGATTTAAGTTTACTTAAACATGCCGACTGTTTAGAAAACAAAATATAAACATCAAGCTGGGTAACCTCTTGATCAAGAGGAATAATCACTTCACTTAAGCCATTGTTTTTCGCTGCTGCGATGCCATCAAACTCAGCTAGAATGACATAATCTGCTCTTCCTTTTTCTACCATTTTCATCATTAACTGATTACTTTTAATTCTGCCAAGCTGAAGATACTGCTTATCATAATGATCAAAGAGATCCCCATAACTTCCACCAAATGGCCTAATACCATGTTTACCTATTAAGTCTTGTAAAGTCTTGAAGGCAAACTGATTCTCTTTATGAACAAAAAGCTTAATCGGTTCAGCAATGATAGGAGCACTATATATAAACAGCTTTGCACGTTCATTATTATAATAAGCGCCAAAAATTGCGTCTATTTTATGTTTTTTTAAATTATCAATAGTCCGTGTCCAAGGAGAAATAGGAGCAGACACTAATTTAATATTCAGCGGTTTTAAAACCTGTAGCATAATGTCATATACCAATCCACGATACTGCCCTGAATCATCAACAAATGATATTGGCATCCATCCGCTGGCCCCTGCGTATTGAATCTGCTTACAATGTTCTTCAGCAAAGGAAAAGGTTGTGAAAAATGAGACAACAAGACACCTATAACAGTATTTAACTATTTTACATTTTATACAACACATATCATTGAGCTTGTTTAGAAGCTCTGTTAGTACACTCACTATATTATAGCTAAGCAGAATACTACTCTAGTCAGCACTAATCAAACCAGGCAACCTGATATTTCTGTGGCAAATGGCCTCCTTCATAATCAATTCGCCCTTCAGCATGCACCCCATCCAACAATACCACCTGTCTAACCATCTCCGGAATCATTTCAGCACCCACATACCGCCCTAAACATTGATGTTCACCATAACCAAAGTGAAATTGATGATACCAATTTCGACCTGGCTTAAACGTCTCTGGATCATCAAATGCCCGCTCATCAAACATAGCCGACTGGGTAACCGCTAAGACATAAGCACCTGCTGGAATGGTTGTTTCACGATCAGTACCTCGTGCAATTACAGCTCCTGTCGTAGCCTGCCTAAATAAATACGGTGAGATTGGTACGAAACGTAAGGTTTCCCAAACAATATCATCAAACGCTGTAGTGTCTGTCTGTGTTGCAGTACTTTTCGCCTTTGCTAACCAATCAGGATGGTCTAACAAATGCTGAACAGACTGAGCCACAGCTTGTGATGTGGTTTCAATAGCGCCAATTAACAAGCCGCCTGCATTAACCCCAACCCGTTGTAGGTCAAATTCAACCGTATCTGCAAAGTGACTGTGTCAGTGCCAGTGCTAAAAGTCCTATGATTGCCAAAATAAAATGTCCTCTCATTAAATCGACCATGCTGTTAGTGATATCACCAACACTGGAGTGTGGTCATGCTGTGCCAGGAGGACTATCACATGATAATCCACTTACATCGCCAAGGGATTTACCAAAAAGATATTGCTAAACGTGTAGGCTGTTGTGAAAGAACAGTAAGGCGGGTATTACAGCAAGGTGGATCGCCGCCATCAAAATCGCGCAAACCAAAACCCAGTAAACTCGATCCTTATAAGCCAACGATTGATCGTTTATTGCAAGAAGATGTCTGGAATGCAGTGGTTATTTTTCGTGAAATTGTAGCGCTAGGTTATGATGGCAGCACCAGTTTGTTGCGCGCTTATATTACACCGAAGCGACCATTACGAAAAACAAAAGCAACGGTACGATTTGAAACCCCACCAGGGAAGCAGTTGCAGCATGACTGGGGAGAAATCGAGACCCTCATTGCAGGTCAAGTAAAGAAAATTTATTTTTCAGTTAACACTTTAGGTTACTCCCGTCGTTTTTATTTTTGGGCAACAGAGTGTATGGATGCGGAGCATACACTAGAAAGCCTGATTCTCAGCTTCCAATGGTTTGGTGGCATTCCACAGGAAGTGCTTGTTGATAATCAAAAAGCCTTAGTATTAGCCCATAGCCCAGGTGGTCATGTCCGTTTTAACCCACGCTTTTTGGATATGGCCAGTCACTATGATTTTATGCCAAAAGCCTGTCGTCCAAGGCGCCCGCAAACCAAAGGCAAGGATGAACGGATGGTGGGGTATATTAAGCACCACTTTTTCCAGCGTTATCGCCAATTTGACAGCCTGGATCATTTAAATCAGCAGGCACAACAATGGTTGCAAACAGAAGCCGATCAGCGTATTCATGGCACCTACAAAGCGCCCGTGATGGAACGGTTTCACCAAGAGCAAACGGCGTTAATTCCCCTTCCTATGCAACGTTATGACACCAGTTACCGTGAAAGTCGCTTGGTCAATTGGGATGGCTACATTGATGTATCGGGTAATCGCTATAGCGTGCCGGACTCTGAAGTGGGTAAACAAGTCATCATTCGTATTAGCTTAGACGGTGAGTTACGTATTTATGATGGAGAAAATCATCAACTTCTGACGAGGCATTTACTGCAGCCGATACAGCAAGGATGGCAAACACAAGCAGATCATCATCGTGCTCTCTGGGCTCAATGTACCGTAGAGCAACGTAGTTTAGCCATTTATCAGGAGGTGATCGATGAACCTCTGCCAACTATTTGAACGACTCCGGTTTGAATATTTACCCCTACAGCTTGATAGTGTCTGTGAACAAGCCACACAACAAAGCCTTAATTTACAGGAGTTTTTAACCGAAGCATTGGAAGTGGAATGGGCAGGCCGTTATCAAAAAGGGCTAGAAGGACGGCTCACGCAGGCCCGATTACCATGGGTTAAGTCATTAGAGCAATTTGATTTTAGTTTTCAGCCCAGCATAGATAAAAAAGTGATTCGTCAATTAACCTCACTTCGTTTTATTGAGCAGGCTGAAAATGTCGTCCTACTTGGTCCTCCCGGTGTTGGTAAAACCCATTTAGCCATTGCCTTAGCGGTTAAAGCGGCTGAAGCAGGCCAGCGTGTGTTATTTCTTAGCTTTGAACAATTAATGACAAAACTCAAAAAAGCGGAATTAGAAAATAGGCTGGATCGTCAGTTACAACAATTAATTTACCCTCGGGTACTCGTGCTGGATGAAATTGGCTATTTACCATTAACTCATCAAGAAGCGAGCTTGCTGTTTCGCTTAATTGCCAGACGCTATGAAAAAGCCAGTATCATCCTGACGTCAAATAAAAGCTTTATTGACTGGGGTGATGTGCTAGGTGATCAAGTGATTGCAACAGCCATTTTAGATCGGCTTCTTCATCACTCAACGACAATCAATATTAAAGGAGAAAGCTATCGACTGAAAGATAAACGTAAAGCAGGCATATTAACAAAAGTAACAAATGCGACTAAATCAAAAGAAGAGGCATCATAATGGTGCTAAAAACCGGACATTTTAAATTGGCAAACAGCGGACTTTTTAAGTTGGCATTGACAACTGCGAATCATTCGAGTCACAATATCATCATTTAGCACTTCAGGCTTTTCACCCATTAAGTGCTGCACTAACTTACGCACCCCATACCATAAAGCAAGAATAATATTGGTTGCCTGCTCAGACTTTACTGCTAACACACGACGCACCATTAGCTCCGTAATATATTTAGCTAAAGCGGTACCCGTTCTTTCATGTTGCTCTCGAATATATTTTCTCTGATCCTCAGTGTGGCTATCAAACGGTTGATTATAAAAAGTATCTGCCTGGATCCAGTAAGACCACTCAATCAAATCTTCACGATCAACCCCAGTTAAACCAAAATAATCTTGTACTAACGTTGCAGGCACCATCCGACAATAACTACCAACTAACTCCATATTGCCCGCTGCTTGACTCAATAAATCAATGCAAGTTTCTCTTACCATGGAACGCACCCGAGGCAAGTCATTTCGGTTCAAAAAACCTTGCATGATAGACTTTTCACGAGTATGAAAAGCATTATCATCATGAGACATTAAATAATTGTCCATTTTAGGTTCATACAAACCAACCGTAAAAACCTTAGGTTGATTAAGCACCTCTACACAGTCATCTAAACGAGTGACTAACGTTGCTTTAGGAGTAACAAGAATGGGGCGATCATCTCGCAAGGCTTTAAAAAAAGTTAATGGCTCATGGTCAATCCATTGCCTTACTAATGTAAATTTTTCGTCATCATCAGCTGCATCCAACTGAGTCAAATAACTACTTGTACTTGGTATTATCCTGCTGGTTTCAGCATTACTAGTAGCATTTAGTGTAGCTAATTGATCAGACATGGGTAAGCGCCAATTCTTTAGCGTTATTGAGCTAAGCTAGTCAATAATTTACGGTTAACTCAGCAGGCTTTTATCAACATTCCAAGGAAGTAATGCCTCAAGCTTTTCGACACTATCTGCATAGGGTAGTGCTTTTAGGACGATTCTAAGATAATCATAAGGCTCTAAATCATTGGCTTTAGCGGTTTCAATGAGGCTGTAATAAGTGGCGCTGGCATAGGCACCTTGTGGTGTATCTGCAAACATCCAATTTTTTCGACCAACAGCAAAGGGGCGGATAGCATTTTCTGCTTTGATATTGCTGATGGGGAGTATTCCTGATTCACAATAGACGACCAGTTTATCCCATTGATTATCAAGGTAAGTAAAGGCCTGACCAATTTTGCCGTCCTTGGGTACTTTGTCTTTATGTTTATCTAACCATTTCCGGATATTGTCTAATTGTGGTTTAGCGTGCTTTTGTCTGATTTGATATTTTTGTTGAATATCCAGCCCTTTTATATCTTTTTCTATGCGATATAGCTTGGCAATCATATTGAGAGCAATGGTCGCTTTGCTGACGTTGCCCGTTTGACTTGTATGTTGAGGCTCAGCTTTTTTGGCCTCTACAAATTTACGGCGAGCATGATCCCAACACCCAAGTCGCGTAATACTATTCTCTTGACATACCGCATCGTAAGCCGCATAACCATCTGTCTGTAAGTAGCCTTGATAGCCTTCAAACAGTCGCAGGGGCACCTCCTTTTCGCGAGAGGCATCATAAGTAAATAATACGGCTGGTTGTTCTGGTGGACCACCGAGTGTCACCCACATATATTTATTGGATGTAGGTGAACGACCAGGCTCTTTTAATACCTGGATGCGGGTCTCATCGGCTTGAATAAGTTCATATACCAGTTGGTGGTCTCGCAGTAGATTGATTAATGGCTGCAATGGCCGAGCGAGCTTAATTAACCAGTTCGCCATCGTCGTTCGGGTAACGCTTCCTCCGTAGCGGTTAAAGATACCTTCTAAACGATGTAAAGGAAGCGCATCCATGTATTTGGCAACAATGATATAAGCAAGCATACCAGTACTTGCTACCGATTTGGGTAAGGGATGCTGAGGTTGTAGGGCTGACTTGATTGTGCGTTGCGCGTTATCATCTTCAAATACGGCTTTTTCTTGCAAGTATTCCAGGACACGCACTTTGGCTGGGATAATATCCAGCTCCTCTTTCACTTTGACAAAAAAAGTATCAAGTGCCCCCGCTTTATCTTCTTCACTGAGTGTGAGGTAGATTTGCTCTCTTGGAATAGCAGGTGACAACCCTTTCCGGCCACCCTTTTTCTTGGGCGGTTGTGGCTTACTCTCTTCTCCATCAGCCGTGTTAGCCTGTTGCTCAAGCTGCTCTGCTTCATTAAACAACTCTCCTTGAGCAGTATTTTTTTCACTGCTGGGTCCAAATCGGCGGTGACGTTCTAAACGTAAATACTCCTCTAATATGGCAATGCGCTTTTGCTGCTCTTCAATAATATGGCATTTTTGATCAATAAGCCGTTTATTATCAGCGATAATGGCTTCTTTTTCTTGGAGCAAACTACTGAGTTCTTCTACATAAGAAGAGGAGAATTGCTGACTAGTAGAGGCGATATTTTTGGGTAATTTCATCGTAGATAAATTATACCCAATTAACGCCTGAAACTCACGCCTTAAAGATTAAAAACACGACTCATAATGCAGTTTTTTATGGGGTACCATTTTATTGATATCGTACCCATCCAGTAGCCAATTTATTTGCTCACCTGATAGGGTAATCAGTGACTCTGTCCGCTTAGGCCATTTAAATTTTTCCTCAACTAAACTTTTATAATACAGAACAAACCCATTGTTTTCCCAAAACAAACATTTAATTTTATTACGCTTTTTATTGGTAAAAGCATAGAGGTGTCCTTCATAAGGGTTATGCCCTAACTCTAGCTCAACAATCGCGGCTAACCCTTGGTAGGACTTACGAAAATCGATAGGAGGACGATAAAGGTAAACGGCTGTTAATGACGCTGAAGGACGCATAATCAATGTCATCACAGTACCTTCAATAGCGCTTGGACAATTTCTATATTCGACAGCTGTATACCCGTCAAACAAACTCCATTGGGAAACTGAAGTGTTAGGTTGGGGGGAGTGTTATTGTCTTTTATTTGGCTCTCTTCGCTCATTGTCACAGGGACAAAGTTAGAGGGAGCTAGTGTAGCGGCTTGTGGAACGTCGGCGTGTTCAAACTTACGATACCAATAACTTAATTGGTTAGTTTTTAAATTGTGTTGCTCACAATACGCTTTTTGAGTGAGGTTGGATTGCTTCCATGCTTGAATATGTTTATACCACTTATTTTGAAGGGCTGTATGTGTTGCCATAATTGACTCCTCTGAACAATGAGCCCATTATGAACCACTAGAATATTTATCAAAGTACGCGGGTTATTTGGCGCTTACAGACATGGCGCATTCCTTGCGTTGTACTTTTATCAAACAGAAGTATTGAATCTAACTAACATATTAGGCTATTTTTTAGTCAAACCACCTATCAATAAAGAGTTCTTTGCAACAAATGACAAAAAGAAAGTATTGATACCAATAAGAAAAAGCTCCAACAAAGACTAAATACAATAAAATTGTTCATCAATTAGACACAAAATCTCATCATCAATTCAGGTACCTATAAATTGGCAGTGAGTTTACCGTGATTGAAACTAACCTTCTTAAGTAATATTTTTCGCAAACTGAAATACTTCGGGTACAGACTAACCTCACAGAAGACTCGTGCACTTAGCCCACTCACGACTTATTTATTAAACAGAACCTGCTTTTGCTATACGTTATTTCATTGATTGTCCCTTATTACAAATAGGTACAATATAAGAGATATTTTATGGAAGGCACTGTGTTTCTGCTTTATGAAAACTTAAAATGAAATATACTAGAAACACATATTTTTCCGTTTATTTTTCATGCACAACCAACTTCATTGAGTGAGTCACCAATAAAACATCAATTACTACCCAGTTAATTTTTGAAAACCCCACAGAAGTGACACCATAGTACTCTTTCTGTAAATAACAATCTGCTTACTTAATTAGCTGATTTAATTATTGTATTAATTAAATTTGTCAGCCCACAAAAAGGACCAACTACATCATATTATTTATTAATGATCATTAAACAACTATTTTCCCAGCTTACTGCCGTTTTATATAACCAAACAATTGACCTATATTCCAAGTTACTTAACTCTTAATAGGCGAACCCTTAAATAAAAGTAAATTATTACTCATTAAAATAGTTATTACTCACATATTTGTTTTTTTTCATATTTACAAAAAAATCCAATTTACTGGTTTTAATCATCATTTTAATTAGGTACCATTACCCTGCCAATTACCCCTGAGTACGCTGTACAGGATAATAATTAATAACTTAATAACGTTGAATTTCGGCTTATGCGTACTAGTTTTACCCTTGTTTGGGATTAGCAGTTGGTTGCTAACTTGCCGAATTACAAACGAGAAATGGAGATTTCAATGACCCAATTAAAAAAAACGCTTTTAGCTTCTGCTGTTTGTTTAATGACTGCAGCTACATCTTCAGCGCTTTCAGCAGCGACAGTTGTTGATGATTCAGTTCATTTAGATTTATCTCAAGTCACTATTAAAAGCATCCAAAGCTCTGGTAATGGGTGTCCAAATGGCACTGTTTCCAGCACGGTTGCACCCGATGGAAAGTCTTTCGTTTTAGGTTTTGATGAATATATTGCTGAAGCAGGACCTGGTATTCCAAGAAGAGAAAACCGCAAGGTTTGTAACTTAACTGTCGTGCTCAAAATTCCTAATGGCTATGCTTATACAATAGCTGATGTTAACTATCGTGGCTATGCTGACCTGGACCGCAACGTTGAAGCAATGCAAAAGTCAACTTATTTCTTTGCAGGCAATCCAAGAGAAGCAGCTCTCCGTTCTAACTTTAGAGGCCCTATTTCTAAAGATTACACCATCAGTGACCGCCTAGGTATCAACAGCCTGGTCTGGTCATCTTGTAATGCCACTGCGCCTGTTGTTATTAAGACTGAAATTAAAGTAGATAATAAGCAGGCTAGAAGAAGTAGCGGCTTAATTACTACTGATACTATCGACGGCAAACTGACTCATCGTTATGGCTTAATGTTCAGAAAGTGCTAATTTTATCTAGCTAAAAAACAACAGCTGGATAGTTTACTTAGTTGTAGCTATCCGGTTTTTTATTAATAATAAACTTAAAATAACGCGATGCTCGACTTTTAATAACTTGAAATGACAAACCCTAACCCCATCCTAAGTTTGCGAAAACAGGGATATCAAGGAAAGGGAATGTCACTGGAAGAGTTTATCATAACTACTTATTGTTGGGTCGATGATGTTTTAACTGATTTATTAAAACAACGGCGATTACGTCAGCGAGGAATTAAGCCCTCACTGTCGGATGCAGAAGTCATTACCATGGAGTTAATTGGTGAATTTCAAGGCCTTGATGCTGATACCGCTATCTGGAAATACTTCAAAGAGCATTGGAAAGCGTATTTTCCAGGCATAGGCTCAAGAAGCCAGTTTGCTAAACAAGCTGCTAATTTATGGGCGATAAAACAACAATTACAAAAGCAAGTAACAGCTGAGCTGGGTACTATTAATGATCCTATACATGTTGTCGATGGTTTTCCTTTGCCTGTTAGCCACTTTAAACGTGCAAGAAATTGCCGCCGCTTTAAAGAAGAGGCTGAGTATGGCTATTGTGCATCCAAGGGGGAAACCTATTATGGCTTTGAAGGGCACCTCATTATTGACTTTCATGGAGCCATAGCAGGATTTACATTAACCCCAGCAAGTGATGGCGAAAGGGAAGCTGTATGGGAGTTAACAGAAGGTATGCCGTCAGGCATGTTGTTAGGGGATAAAGGTTATTTGGGGGCTGAATTTAAAGCTGAATTGTTAGAGTTAAAATCGCTTCAGCTAGAAACCCCGGTTAGAGATAACATGATTGATCCTTTACCCAAATCCTGGAGGAGCCAGCTTAATCGGTTACGACGACGAGTTGAGACAACCATTGGTCAGCTAGTAGAGAGGTTTAATATTCAACGGACCAAAGGCAGAACCCTGTGGAGTTTGACTAATCGAATGACCCGCAAGCTGTTATCGCACAGCTTATGTGTATTATTTAATAGGAACCAAGGCAATGCTCCACTACAGTTATCTAAATTAATAGGCTGAAAAGTCGAGCATTGCGTTAAAATAATAGCTGCTCATCAAAAAAAATGGCAAGCAGCTTTTCAAGTAAAGATAGTTTGCTAATTATTTTGTAATTGGTGTTCGATGTCACTTAACTGGTTAACCATATCCTGCTGAGTGTAGTCAATTTCTGAAACAGTTTTTAAAACTTTTTCTAAATTATAATTAATTTCATACAATTGACGACTGATTTCACGGGCTTGCCGATCGTTAATATCCGCTGCTACACGGTTATGCCTGCCAGGGTTTACTTGCAAGCTAATGACCATTTGAAAGTCACGATATATCACTCGCTGGCCATGTTGCTGAGTTTGTCCTGGTGCTAATATTGTTTGTCCAGATAACAGCTCAAGTAAAAACAAGTCTTCTGGTAAACCACTTTGCTGGTTAACTGGCTGAGGAAACTGGCCAGGTTGGCAATGCTGAGAAATTTGATGATACTGCTGTATAGGTATTTGCACATAAGTCTGTTGTTTTTGATTAACTTCCCCTGTTTGAGCAGTTTGTTGTACCTTAACAGGATTACCTGATTGATCAACGGTTTGCTGCCATTGCTGTTGTTGTAAATCAACACAGTATACATCAGTTGCATGAGCGTTTTGATACCCCAAAGTGGCGGCTGAAATAGCGATAAAAAATAATTTTATTTTCATTATTTAGGTCCTTCTAAACCATTGTTAGAATGAGATTTCACTATAAAACATTATTCTACAATTTGTAAATACAGTCTTGTAAACACACTCTTTAAAAGAGCCTACTTTTACTATAATGCTTAACTTGCTAGCAATTGATTGATATAGCTCAATAGATACCTACATCAAATATACCCTTCGCGAATGATTTTTAGGGTTTGTTGTCGTCGCTGACCACCATGGATGGTGGGAATGCAGTTTAAGCAGGAGCATTTATAAAAATATAAACTCATAGGGCTTCATCACTCGACGGCCGCCCCTAAAAACCATTCGCTTTGGCTATAGCTATAGTAAAAGTAAAATTTTTTTATTTTTTAAATGGCTGTCGTTTCCTATAAGCCAAAGTACGCCATAACCACTCGGCTGGGCCATAGTAAAAATGCTTTACCCACCAGTTTGACCAAACAAACAAGATAGTCCATACAACCAGTACGATAAAAAATAATATCGTTAAACTAAGTTGGCCGTAAAAACCAAAACCATTAAAAAATAAAGTACAAATTAATGACTGCAACAAATAATTGCTAAAAGCTAACTGGCCCACTGGGATTAAATAACGGTGCAACCAGCTTGCCCTGTTCAGTTTATGGCTGATCAACAAGGGTGCAGCCCAACAAAAAGCCACTAGTGGTGCAGCACTATTTAATAATAAATAGCCAATACTTAAGGTGCTAACAGGTTCCCAGTTCGATTGTTCAATATAAATCAAACTGGCCAAAGTAATGGGTAGCCCTACTAATAGAGCCAAGCAAATTAACCCAATATAAACGCGATTAGCTGCTTCTGCAGTAAAAACTCCTGTTTTAAAGCAAGCCATGCCTAGCATCATTAATCCTACAACTGTTGGAATAATGAAAATACCCATATATAAGTAGGTAATGAATAGCTCATCCAATCGGGCCATCAACTGTAATGAGTAATCACCTGTAAAAGTGGCCTGATCTTCTGCAATAGCCGTAGGAGTTGGTTGCCAATAAGTGTTGAGCCAATCATCCAGCTCTGCTGGTGATTCTTCAAGTGCGGTATAAGTGGCATGATCCAAACCCAATACCATCACAATAATGATTACACCCACTGTTAACAGTTTACGAGTAGACCAATAGCGACATGAAAACACTAACAAACCGCTGATAGCATAAATAAGCAGAATATCACCACTCCAAATAAAAACGCCATGAATGAGTCCAAACACCCCCAACCAAAGCATTCGCCATTTATGAATATCCCATGCATTGACTTGCTTTGCTTCCAATCGCTGGGTTTGCAAAACAACGCCTGCACCGAACATCATGGCAAATAAGCTAATAAACTTTACATTAAATAAGATAAAACTAATTTTCCATAACCAGATATCCACCCCCGTCAACGGACCTAATGCATGGGGATTTAAATAGGCTGCATCATGCTGTCCAAATGATTGAATATTCATCAACAAAATACCCAACACCGCTAATCCTCGCAGACTATCAAGCGAACTAAATCGCTGCGTTGTTAATTGGTGTTGATCTGTCATATGGCTTTCACCTTTCAGTACAGGGTATAAAGTAGCTAGAATAACCATTTTAATAAGGGGATAGTAACATTTGCTTGAGTATGAACCCTTCAAGCAAACGTCAATAGGCCCTAAAAGTGTTAGACTATTTTTATAGTGTGTTTTTCTGATGAGGTTAATGATGATCCAGCATTGTAGACTACCCCAGTACCTTTGCATCATCCTACTAGTAGTTATCACTCAACTAGGATCAGCAGCAGAGGTAGGAGGTTTAAACAACGCTACAAAGGCCTCTTCAGATTCCGTTGAGCAGCTTTATGAAAGTCGCCCTAGCACTCCACAACAAGTGTCAGGTTATGTCGCACCTTTAGATGACCAACAAGCCCGAGCTCTGCTCATTAAAAGCTTATCAACACAAGCGACAGCCGATGCAAAAAAACAAAATGTGTTATCTGGATTTCAGCAAAAACAGCGTTTAAAAGCCTCATTAAAACGGCTTCATCAACAGCTCAACGATGCCCGAGTGATATTTTACAGTTTATTCTTAAAAGCCAGTGGTGATCAAGGATGGTCAGGGGTTCTCTGGCTGGCCGTGATCTTTTTAACTATGTGTGCTATTGGCTGGGTGGCTGAGAAGTTAATGGGGCGCAAATTACATATGTTAAACCAGCGTATCTCTCTTCAAGAGACTCACCAGTGGACCACTTTGTTGGGATATTTTTCCCTAAGAACCTTGTTCGATTTGATTAGCATTGGCTTTTTTGCTGCTGCAGGTAGCCTTACTGCAGCTATATTTTTCGACCTGCCTAATGATATGGAAACGACATTATTCAATTACTTTTTTGCACTGATTAATTTTAGAGTAATTTATGTCTTATCAAGGGCACTGTTTGCTCCTTATAGTAAGGGCATTCGTCCATTGCCATTACATTGTAATGATGCCCGAAAGTTCCACCATTGGGTATTGCTGTTTACTGCCATATATGTGTTTGGCATTTATACATCAGACCTCTGGTTTGAGCTGGGCATGCCACTTGAGCTACAGCGTTTTTTAACCGTCACCTGTGTTGGCTTGAGTTTAGCGAGTATTTTGCTGTTATTTACCTGGCTAAACCGAAAACTCATCGCTAGTTTATTCAGTGATCAGTCTGCCTCTGCTGAGGTAGTAGAACAAACGACAGAAGAAAACCAACCACCTCCTAGTCAACCACATACATCATTACCTAAACAGTTAATCAGTCAAGCTTGGCCGTTCTTATTTACTTTATGGATTGCCTTACTTTGGTTTGTATGGGCATTTAATTTCTTTTTAGATAACGAAGCTCTTTACCGGCGTGTCGACTTAGCTTGGTGGCTAACCCTATTATTTCCCATTGCAGACCGTTTATTTCATAAGCTTCTGACGAAAATTGTCACTATTAAGTGGTTACAAAGCCGTTCATTTCCTGAACGCTCTCATCACTTTATTCATGTAATTCAAACTGGCTTTCGAACCCTATTATTTGGTACAGCAATCGTTGCATTAGCAGAAGCCTGGGGCTTTGGCGCCTTATCCATTATTAATACGGAAGTTGGCCAACGAATTATTTCTGCTGGCCTAGATATTTTAATTACCCTGTTAATCGCTTACATTTTATGGGAGATTATTCACTCCACCATCGAACGCCAGCTGCCAGAACCACCCGAAAGTGACGGAACCAGTTTAGAAGGTGAAGGTGGCGGCGCTGGAGCTAGCCGTGTAGAAACACTGCTGCCTTTGTTGCGTACCTTTTTATTAGCCATCATTGTTGTGTCAGTCATTATTTCAATTTTACACTCACTCGGCGTACAAATTGGCCCTTTGCTCGCCGGTGCAGGGGTTGTAGGTATTGCCATTGGGTTCGGTGCACAAAAGTTGGTACAAGATATTATTTCCGGTATTTTTTTCTTATGGGACGATGCCTTTCGGCGCGGTGAATATATCGAAGCAGGAGGTTTACGTGGCACAGTGGAGCATATTTCGGTGCGCTCTATGCGACTAAGACACCATTTAGGTGCAGTACAAACCTTGCCGTATAGCGAAATCGCCACTGTCAAAAATTTAAGCCGTGACTGGATTACCATGAAGTTAGAACTTCGCCTACCCTACGATACTGACATTGAAAAAGTAAGAAAAATCATCAAAAAAGTGGGCCAAAAAATGATGGATGATGATGAAATGGGCCCCAATATGATTTTACCCTTAAAGTCTCAAGGGGTAATGCGAGTAGAAGAGTCTGCTCTGATTATTCGCATGAAATTTACCTGCAAGCCGGGAGAACAGTGGGTAATTCGTCGCGAAGCCTATCGTCGGGTAAAAGAAGCCCTAGAAACAAATGGCATTCATTTTGCCCATCGTGAGGTTAAAGTCGCGCTACCCAAAGAACTTGAAGAGAAACTTGTTGGTAATCAAAATAATGATTCAACCACTCCAATTACATTACAAAAAGCAGCTGCCGCTGCAGCCGACAGTATTATTGCTTCAGATGAGCTAAAAAAACAGAACCGCATTGATGATGAAAAAGCAGACGATCTTGGCAGTGATGAAGGATCAGCTTAAAGCTGATTCTTCATCAAATGATATATTAGTCAGGAAATACCACTGTTTTGTTATGATGTAAAAACACTCTATTTTCACAGTGGTACTTAACTGCTCTGGCCAGAGTAAGACACTCAATGTCTTTACCTTTTTCAGCCAGCTCAGCTGGATAATGGGTATGATCTACCGTTTCAACACCTTGGGTAATAATGGGGCCTTCATCTAACGCATTACTCACATAATGCGCGGTTGCACCCACTAGTTTTACCCCTTTCGCAAAGGCTTGATGATAAGGTTTGGCACCTTTAAAACCGGGTAATAATGAGTGATGAATATTGATGGCCCAACCATTTAGCTTGTCACACATTGCAGACGACAACACTTGCATATAACGCGCCAGCACCACTAACTCTGCCTGGGTTTGCTGAATCACTTCCCACACTTTCGCTTCTTGCTGTGGCTTGGTTTCTGCTGTAATAGGAAAGTGGTAATAAGGGATTTGATGCCACTCTGCTAACCCTTTCAAGTCAGGATGGTTAGAGATTATTGCGGGAATTTCTATATTTAAGTGGCCCGTTCGGTAACGATAAAGCAAGTCGTTTAAACAATGATCATACTTCGACACCATAATTAATACTTTTGGTATATGATCAGGCTCATGTAACTGCCATACCATATTAAATGGCTTTGCTCGCTCATTTAACTGAGATTTAAATGCTTCTACATCAATAGCATCACCTTTATCATGACAAAATGCAGCCCGTAAAAAAAACTGCTGGCAAGCTGTATCATCGAAGCTATGCATATCTTTAATATAACAGCCCTGCTGATATAAAAAGTGCGTAATGACATCAACCGTACCCAAACGACTGAGGCAAGTAGCTGTTAATATATAGGTAGCGTTATCAACCATTGTTACCTTACTTTTTATAATAGATTGACCAAATGATGATTATGGTCAGCTAAGCCCGTTTCCTGTTACTTCAAAACGACTAAAGTAGAGCTAAATTATCCAGCCGCTCAGTTTCATTTCCTATCGTCGGTATTTTTACTGAAAAAAGTCGCTTTTAACTATGTTACTACAAGTGTATTACGCCAGAATCAGCCGAAGCATATTCTAATAAATGGTAGTTATATAGTGGATTATATAGTTAAAAAACAGTACATTAGGCCTTTCTTATATCCTCATCACTGCCCTGATACCCGCTCCCCTCCATAAAAAATAATGCGAACTAATAACCATCTCTGCTGCTTAATTAATGTCTCAACCAAAATATAACGATAAATATAAAAAGGGGATTAACCCATGGTATCAACTCAGGGCTTTTTTAGAGGGACTGACCCCACCTCCTCAACAATCTCTTTCCTTACCATTCTGCTTTTTGTGATTAGTGGTGTACTGATAACAGATACCATAGCTAGTTGGTTTGGTGCAATGTCCAGCTGGATACTTAGCTACTTTAAATGGTATTACATCGGTTTAGTTGCTTGCTTACTATTTTTTTGCTTTTGGTTAATTGCTAGCCCTTATGGTCAAATTAAACTGGGTGATAATGAAGAACAGCCAGAGTATAGCTATTTTGCCTGGTTTGCTATGCTGTTCAGCGCCGGGATGGGCATTGGTTTAGTTTTCTGGTCTATTGCCGAGCCTATTTATCACTTTCAAGGTAACCCATTTATTTCAGAGCCACTGACACCGGAAGCCGCAGAAGTTGCCATGCGATTGACCTATTTCCATTGGGGATTACACCCATGGGCTATTTACGTGGTCGTTGGCTTATCATTGGCTTTCTTCAGCTACCGTAAAAAACTACCTCTTGCAATTCGATCCGCCCTTCACCCATTAATTGGTGATCGTTTGTATGGCCCATGGGGGCATTTAGTTGACGTGCTAGCTGTATTTGCTACTGTTTTTGGAGTGGCCACTTCCATGGGCTTGGGGATATCTCAAATGAATGCTGGTTTACACCACATGTTTGGGGTAGATATTTCAACCACTAACCAGCTTATTCTCATTACCATAGTCACCGCTATTGCCACTTTATCGACCGTCACAGGTGTTGGCAAAGGTATTAAATGGCTTTCAAGCATTAATCTTTGGCTTACTTTTATTATTATGGGGTTCTTATTACTGTATGGTCCCACTCGCTATTTACTAAATAGCTTTTTACAAAGTACTGGTGACTACCTGGCAAATGTTATTCCTCTCAGCTTATGGACAGATGCCGAAAGCCAAGCCAGCAGCTGGCAAAATAGCTGGACTGCTTTTTATTGGGGTTGGTGGATTGCATGGGCGCCTTTTGTTGGTATGTTCATCGCTCGTATATCTCGTGGCAGAACCATCAGAGAGTTTGTTGTTGGCGTTTTATTAGTACCAACACTACTTGGTTTTATTTGGTTAACTCTATTTGGAAGTACAGCTTTATCACTTGAGCTATTCCATCAAGTAAAAAATGAAGCGGGTGAAATAGTTGCAGCAGTGGGTCAAGCTGGTATTGTTGATGCAGTTAAAACCGATGTCACTTCAGCACTTTACACAACATTGGAAACACTAGATAACGGCACTGTAGGTTGGGCAGCTACGTTTGTTGCCACTTTATTAATTGCCACTTACTTTATCACCTCAGCCGACTCTGGCACATTAGTCGTTGCTACTATTTTATCTCATGGTAACCCCCACCCTGCTACTATCCATCGAGTTATTTGGGGAATCGGTGAAGGTGCTGTTGCTGCCGTATTATTATTAGCGGGAGGTTTAAAGGCATTGCAAACCGCTTCTATTAATGTTGCTTTACCTTTTTCAGTAGTCATCATTGTTATGATGTGGGGATTAGTAAAAGCATTAAAAGCAGAACACCAACAAACCTTGATGCAGACTTTGCCAGTCAAAAGTGCTTAAGATAAAACATAAGTATCCTATATAAAACCTAAGGGGCTAACTGGCCCCTTTTTAATCAGACTCTTTACCATCATACGACTGAAACCTTCTGAAGAACATCCTGTTATTCCCCATCCATTCATTTTACAATACCTGCCTTGAAATAATCCAGTAACAAATCTTACTAACCTTCATTTACTCTATTAGCAAAGCAAGTAGTTGCCTTTGTAAGCAAAACGCACCATCGCCCTCATAAGCCAACGTCGTTTTCTGTCAAAGCCTGTAGGGTACCTGTACTTTATATCTTATTTATCTCATAAAAAACAATGAAACCAGATGGTAGTTTGACAATACCCTCTCGCTAATTTTTAAATGGGGTTATCCACTAACCAACCAACAAAAGAAAAATTACCCAATCTAAAACTAAACCAGACTATAAACACGAGTTTAATTATGATAACAAAAAGTACTGTAAACACATGATTTCTTGTGAGGAAGCAAAATTTTATCTTAATCAGTGCAACCTAACGAGACTGGATAGGGACAAAGATGGAGTCCCTTGTGAGAAGCTATGTCGCTCCAATTGACTTATATCAACTCTCTGTCTGTTTTACTAGTCAAATAGTCGGAACCAAATAGCACTAAAAACCACGCTTGCTGTACTATAACTCTTGTGTAACTCAAACAACTCTGACCCAGTTGTTACTGCATTGTCTCATGTTCGACTGCTTGTTTATCGTCCGCATTTTGTGAGGCAATGCTTTTTTACAATTTTACAAACTAACTTCTTTATAAGGTGCGGATTCAACTAACAAATGCAACTCTGCTTTTTTAACTCCCCTACTGCACAACCGTGGGCTTGCGCTTTAAATGTTGCTATACCCATCGCGAATCATTTTTAGGTTTTTTATCATCATTCCTCACCCCAATCACCTATTAATATAGGCTCATGAGGCTTCGTCACTTGATGGCCTCACCTAAAAATCCTACGCATTGGGTATATATATTCAAGCGTTTCAGGTTTAAGTTCATTTGGTAATTCTTCTTTAATTTCTCTAATAAGTACAGCTTGGTCCATTTCACCCTCTTCCCGTTCTCCTCCAGGAATATAGTATGTATCTTTACCTTTAGATCGAGCACCCAGTATTTTTTTATCTTTTATAAAGATCCATGCCAACTTATCTATTGCTTTCATTATTATCTCATTCGTGAAGGGTATACCATTGCTGCTTAGTAATTTTATACAATACATGCTCCCGTAATGGGCTTTCTGCAGACACACTAGGGTGCTCAAAATTTTGCCCAGTATTGACCATCCTTAGCCTTTGCATCACCGCTTGCGACTGTTTATTAGTCACTGATGTAAAAGAAACCACTTCACTCAAGTTCAATTGATTAAACGCAAACTGTAATACTGATTGTGCTGCTTCCGTTGCGTAACCTACGCCCCAATATGCCTTAGCCAGACGCCAGCCAATTTCAACACAAGGGGTAAAAGGCAGCTTTGCTTCAGGTTGATGAAGACCTACAAAACCAATAAACTGTTTAGTATCCACCAACTCTACTGCCCATAGCCCCCATCCTCGTTTGGCAATCAAAGAGACTATTTTATCTGCAAACGCATCACTTTCCACAGCTGATAAACAACTGGGAAAGTACTTCATCACTACAGGATCAGCATTGATAGCAGCAAAAGGTTTATAATCCTCCGGCAGCCATTGACGAAGTATTACCCGCTCTGTTTTCAGGGTTGCTATTTCAACCATTTATATTACTTCCAAACAAAGTGTCGTAAAAGCTAACTAGAATACAGTAACTAAAATAATGCTTCTACCGCTTCAATTTCAACCAGTAGATCTGAATGAATTAAGCTGGATACCTCAACCAGAGAGCAAGCAGGAAGATGCTTACCGTAAAACTCAACAAGCATAGGTCGGATGGTTGACAAACCATCGATTGATTTTAAAAATAATGTGGCTTTTAGGATATTAGTTGAATCACACCCTTCAATCTCAAGAATTGTTTGAAGCTGGCTCAATACAGTTTCTGTTTGCTCTGCTATACCTTTGCTTTGATTATCAGTACCTAATGCCGTTAACCCTGATACATACAATGTTTTATCATGACGAACAGCATGTACATAGGGCCCTACAATTTCAGGTAAATTTTTCGTTCAATCATATAATTTATTTCTCAGTACACGACAGTTTAGCTTTTATATTTTATATCAAATATCCAGCAAGGTGCATAACTATAGCCAAAGCGAATCGTTAGAAGGATATATCCAAGATGTTGATTACCTTGTCGCTTAACTGTTTTCTTTATATATAACTATTGGGTTATAAAGCCTGAAAACGCTAGAATAACGGTCTAATGACCAATACTACTGATAAAAACAAAATACTATAACAGGCTATCGATGCTTTCGCTCACAAGGCACATCGAAATCCACATGATAATGCTCATCATGCCTGACCCAGGAACGCTTGTTAGAAAACTGGATATTATTACGTAAGTAGCTACCGTATTTAGTTTTGAATAAATTAGGTTGTAACTTAGGATCAAATATCACTCGCCAGATATCATGGCCTTGTTTTCTTGCAGCTTTATGCAAAGCAACAAGATGAGCAGCTAACGCTTCATAGTCGATTTTATAATTATCAAACTCGCTATTTTTGTCAAACTCTATGTCATAACCAAACTTATTTAATGGTGTAGTTGGTAAATGAACTGACTTACCTTGTGAGTTGACAACTGGCACCATAAAATCAACTGATAAGCCATTTTGATGGGTTTTATGGGGTGAGAACTTACCGCCCTCAGCAAAACCTGTTTCAGAGTATTTAAATACTTTACCAGGCAATGTTTGCTTTAGTTGTGAATAAGCATTGAGAATAATAGCTTTTACTGACGAATGCACATAGGTCCACCCTGCTAACTGAGCAATAGGACTATAGCCAACAAAATTTTCACCTTCACTGGGCAACTGAACACCGTTTTGCAATCTGCCATTAGCAGTGGTCCCATAACAAGTGCTGATATCAGCAGCCTGAGCGTAAAATGATAAAGCAACTAAAACGACGGCTAACAAAAATTTCATCTTTTATTGATAATATCTTAATCACAGCCAAGGATTTGGTATAAAACAAACAATAATCAGCCCAGCGGCATTGGTTGCTAGCCCAATTCGATTGGCTAATGATTTTATGCCTTTAATACGCCTAACAACAGCTGTTGTTAACCCTATTACACCCAGCATAGCAGCCAGTGCATAGAGGTATTTTACCAAGCTCAGCAAGTCAATGATGGGAGATACTGGTGCCTTGAATGCAGGTTCTGTTTTGGTGGAGTTGGGCATTAACTCCCCTTTCACATTCAAATACGCCTGATGCAGTGTTTCGCCTTCAAACCAGTGCTGTGAACCATAATCAGCTATCAATGCGAAGACTAATGCAATAACACCTAATACAATGACTAAAAAATTAACTTTCATTTACATACGACAGTTTGCTACCTGCTGATTAAACGCAGCTAAAAATGCAGGATAACGCTTAACAAAGGGAATAGCAAAATAAACGGCTAAAGGCTTGGACTTAAAAGGCTCAGCGTTTAGCTGACCATGCCAACGGTTATCTTTCAATACATGTTCCATTACATCACTACTGGCCAGAGCAGCATCAATCCGCTTAAGTTTTAACATTTGTACCAACTGCTTAGTACTCGTTGGGGGAACGGATAGCACTTGGTAACCTTGCTGCTTTAAATAGCGGTGCATATTGGCCCCCAAAAAACTGCTCACTCTAGCTTGGGATTTAAACTGTTTATTTGTTGGCTTAATTTGAGCACTATCCAAAAAATACCAAGTCCATTGCTGTTCTAAAATATCTCTTGATTTTACTGCATATTTATCACGCTCAGCATTTTGTGATGCGGCAAAGAAGCCATCGGCCATACCTATCACCACTTC
This sequence comes from Spartinivicinus marinus, assembly GCF_026309355.1. Taxonomy (NCBI): domain Bacteria; kingdom Pseudomonadati; phylum Pseudomonadota; class Gammaproteobacteria; order Oceanospirillales; family Zooshikellaceae; genus Spartinivicinus; species Spartinivicinus marinus. The sequence continues at coordinate 29,459 of NZ_JAPJZK010000001.1, forward strand.
ACGTTGCGCCCTTTTCCACGGCAATACACGCAAATCAAATGCCACCCCCAACTGCTCCAATACACACTCAATTATTTGGTACGCAAGCCCATCAAAATGCCCTTCTGGCTGATAACTACCATAAGGCGCTTGATTATGCGTCGTCAGCAGTATCTTGCCTGGAAGAGAAGCCCAGCAGACAGGTAAACATAAGATACCGATAATTAAACTTGATAGGCAATTAACCGTAAAATGCATAAATAAAGACGACATTGCAGTATGGGGCGTTATTCTAACTAATGAAAAGCATTATCAAAAAGTTTTTTTAATAAATACATTATTTTACAGCCGACAAGGGGACAATCAGACTATCTCTTCACCAGCCATGAATTGATCCTTTCTCACATCCTTCTGTCTCCTAATATTCACTGATATAATCGCCAAATAACTTAAGAAGTAGTACGTTAACCGCTTAGTGATTATATAACGTACACTTACTCAACAGATAACATTCAACAGTAACAACAGGAGCAATGCATTAATGGCCATTACCTCCATTAAAGAGGCGTTAGCAGGGGCAGTTTCTTCAGGTGGTGAAATTACGATTCAAGGATGGATCCGTACCCGTCGTGACTCAAAAGCTGGTATTTCATTTCTCAATGTACATGATGGCTCTTGCTTTGACCCCATTCAGATCGTTGTTCCTAAAGAATTAGCTAATTACGAAGAGACTGTCTTACAGATTACCAGTGGTTGTGCAGTGACTATTACTGGCACACTCGTTCAATCACAAGGTAAAGGGCAGTCATTCGAAATTCAAGCAACGCAAGTAACCGTTGTTGGCTGGGTTGAAAACCCTGATAGCTACCCTATCCAACCAAAGCCTCATACAGTTGAGTTTCTTAGAGAGGTTGCCCACTTAAGACCCCGCACTAATTTAATTGGGGCTGTCACTCGGGTAAGAAATACTATATCGCAATCCATCCACCAGTTTTTCAATGAAAATGGCTATTGCTGGATTCACACACCAATTATTACAGCCAGTGACTGTGAAGGTGCTGGAGAATTATTTCGGGTCAGTGCATTAGATATGCAAAATTTGCCTCGCACAGAACAAGGCAACATTGACTTCAGCCAGGACTTTTTTGGTTGCGAATCATTTCTAACGGTATCAGGCCAATTAAATGTTGAAGCTTATTGTTTAGCTATGAGCAAAGTGTATACGTTTGGGCCAACTTTCCGTGCTGAAAACTCCAACACCAGCCGTCATTTAGCTGAGTTCTGGATGGTAGAACCTGAAATTGCCTTTGCTGATTTAAAAGATGTCATTCAGCTTGCCGAAAATATGCTCAAGTATGTTTTTAACAAAGTACTTAGCGAGCGAGCTGATGATATGGACTTCTTTGCTAAGCGCGTTGAAAAGACAGCTATTTCTCGGCTACAGCATATTTTAGAAAGCCAGTTTGTAGAAATTGACTACACTGATGCCATTAAAATTCTCCAGGATTCAGGCAAAAAGTTCGAACATCCGGTTAGCTGGGGTATCGATTTACAAACAGAGCATGAGCGCTTCCTTAGTGAAGAGCATGTTAAGGCACCCGTAGTGGTAAGCAACTATCCCAAAGATATTAAAGCATTTTACATGCGGATGAATGATGATAATAAAACAGTTGCTGCAATGGACGTGCTAGCCCCAGGTATTGGTGAAATTATTGGTGGTTCACAACGTGAAGAACGTTTAGACAAACTAGACCTGCGTTTAGATGAAATGGGCATACCCAAAGAAAGTTTAGGCTGGTATCGAGACTTACGTCGCTATGGCACCGTACCTCATGGTGGTTTTGGCTTAGGTCTAGAACGGCTGGTTTCCTATATTACTGGGGTTGCTAATGTTCGGGATGTCATTCCATTTCCTAGAACCCGTCGCAATGCAGGCTTCTAATTATCAGCTCAACACCTAGCAAGCCTTTGCAGCGCCTATAAGAAAAAAGCCGCCTACTTATAACCCAATGCGAAGGGTTTTTAGGTGAGGCCATCCAGTGACGAAGCCTCATGAACCTATTGAAATAGGTGATTGGGGTGAGGAGTGATGATAACAAAACCTAAAAATGATTTGCGACGAGTATATTCAGTAAGGCGGCTCAATAAATTACTAAAAATTGTATGTAATGATAGGCGAGATTATTGGCAGAATAACTGCGCAATGTCTATATTTCTGTCGTAATGATGATATGTTTTACAAAAAACATCATAATTTTTATAAGAGTTTTCTTGCTCAAATAAAGTAAGATAAAACTCATCTGCAATAAAAATCACCACTCGATTTGCATAACAGCCAATCGCAATGGGTAAGTCCCCTTTTAATAATTTTTTGATGGCAGGATAATAAGGTGAAGCTTTTACCGCATCCACAGCTGTTTCAGAAGAATAGTAAAGTGACACCTCTTTACCAACTCCCAAGCCGTGGTCAACGGTATAGGGCAACAACTGCTCATCCCTCAATGCTTCTAAACCTGGAATTTGTTGTGACACCGCTAACAAAATTCCTTTGAAACGATGAGGTACTTTCAATGAAATTAAGGTACCCCATACTGCACCCCGCTGTAACCATTCTGTGGTTTCAATCGCTAGTTGCTGATCAGCCAGTCCTATTTCCAGATCACAAATATCGTATTGAACACCCTCTAATTCACCTGTAAAACCTAAGTGACAACTGGGCTTAGCTTTTTGCCGTGCAAGCAGCCCACAATGAAATAAACTTTTATTAATTCCATCATGTTGCATATAGTTTCTAGCTTTACAGTCATTAATAAACGCCACATGTTTATATAATTTATGATAATACTCTGCGAAACTTTCAGGAATACGACGGTCACTAGCGGTATAAACTAACAACAACAATAACACTAAAATAAAATAAGCAAGTGAGGCCAGCGTTAATAGCATAAACCCTGAGCCTACATCATTCGCTAAAAAGCCTGTTACTAATAGTACATTGACATAGCCCAAACCTAATAGCTGATATAATCTACTTTCGGAACGTATTGCATTAATTCTTTTACATTCAGATCGAACAATATCAGGGACAAAGCTTTGTTTAAAATATGTCGCTATTTCTCGGTAGGCATGCATTGATTTTGCTCTAACCCAGTTAATTCAAATTTAGTCAGGCTAAAGGGTACCTAGTAGAGGGTTTAAGGTCACTATCACCCGTGTATTAATTAATTATTCTGTGGCGCTTCCCATGCAGCCCTTGTGACAGATTATGCAGTTAACCGAAAACACCCTCTTATAAGAGGGTGTTTTTATTTCTGTTTAAGAGTTTAACAAATATAAAGAAATTATTTTGAAGGTAAAATAAAGAAAGGTTATACCCGAAGGGCAACCGGCTCATCAGTATACGGCTGTTCAAATGAGCTAAAAGAAAAATCGACAGAGGTCAATTCCGTTTGTAAGTCGATGCTTTCCTCAATAAAATCCGCCAGGTCTTGCTGAAATAAACCAAAATCCATTTTCTCAATTGAGATAGCACGGGCTAACATCACATAACCTGTTCGTTTATCAAGCACCATACTAGAAACAGTATTATCTAACTGAAATAGATTTAAATGTAATACCTCTTGTAGTAAGTCAGCCTGTTGCTCTTTGGTTTCTGGCAGTTTAACCAAAGGAGAATAAAAGTAGCCCCGATCAGATTCAGGTATTACCTCAATGATACATTGCGCGCCATTTTCACACTCAAGACAGCAGCACCCACCATCATCCAATTTCAACTTAGCATCACTGGTACTGATTTGTGCCAACCATTGGTTGATTGTCTCTACAACATCCATCCAGTTGTTCCCGATTTATTCATGATTTCAGTCGTATATACAACAGTATATATACGGAAAATAACCTTTAGCGTCACTGAATACCTTTCGTATAAGCTCTTTCTGGCTGGCATTATGTTATTGACGCTCCGACGGCTCACTCTTGTAACAATTAACATTATTTGATTGAACCATTGCACACAAATATTATAAAACAATTCGCCCTAAAGGTTGTACATTTATTTCCTCTGTTAACTCTTGAAACGACAGTACAGGCAACGCATAAAGCTCTGCTTCAATAATTTTACGCACATAACGCCTTATATCCATCGCCACAATTAAAACGGGCTTTTTTGCGGCGGTTTCAATGTCTCCCACCTGCCGTTTAATACTTGTCAGCAAGTTATCTGTGACAGCAGGGTCTAGCGCTAAATAGCAACCTGCAGAGGTCTGGCGAATGCCACCACGAATAGTATCTTCTACATACTGATCCAACATGTAACAGGGTAAAAACTGATGTCCATTACTAAACTTATGGCTAATGTAGCGTTTTAAGCTACTACGTACATACTCTGTCAGTTGTACAACATCTTTCTCTTTTTGCCCCCACTCGGCCAATGCTTCTAGCACTTTACGCACATCTCGAATAGAAATCTCTTCAGACACCAAACGCTGCAATACTTCACTGATTTTTTGAATAGGCAACAAACGTTGTACTTCTTTTACCAGCTCAGCAAACCCCTTTTCCATTTCAGCCAGGAGATAGCGAGTTTCTTGAATACCAATAAACTCTTCTGCATGTTTTTTGAGCACTAATGACAAATGGTAACTCACCAACTGATCAAGCTGTAAATAGCTTAAATCAGCTTGATTAAACTCAGCTGCATATTCTTCTGCCACCCAACAAGCTGAAGCACCTGGTAAAAAGTTAATTGGATTATCTGCAGTCAAGCCAAATAAGGCTAGCTGCTCAAATGGGCCGGTATACAGTATTTGGCCTTGCTGCCAGAGGCCTTTGGCTACAGGAATTTCTTGCAGGTAAATGGCATAGCTACCAGGCTCCAAATTATCAACTACCCGCACTTGAATACCAGGGAAAGGCACACCTAAGTCTAAATAAAGGCTGCGTCTTATAGTGGCAAGCTGCTGCTTTACTTGGTCCAGGTTAACTAACGTTTGTAAATCACTGGATAAGTCAATTAAGACTGGAACGGTTAAAGCAACCGTTTCTTGCTCAGCTAGCTGCTTAGCTGCAACGGGTGCACTTTCATTGGCTTTATTCGAAGGCATACCCGGCACAGCATGTTTATCTGTTAACTCAGCAGAACCTTCAGTTTTCGCCAAGCCATTAAGCAGCCAGCCTCCTCCACCAATCACGATGGCTAAACAAATAAACGTAACGGTAGGAAAGCCGGGAATTAAAGCAAAAGCTAGCAATAAACCACCACCAATTAATAGTGCCTTTGGTTGTTTTCCTACTTGTGAACCAATATCTGTACCTAAATTAGTGGCCTTTTCTGTAGTCACTCGGGTAACGATCATCCCTGCGGTAATGGAGATAAACAATGCCGGTATTTGCGAAATTAAGCCATCACCCACTGTTAGGATAGAATACACTTGCAGCGCTTCCCCTGCAGGCAGCCCTCGCTGCATAACCCCAATGGTCACCCCTCCCAAAATATTCACGATAATAATCACCAGCCCAGCGATCGCATCACCTTTCACAAACTTCATCGCGCCATCCATCGCACCATATAACTGACTTTCTTTCTCAATCATGGCTCGACGCTCTTTGGCTTCGTTTACATCAATCACTCCCGCACGCATATCTCCATCAATACTCATTTGTTTACCGGGCATTGCATCCAGAGAAAAGCGCGCGCTGACTTCTGCCACCCGTTCTGAGCCTTTAGTGATAACCAGAAACTGAACAATGGTAATAATTAAAAAGACAACAATACCAACGACTAAATTGCCTCCCACCACAAAGTTACCAAAGGTGTAAACTATTTGCCCAGCATCAGCCTGCAATAGAATCAACCGAGTAGTAGTGATGGATAATGCCAAACGAAACAAGGTGGTTAACAACAGTACTGAAGGAAATGCTGAGAATTCCAACGGGCTGCTAATATAAACAGCAATCATCAATAAGACGACAGATATCCCCATGTTAAGCGCAATCAATACATCAACCAGTCCAGTTGGCAGTGGTAAAATCATCATGAATACCACTGCTACTAGCATTATCGCCAACAAAATATCATTACGCTGACTCAGCCGGTTTAACACCGATAACCAACTAGCTTGCATGACTATCCTCAAGAATTTTTTTAAGCTTTTGATAACGGGTTTTGGCGGCAGCAACATGATTGGTTGCCACTAATGCCCGACACTGAATCAACCCCACCTGGTATTTTTCTTGTAGTGTTAATTCTGGCTGCTGTAGTAATTTCTCTGCCAAATGGAAGCAGCTTTTAAAACGTTTACTTGCCCAATAAGCACGCAATAACAACTTATTAGCCAGTGACCATTCAGGGTTCTCCAGTAAAGTCAGTTGTAACAAGGGAATGGCTTTACCTGGGTGCTGATATTCGATTAAAAACTGTGCTTGAGCAAGCAAATACTGCTGCTGCTGTTCAGTTAACTTCATTGATGCTGAATATACCTGTGGTTAAGGCTTCTGTAGTAGTCGAGCAAGCACTTCATACTCCCTACGCAATTTTTTTAACTCAACTAATACTTCATGAGCTTCACTCACTACTCGCTGAGAGGGAGCATTTTTAGTAGGGTTTTCCGGTTTGATTGCAGTAGCCAATTGTTCAATAAGCTGATCAGACAACTTACGTTGCTGGGAAGGCTCCAGCACACGGCCATCTAATTGAAAAGTCCCTAGTGGTGCATCAAAAATTGTTTCTGTTGCATGATTTAACTGGCTACCTGCCAGCTCAACCGGCAGTTGCTGTGTAGAGGAGGAGTCAGACGGACGTGGATTTTGCAATGACTGGCTGGCGGGATTAATCGACTCACTGGGGGTTACAGCCGGGCTAGCGGTAATATCCGTCAATGGCTTAACCATACAACAATCCTCTTAATACTGCAGTTAACTTGCTCGGCACTTGATGTGCAATTGAGTCAGCGTATTAAATAACTGACTTAGTTGATTAATGGTCACTTGCTCTTCTTCTAATAAGCAAAAAAACACTAATTCAGTACTTCCTTTAAGTCCTACTTGAATTGGAAAAGGTATCCCCAATTGGTAATCACAGGCCTGGCTGGCTGTTTGCAACCAAGCATCCCCTAAAGGGTAGTGCTGACTTAGTAGTACCATAATTCCTGCGGGATGCTGCTCTATATGCAACTGACCATTTTGCTCAAAATCAAGGCCTAAACAACCAGACTCAGCCCAGCCTTGGGCATTAATACCAAACTGCCCCACAAATTCTACTACGGCTTGGTCTACCCACTGCTGAATCATTGCAGTTCATCTTCCTCTTTTTCTATGGCTATATCTAATGCTTCCTGAATAGCCTCCAATAAGTTAAAGCGATGATCCATGTCGTTAAATGCTTCCACTGGAATTTCTCGCACTAACTGTTTAAATTGCTGTAAAAAACCAATGACTTCCTCTGCGTCTTTTAAATTAAGCGCATTGACAAAGTTATCAATATCATTGGCTCTCACCCAGGATTTATCTTGCAATACTAACAGGTCTTTAAAAAACTGTTCTTTGTTATACATACAACAGCCTAACCTTCACAATACGCCATAAAACCGTTTGCTTTACACTCTTGTATTACTTTCGTTTGTATTACTTTCGTTTTAGCCACCTGCCATTATCCCTTGATGAGTGACCTGTGGTTGCAGTCGGGAAAATTGACTAAACAACCCTAGTGCCGACTCTCGGATAGTGGTTAGGGTTTTCAGCTTTTGCATTGATGACATAATCAATTGCAATTTAGGCTTTTCAATAGAAGAGTGCTGGGCATTATAATCGGCTGCCAGACCTCTCAGTAATAACGCAATACCTTGCTCTAGCTGCCCTTCTGAGCAGTGATTCAGGATATGCTCATAGGCACTCAGCAAGTTGTTCGTATCAAAAATAGTTTCCCGATAAAAGTCTTTTAAATTTTGGGCACTATTAAGAGCCTGCCCAGCCGGTGATGATACGACTTGGTTGATATTGATCCCAGCAATAATAGAGGCTTCAGCATTTTCACTACTATTTAACAGCTGTTCGGCTAGCCCTTCAAAATGGGCTTTAGCCATTTGCAGTTGATTTTTATTTTTCAGTTTATCTTTAGCCTGCTTGTCTCTTGCTAGCATTTCACCTGCCAACTGAGCAGCCAACTTTAAGATCAAATATTGATCACTAATATCAGAGCTAAAGTTTTTAAGCTGTTGCATCGTTTGCTGTGGGTTTCTAAAGAAACCATCTAACAAATTTTCAGCAAATCGCCTCATTGCCTCAGCTTGTGGCGTTTTTGCCACTAACTTCAAATAGTCTTCTGCCACTTGCTGTACTGCAGACTTGCCGCCAAAACGATCATTGATTTTGCGATTACGTAAGCTATCAGACTCACGCTTTTCACTGGCAGCAAATGACATTTCTTCAGCCACAGATGCAGTAAATGGTTTGGCATCTAATAATCGAACTTGTTGACCTTGGTAGTTACCTTGAGCACTACCTGACAAAGGTTGGCCTGAAGCGATATTGTTACCAAGAGGCTGGTTAGTTACTGATGATATATGATTCACTGTTAAAACACCTCTGGCAGTTGTTTTATACCCATTGTGGAGTACGCTACTAGGCAACTAGCCTGTCAGTTTTTCCTTTACAAAGGGTATACATCATCCACAGTAATGAGAGCATCGTAATATAACCACGCTCATAACCTTTTACAACTTTACTTAATTCATTTCGTTCAAGCGATATCGTTCAAGCAGCCTAGTCAAAATCAATCCAACGTGTCGATTATTATTTTATACTCGCATAAAATAACGGCTGTTATTTTCTTTCAATTTTAAAATAGGCTACACAGAAATTAATCGCTTTAAATTAGCAGTCGCTTTTATTTCGCCTAAATATGTAAATATTTCCTTTTAAAACATCCACTTTTCATCGATTGTAAGAAACCGTTTCACTATATCCTTTAGCCACTAGCCGAGAATTTTTATCTCGCCTCAACTAATCGTTCAAAAAGCAAACTGGTCATAGTAATCTTTACCTAAACATCAACAACCCATCAATATAAAAAAATACAACTAATCTAAACAAATCCTATTTTTTTGGACGATATATAATCATCACCTTGATAACTACTATTCATGCGTTAAGGAGTCCACCGTTGAGCAGTCAGCGTTTGTTTGCAGAGCAATTCAGCGAAGGACTAAAGAAAACCATTGCCGAAGCCAGTCTAATCAAGACTCATGGCAAAGTGACCCATGTAACAGGCACAATTATTCGTGCCCATATGGCCAATGTGAAAGTTGGCGAGCTTTGCACCCTGTATTGCCCATCAACGAATCAGCGTCAATTAGCAGAAGTGGTTGGTTTTGAGCATCAGCAAGCCTTACTGACGCCACTTGGAGAACTAGCCGGTATTTCATCCAACACGCAAGTGATCGCCACAGGAAAAATGTTGGAAGTGGCAGTGGGAGATCATTTGCTGGGTCAGGTGCTAAATGGGCTTGGCCAGCCCCTGCAAACAGACACACTAAACCCCGCTACACAAGATAATACAAATGCTGTCTATTACCCTATATTAGCTGATGCTCCCGCGCCACTTGACCGACAGTTGATTAATACTCCTCTCAGTTTAGGCGTAAGAGCCCTTGATGGGCTCCTTACCTGTGGAGCGGGTCAACGCCTGGGAATTTTTGCCGCGGCTGGTGGAGGTAAAAGTACGTTACTGTCAATGCTAGCTAAAGGAGCCAGTGTTGATGTCATCGTTATTGCTTTAATTGGTGAACGGGGCCGAGAAGTTAGAGAGTTTATTGAGCATAGCTTAACCGAAGCGACCCGCCAACGAGCAGTACTAGTAGTAGCAACCTCTGACCGTCCAGCAATGGAACGAGCTAAAGCCGCTTTTGTGGCAACCACTATTGCTGAATTTTTTCGTGACCAAGGCAAACAAGTACTACTATTGATGGATTCTGTTACTCGGTTTGCCAGAGCCCAGCGAGAAATCGGCTTGGCTGCGGGAGAACCGCCCACCCGCCGCGGTTTTCCTCCATCTGTTTTTGCAACATTACCTAAATTATTAGAACGTGCTGGACCTGCCGCCAAAGGCTCAATTACTGGCTTATATACAGTACTTGTGGAAGGTGACGATTTGAACGAGCCAGTTGCCGATGAAACGCGCTCTATTTTAGATGGCCATATTATTTTATCGCGGGAACTTGCTGCTGCTAACCACTACCCTGCCATTGATGTCTTGCAAAGCAGCAGCCGGGTAATGAACCATATTGTCAGCCAAGACCAGCAAATGGCGGCTGGCCAAATAAGACAATGGATGGCTAAGTATAAGTCTGCTGAGTTATTACTCAAAGTAGGAGAATACCAGCAGGGTACCGACCTAGAAACAGACCAGGCTATTGATAAGTGGCCTGCTATCCAAGCATTTTTACAGCAACCACAACATCAGCTAACAAGTGTTGAAGAAACCTTTAGTCAACTAATCGCGTTGGCTAATTAATGGAGTTATTTAAATAATGGACTTATCTCAATTACTTGTTATAAAACAGCAACGACAACAGCAGGCTGCTTTGGCTGTTACGCAACAACAACAGCAGGTTGATGTTTATAACCAACGGCTTAATCATTGCCAGCAGCAATTTAACCAATACCACCAATGGCGCCTGGAAGAAGAACAGCGAATTTGGCAAGAGGCAAGCACTCAAGTGATGAAGCGGTTTGAGCTAGACCGTTTAAAAATTCAAATTTCGTTATTACGAGATAAAGAAAATCAATTACAGGAAAAAATAACTGAAGCAGAACAAACTCTTGCTGAAGCGGAACAAACCTTATCAATGCTAAAAACCAAGCGCCAACAAGCCACTCAAGCAGAGCAGCGCTTTGAAGAATTGATTGAGCAATTGCAACAAACTAATGATAAAGTTGAGCAATACAAAGCTGAGCAGGAACAAGAAGAAGTGGCTGAATTACAACAGGCTTTTCAGTCATGAAAATAGCCCATCATGGCAACCGCTTTTAAAAAAATTGATTATGAAAATAGATAGCAGTAAATCCAATCGCTCAACAACCTCAGCGGAAAATACCCGACAGCGTTCAAGCCAAGTGGATAAAGAGCACTTTGAAAAGCAGTTAAATAAGCAACCCAAACAATCCAGTCGCAAAGATGACCTAGAAAAACAGCCCGACACTCTGAGCAGTCTGCCAAACCCGTTTATGCTAGCAGCTAGCATAAAACAAACAGGACCTAGCCATAGCAGCCAAGTCATTGCAGAAGTCAACCAGCAATTAACAGAACTTATTACTGAATATAGAAGACAGTTGTCGAATCAATCGACATTACAAATTACCCTGAACCACCCCCTGTTAAATAATACCCAATTAACCTTAAGCTTAACGAATAACCAGCTACAAGTTGCTTTTGCTACTTCAGAAAAACAACAGTATGACTTGCTCAACCAAGCATCGACCCAATTAAAAAACCAATTGGCTAAACGCTTTGGTCAAGTGTCAGTTGAACTTGGCTTATCCACAGACACGACGAATCAACAAGGTGCCAGGCCCGACTATATTACCAAGCGGGAGGAGCACGAGTGACAACCTCAACGGTCGAATTACCCAGCATAGATCGCCACACAGCAACACTGTACCAATTATTTTCAGGCAAGCAACAGCAGTTCTATTTTCAGTACAGCACAGCGACTCACCATGACTACTCCGATCAAGTCGCCTGGTTAAATAGTGAACTGTCTTTAACCAGTAGCGTTATAGGCATACATCACCCCATTAGCTTACAGCTCGCTATTAATGATCAACCTTATCAATTAACGCTTTGTGCCAGCCAAATTGTAGATTGGCTACCGGTTAAACTGGCACTAGAGCAATGGCGAGTCATGCCTGAAACCATTCAGCTAGGGTTAATTCAAAGCGGTTTAATGCAGTGGGTTAATCAGCTGCATCAGATAGGTGTGAACTTAATGATTGACCCAAGTACTGTTCAATTTGATAGCGCTCAATGGCAACACTCTGCAACAACTGGTTTTTTATCAACTACTGATAACCTTTATTTAAAAGTCAACTGCCAAGAAAGTAATCAGCTTAATTCCATTAATCTTTATATAACTGCTGAACCGCAAGCACTATTGGACTTGCTTCAACAATTACCAGGTGGCGAACCTTCCTCCATAGCCTTGGAGTATATCCAGCGATCAGTTCACTTACAGTTAGGTAAAACCAATTTAACTAAGCAGCTTCTGTCGACTATCACACTGGGTGATATTTTATTATTTGACGAGTGCTACTTTATTGAGCAACGCCTTAAACTGTTAGCTAATCAACAGCCTGTGGCCTGGCTTGCTTATGACGGACAACAAATCATGATTGAACAAATGATACATAACTCTGAACAGCCTTCAACCGATGACTTAGCGATGAATTCACTGGATGCATTACCCGTAACGGTTTCAATAGAAGTCGGTGAAGTAGAATTAACCCTAGCACAATTACAAGCACTGCAGCCCGGACAAGTGCTTGACCTACCGTCATTAAATACCCAACAAGTTAATATTAAAGCCAATGGCAAACTGATTGGCACCGGCGCTCTAGTCAATATCGCTAATCAACTAGGTTTGCAGGTGCAATCGTTAGCCTGGCAAAACCAGCTGGCAAACGAAGGAGTATAAAATAACCAATGACTTTACCTGAACCCTTTACGCTAGTCGTAGTATTAGGGCTTGTATCGCTTATTCCTTTTATTGCTGTTATGGCTACGTCATTTGTTAAGCTAGCAGTGGTATTTTCACTGTTACGAAATGCATTAGGTATCCAGCAAATTCCACCTAATATGGCGCTATATGGTTTAGCACTGATTTTAACCCTTTATATTATGGCGCCGGTTGGTTTTGCTATTCATGATCACTTTATTGAAAACCCAATCAATCTTGAGGACAAACAAGCTATCAGCAAAATTGTTGACAGTGGGTTAAATCCTTACCGAGAGTTTTTATTGGAACATAGTGACGAAAGCGAACGTACTTTTTTTAAAGATGCTGCAGCCAATTTATGGCCAGACAATTACAGTGAGCGACTCAGTGAAGATAGCCTATTAATTTTAATGCCAGCATTTACTCTATCAGAACTCACTGATGCATTTAAAATGGGATTTTTACTTTATTTACCCTTTATTGCCATCGACCTGATTATATCGAATATTTTGTTGGCAATGGGTATGATGATGGTTTCTCCTGTCACTATTTCATTACCATTTAAGTTATTGTTATTTGTGTTATTAGATGGCTGGACTCGGCTTACTCACGGTCTGGTATTATCTTATTAGAGAATGAACCAATGACCGAAGCAGAAATCGTTCAATATTCAGCCCAAGCTCTTTTATTAGTATTGATACTTTCTTTACCACCCATTATTGCTGCGTCATTAATAGGGACGTTGGTGAGCTTAATCCAAGCCCTCACCCAAATTCAAGAACAAACCCTATCATTTACGCTTAAACTGATTGCAGTTATTGTAACTTTATTTATTACTGCTCGCTGGTTGGGTATTGAGCTATATAATTATGGGCTAAATATATTTGATGCGATGGTTAATGTGTAAGGCCAGCAACCAGGAAACCATTATATGAATGCACTGGCCCAGCTAACCGATATTCAGGCAACCGTATTAAGCTATGCGCTCGCCCTGCCCCGGCTAATTACCTTTTTTACTATTTTGCCTGTTTTTAGTAAAAAGTCGTTGGGAGGCGGACTCATTCGTAACGGGGTTGCCTTAAGTTTTGCTTTGTTTGTTTTTCCATTAATGCCAGACTCTGAAGCCCTTGCAACAAAGCCTGATTATTGGCTACTTTCATTACTATTTAAAGAAGTCGCTCTCGGTTTACTATTAGGTTATTGTGCTGCAATCCCATTCTGGGCAATAGAGGCAGCCGGCTTTTTTATAGATAACCAACGGGGGGCCACATTAGCCAGTGTGGTTAACCCTAGTTTAGGTACCCAAACATCCCCCCTAGGCTTGATGCTTAGCCAGGCTATTATTACTTTGTTTTTTGTCGGTGGCGCAGCCTTTGTGTGCCTAAAAGGGTTGTTTTTGAGCTATAAGCTTTGGCCTGTAGGTGCATTATTACCTGCATTTACTACAGATGGCGTTTATTTTTTCCTAAAACAGCTAGATATGATAGGTTATGTAGCTGTGTTACTGGCTGCACCGGTGATAATAGGAATGTTTCTCAGCGAGTTTGGACTGGGTTTAATCAGCCGATTTGCCCCCCAACTCAATGTATTCTTTTTAGCGATGCCAATTAAAAGCGCTGTGTCTCAGGCAATTTTAGTGGTTTACCTTGCAATATTGGTTTCCATTGCCAGTGAGCAGTTAATAAACATCGATCTCGTGTTTGATAAGCTTTACTCCGTTATCCAATAATGAGCGAAAAAACAGAAAAGCCTACCCCCAAAAAAATTCGTGATGCACGAAAAAAAGGGCAAGTAGCCAAAAGTAAAGAAATCGTATCACTGGCACTGCTGGTTGTTATTGTGCTGCTATTCTGGCTAATGAGTGGCTATTATTTAAGCCATTTAACAGCACTTATCAACCTTCCTGTCAAGTTTCTCGATGCCCCCTGGCAGCTTGCACTGAGTGAAGTAGGCAAAGGTATTTTAACTGAGTCATTTTATTTGCTTGCCCCGATTTTTACAGTGGTCTTCATTACTGGTATATTATCTAACAACCTGCAATTTGGTTGGCTGCTGTCTTTTACCCCCATTAAGCCAGAACTTAAAAAAATTAATCCTATTGAAGGTGCCAAGAAAATTTTTGCCAAAAAAAATCTGGTAGAATTTTTAAAGTCAGTCATTAAAATTTTGACTTTAAGCATTGCTATTTACTGGGTCATTCGCGCCAACATGCAAGATTTAGTTAAAATTGTACATTGTGGCGTAGAGTGCAGCATTCCATTATTAGGCGCACTGTTACTCCAGTTATTTATTGTTGTATTGGTTGTTTTTGTCATACTGGCTGTGTTGGATATGGTGTATGAAAAGCATCACCATGAAAAAGAACTCAAAATGTCGAAAGATGAAGTTAAACGAGAATACAAAGAAACTGAAGGTAACCCAGAAATAAAACAACAAAGAAAGCAAATCCATAAAGATTTACTGGCTTCAAATATTGTCGATAATGTCAATAATGCCAATTTACTGGTGACCAACCCCACCCACTTCGCCGTTGCTTTATACTATAAACGTGGAGAAACAGACTTACCCAAAGTCACAGCCAAAGGAACCGACTGGCTAGCTCAACATATGATAAAACTTGCAGAAGAAGCTAATGTTCCTGTACTAAGACACGTCTGGTTAGCCCGTCAGTTATCAGCTAAAGTAGGCGAAAATGAGTTTGTTGCCAGTGAACTACTCGCCGCCGTTGCTGAAGTGATTAAATGGGCCGAACAAATTAAAGAAACTACCGAACATTAGAGGAAAGAGCACCTCTACTAATATTATATTATTTATTGCACTTTATAACCCTGCTCTGCTCTCAACTCAATCAGTTGTTGAAAGCGATAAAATGCTTGATTAAAACTATTAAAAGCTTCGTATTTATCACAGGCTACTTGCCTTTGATACTTTGCCAATCCAGATATCTGTCTAATTAACCAGTGATTAGTCAAATCATGTTCCAGTTTTACAATAACAAAAAGAGCTGGTATTTGATTAGGCGCTTCTTTGGTCAAGTATACGTACATAGCATCCATTCCTAAGCGGCTTAATTGATTCGCTTACTTGAATTATGGTTAATATCTTACAAAGCCGTTAGAAGAATTCCGAATGAGTTAATTACAAAAGATAAAATAGTGATTTTTAATAAGTATTTATTACAGAAATATTTAGTTAATTTTTCAAACAAACAGCTAGTAATCACTATTTAAGTAGTAACCACTATGGCTGTTTTAAATTTTTTCTAGTGTTTCAAAGTGAACAAATGAATCTTGGTAGTGCCTCAAAAGTATGTCTAAAGACTGGTTTGTATGATTTTCACTCAACGCAGATCTTTTCAAAGTATGTAGCACTTGTTGTATAATCATCATATGTTAGTAAGGTGTTTTTGGATGAGATAACGTTTGTGGCAGTGGCATTAGGGATACTAACCTCTAGAAAAGATGAAGCTTTTCAAACATTACAAACCTTGTTGAAACCCTTTAAAATCAAGGTATTTTGTACAGATGACTGGGGAGCATATAGCCGACATATTCCAGGTGAATAACATATTATAGGAAAAAGAAACACTCAAAAAATAGAGCGAAAACACCTAACGTTAAGGACTCGTATTAAACGCCTTACCAGAAAAACCATTTGCTTTTTAAAGACCAATCAAATGCATGATATTGTGATTGGACTTTTTATTAATCGCTATGAGTTTGGCCTTCAAATATGAGTAGACACAGTTTTGAGTCACTACCCCAAATTCCTAGTGCTCAAGCATGTCGATGGTTGCATGAGGATACTGCTGCTGGCGATTTTGAAACGATAGAATTGAGGAATTTTGAATAACACCTTTATCAATATTGATAGCCTTTCGGATAGTGTCACTTTGCTGCCAGCTGCTATAGCCCTCTATCACAGTTGGTAGATAAACAATTAGAGCGGCCGAGATAGATCGAGAGGCGCTTTCCCATAAATAGCTTGGTGTATGATCAACGGCATAATAATCTATCATACCAATTTTAAGAATTGGATTTTTGAATGTAGTCGGCTTAGCAAAATAAAACCCCATTCCTTCATCGCAGCTAACATCAATAATAAGACAGCCAGGTTTGAGATATGAGCTTTCATTTTCAGTCACATAGAGAATAGGGTGATCAGTTTCTTGATAGGTTCCGTTTATAATTATATCTGATTCTTTGATCAAGCTCTTTAACGGGCGTTCAACCCCATCATGCTCGACTATCAGCATACGTTCGTCACCTGTTTTGTCTGCACAAACACGGACATAATGACAATCGAGTATTTCTTCACGCACCTCGTGATCAGGGCGTTGAATACAGATAGTAATATCTCTAAACCCATGAGCTTTGAGTGCATAGATAGCGCCGCGACTAACTGCACCAAAACCAAAAATAATTGTTTTACGCCTATTTCCGTAATGCCCATCAATACCTTTAAGTTGTAGTGCATGTAAGACTGCGCAGTAGCCTGCCATTTCATTATTCTTATAAAAGGTATGACGACCAACCTCACCATTGGGGCCCCAAATGTACATATCTTCAAACGCAATAAGTGTCTGCTTGCGATCAATTGCTGTTTGTGTAATGGCTCGTTGTTGCGTGCAATGTACATACCCCCATAGAAGACCACCTTCACGAAGTGCTTGTAAATCTGCGAGTACTGGTTTCGCAATGATGACTGTACCTAGATCAGCCAATAACTCTTGCCTTGACGCAATCCCCCCAGTCTGATTAGCAATTTCTGAGTCAGCAATACCAAAGGGTGCTCCATAGCCTTTTTCGAATATCAATTGACGAAGAATGTGTTCAGGAAGGCGTGAAAAATGTCCTGGATGAATAGCTACTCGTCGTTCATTTTCTTTTTTGGAAGTCCCTATGACTCCCAATGATAATTTACTCATAGCATTTCCTTTGTATGCACTACTTACGTAGCGTAATTGAACTGTACAATGGGAGGATAACTCTGCCTCCTTGACAAAGATACAGTACAGTAGTGCCCCCTTGGCAAGTATGTGTCAGCAGAAATATTTTAATTAACTACCCACAACTGTCGAGAGGACACGAAACAGCGAAATTCAATGAAATTAAAGACATTATTGTAGAAGATTGTTGTAACAACTACGCCGAGATTGTTATTACCCGCCATGATGGTTCTGAGTTTGTATTATATATTGATCAAACCAACCAAAGTAACAAGGTGTTTTCAACAGAGCTGATGGAGTACTGGTCTTTATCCCGCAAAGAGCAAACCAGTTAACCATGATAGGCAAGTTAACTACTGTTTAACTTGCGGTAGCACTTTCAATTACTATAAAAGCGCTACTGGATCCATAGTAATAATGTCTATCATGAGTAACAAAGCAAAACCTAACTAAGAGGCTTCTTTATGCTGATGATATTCTTTAATTAGTGCTTGCTGTAAGTCAGCTGGCACCACTCCATAGTGACTGAATGTCATTGAATAGAAACCCTCTCCACCTGTTAATGACTTTAACCTGGACTGATAATCACTGATTTCCCTTAACGTCACTTGCGCTTTAATTTTGATTTTTCCACCAGGCAACGCTTCAGTACCGCTAATAATTCCTCTAAAACTAGCAATATCTCCTGAAATATCCCCCATACATTGTGCTGGCGCGGTTATTTCCAAATTTACTGTTGGTTCTAATATAACAGGTTTCGCTTTATCAATTGCGTCTAAAAAAGCCTTTTTACCAGCTGAAACAAAGGCTATTTCTTTTGAATCAACAGGATGATGTTTACCATCATAAACCATCACTCTGACATCCTGAAGCGGATAACCTGCAATGGCTCCACCTTCCAATACCTGCTTTACTCCTTTTTCTACAGCAGGAATAAATTGCGAGGGAATAACGCCACCGGTAATTTGATTAACAAACTCAAAACCTGCCCCCCGTTCTAACGGCTCAACCTTAAGAAAAACTTCACCAAACTGCCCTGCCCCACCTGTCTGTTTTTTATGTCGACTATGGCCAGCGGCAGGCTGAGTAATTGTCTCCCGATAAGCAATACTGGGAGGCCGGGTTGCTACTGCCACATTCATTTGCTGATGCATTTTTTCTAATATTATTTTTAAATGAAGCTCCCCTTGCCCACGAAGTACAGTCTCATTCATAGCCACTCGCTGCTCCACAACCAACGTTGGATCTTCTGCCACAATTTTATGCAGAGCATCTGATAACTTTTGTTCATCACCTCTTCTGACCGGCTCTATCGCCAAACCATGCATTGGAGGAGGTAAATCAATAGGTATTAAATGGTAATGATCCTCATCATGAGAATCATGTAATACATTGTCGTATTCTATTTCATTCACTTTTGCCACTGCACAAATATCGCCTGGTATCCCCTTACTGATTTCTTGGCTTTTTTTACCTTGTAGTTTTAGTAGGTGAGATACCTTAAATGCTTTTCTATTATCACCGATAAAGAGTTGGGTATCAGGCTTAATGGTACCTTGATGAATACGAAACATCGCGAGTTTTCCTACATAAGGATCTACAGCAACCTTAAACACATGAGCAATCACATGCTTATCAGAATCAGCAACCACCTTAACCGGTGCCACTTTTTCCCCTTCTCCTTTAATAAATTGAGGTAAATTACTTTCGAGGGGACTAGGCATTAACTGTTTAAAAATCTGCAATAATTCTTTAATACCTGCTCCTGTTTCAGCCGATGTAAAACAAATAGGGATAAGATGATTCTCTCGTAATGCTTTTTCAAATGGGTCATGTAATTGACCAGGGCTGAGTGACTCTCCTTGCTCTAAATACAGTTCCATTAATTGATCATCCACTTCCACAACCTGATCAATCAATTGGTTATGTGCCTCCTCAACTGAACTAAAGTCTGTCTGCTGGTTTTCATCAGGAGAGAAATAGCAATCAGTTACAGCCTCACCATTCTTAACAGGTAAGTTTAATGGTAAACACTCTTCACCAAA
Source organism: Spartinivicinus marinus (assembly GCF_026309355.1). Lineage (NCBI taxonomy): Bacteria > Pseudomonadati > Pseudomonadota > Gammaproteobacteria > Oceanospirillales > Zooshikellaceae > Spartinivicinus > Spartinivicinus marinus. Next base: position 49,138 of record NZ_JAPJZK010000001.1, read on the forward strand.
TGTTGATTGAATTTGTTCGATAAGTTCTTGGTAATTTATCTGCTGACTGTCTATGTGATTAACAATAATCATCCTACATAGTTTAAAGTGCTTAGCAGATTCCATTAATCGCTCAGCTACCATTTCAACCCCTTCAGCGGCATTAATCACCAGTGCAGCCGCATCAGCCGCAGCCAACACACTCATCGCCCGAGCAGAAAAGTCAGGAAATCCTGGGGTATCTAATAAATTAATATGAGTATTTTGATAATCAAGACTACAAACTGCTGGGTAAAGTGAATGGCCCTGCGCTTTTTCTTGCTCATCAAAATCACTAAGGGTTGAGCCACGACTGATTGACCCCATCGTATTGATGGCACCAGCGGTGTACAATAACCGCTCAGTTAATATTGTTTTACCTACCCCAGTATGACCAATAAGGGCAATATTTCTAATATCATTTGTAGTATATGTCATAATGACGCTCTTCCTGAGATGCCTGAGTCCTTGTTTTCCTTAACATACTACTCCTGTCAATACACTATTGACAAAACGTTGTCAAACATTGAAATATTATGACTTACCCGTCACTATGACATTATAATGAACAGCCTTGGAAAATGACCACCTATGTTTGACCAACAAGATGCTATACCCAGTACACAAGATGTACTATCAAAGCAGTTACAACAACGTGGTTTTATCATTAAGCCTTATTACTTAAGAAAGTCTTCTTTTCAATTAGGCTATCAGCTCACTATTAACGGTTTTCAGCTTGTCTACCGGCTGGAAGGCAACACAGTCATATTTATTATTTACCGGCGAATGTCGGCACGAAATAATCTTAAAAACCCCTTTTTAGTATTTGATGCATTTCTTTATTTATTATCATCAATACCTGAAGTGCATGAAGTAAAAGGCTCCGCAGATGCATTGCAAGCATGTTTTACTAACCCACTTTCCACAGAAAAGCTAAAAGTCATTTATAAACAATGGTTCAATGGCCAAACCAGCCATTGGGAGCACGGTCAAGAGTGGTTAGCTCTTCAACTCTCAGATTATCGCCCTTATTTTCCGCTTAAAAAGCTGCAAAGCATTATTCATCAGCATTTACAAACCAATCATTAACAGCCTTTTCCAGGGCAGTTAGCTGATTATCAATGGTTGTGTCAATAACTTTAATAGGTGTCTCAATTTTACAGCCCATTCCTGTAATACTGCTATCAGGCAAAACATTCCACTGAATATCAGGGGCCATCTCCTTAATATCATCTAAGCGATCTTTAACACTGGTTAACATGGCAGGTGCCACTAATAAACTTAACTGTTGGCAGTCAGTAGTTTGTGCTAATGCTTGAGCAACACACGCTTTTACCAGCGCAATATCATCGTAGTCAGCGATAATTTTTTTAACCGACTGCAATACAACCTGAACTAACTCTGCCGCCAACTGCGATTTAAATTGCGCACATTCCAGTAATGTACGATTAATTAATACTGTCTGTTGCTGCTGAGCCTCTGCTAAACCTTGGTTAAACCCCTTTTCCATTTCCTCCTGCTGCAATATTTTAGCGTCTGCTACAATACCAGCAGCCTGTTGATTCGCGTGCTCAATCAGCTGTTCTGCAGACAAAAACTTCGCATACTGCTCCCGCTTGATTAACTTAGTTCCTGGTGCTACTTGAAAGTCACCTTGTGTTAAGTTAGTGATCGAAAACATGCGGGCACACCTGATGAATCAGTTTTTCTAACATTTTGCTTAAAGTGATTAACTGCTCCCCCAACTCAGGAAAAGGCGAAAACTTTTCCAGGGAAAGGCTAATGGGTAACTTCAACTGCAATCGTTGCCACCAACCATCGGTTGAATTTTCTAAACAGGCTTGCCACACAGCTAGACCAACAATTAATAGTTGCTCACAATAGTGCTCATTGATAGTTAACTCTGTAAGCCACTGATCAATAGAAGCGATAGGCTGATGATATAAAAATAAGCCGTTAGTTAAAGCAAACTGATACCATTGCTCACCAATTTGCTCTTTAATTAGCAATTGTTGCTGGCGCCAAATAGTTTGCTTAATGGTATGAGAGTGTAGAGTAACACCAATGGCCAATAGCCATTGCAGAATACTCTCGTGATCAAGTAGCGCAATTCGTTTCAACGGTTGTTGAAAGTCATAATCAGGGCAGTGGGATAAGGCTAAACTGTTAAGTAAATATTGGTCTACAATAGCCGTAAATCGGTGATCCACGGCTATCGTCTGCCACCAGGGTTCCTGCTCAAATACAGCTAATTGGCTTGGATGCATGGTATTAAGTAGCGACCAGTTAAACTCTGCAATAGCTACCTCAAGTGTTGTACTCAACGATTACCTCATCAATACTCAATTATTCATAGCCAATGCAAACGTTTTAAAGCAAACCAGCCTATTAACATAAGATGAATAACACCAATATCAGAACAACAATTACACAGTTAAAACTGCTAGCTGGCTTTGGCCTGCTGGTTATTATTACCCTTTTTTAGCTTTAACCACCAGCCTACATTACTAAGCAATAATAATAGTAATAAACCACTCAGCCATCCCCAAAATACCCCTTGAGAATTCTTTGCGAGACTAACGCCTAAAGCTGAGGTCATTTTTGCTTTTATTGATGATGTTTCTTGTTGGGCTGTAGGGAATAACACAACACTGATCTTATCGTAATCAAGCCCTTCAATACTGTTATTGACTAGCAACTTAATTTGTGGAATATAAGATGATAAATCAACATCAGCGTGATGCTTAATAAATACTGCAACAGAAGAAGGTGTAACAGACTCAGTTTTACGTTGTTTCGCTTTAGGAAGCACGACATGCACTCTGGCAGTCACTACACCATCAATCTGCGTAAGTGTTTCTGCTAAGCCTTGAGACAGTGCATAAACCAGTCTGGCTTTTTCTTCAGTAGGCGATGAAATGAGCCCTTCTTGGGGGAAAATTTCTTTGATAGAGGCAAATTTTTCTTTAGGATAGCCTTTAGCTTTCAGCAAACTAATTGACTCAGCCACCTGGCTTTCTGGAACCTTGATAGCCACCGTTTGCTCTTTACCAGGTTGTTTTTCTGCAGCAATCCCCTCTGCCAATAAAATACTCAACATGTCGTTTGCTTCAGTTTCCGCTAAACCGGAATAAAGCTCAATTTTACAACCCGTTAGAATAACGGATAAGAACAAGATAAAACTCAGTCTTTTTAGCGTTATAAACACTATTTTACTACCTTACCGTTTACGTCTTACTCTTGTTTTCGAATAGCCAGTGCTGCTGGTAGACAGCTATTGTGCTTTCAAAAAAGTGTCGACATGTTGTGTTGACTTACTGGCTATTTTGGTAATTAGCTCTTCCTGCAAATGTTTTTTTGCAAGCTCAACCTGCATAGCCATAATTGCTTGCATTGATAGTGGATCATCTTGAGCTACCTCCATAGAGCTAGACAGCTTTTGATCAGACTTTTCAATCGATGCTTTTACATTTTCCACTAGTTCAACCGCTTGATCAGTAATACCATTTTCTTCTGTCATCATAGCGTCAAACTGCTGAATATCATCACCTCTGGCAGCCCCGCCGTCAGTTAAAGGGCTATCAATTGCCACCGTTATACTATGGAACACAGCTTCAGTCATCAGTGATCTCCTTAAGCAAGGCTTGAGCAAAGGGAACAACTGCCGGCTCAGGGCTATTGATGAGTATTTTTAACAACTGTTCTGCTTCATTGTTATGGCCTAGCTTCATTAAGCAAAGTGCTTGATATGCCTGCAACATATCCTGTTCTTTTACAGTAGAGAAGTTTTTTAAGGTTACTAATGCTGCTTCAGGCTCATTTTGGTTTAGCTTCAATAAAGCTTGCCCCAATATAGGCGCCAACTGTTGCGGATGTTGCTGCTGCATTGCAGCGAAAATACATTGTGCCTCGCTATTCATTCCCTGACCAACAGCAATAAAGCCAAGCTCAACTAACAATTGTGGCAAATGATTATTTACCATACACTGCGCCTCATTAAACTGTATTATGAGCTACACCATATTACCGGCTATACCATATTGCGAATAGTGCTTTGCAACGTCTCTTTCATTGTTTTAATCGTGTTACTTTGTAAGTTAGTCACAAGGTTCCAACGATTCATCATATACTGAAACTTAAGTAAGTCTTGCTGACTATTAGGATCCATTGATCTCTGAAAAGCTTTCAACTCACTTTCAACTTTTGCTGTTTGACCACCTATTACATTGTTTACTTCTTCAATATTAAAAGCCATTTATCACCTCGTTTAAGTCTGGCTGACTTGCATTACGCACTTTAGCTATCACTTTTTCAGCTGCTTGCAAAGCCTCTAAATAGTGTTGCTGATAATGAAAGGCTTGCGGATCTAGCCCCATGGCTATTTTTGCTTTTACCTGTTGCTGTTCTTCACCCAGTTTGGCCAGTAGCTGATGGGCCAAATCCTCACCATGCGGACCGGTTAACTGCACCTCTAAATCAGTTAAAAGTAGTTCAGTTTGCATAATTTTCTGGCTTGATAGTAATTTTTACTACTTGGTCTTGGTTACGCAGTTTAATAAAGTCATTATCAATTTTCGCTAGCCGATAACCATTCGGTAGCCTGGCACCCACCATATATTTCTGGTTATTTTTTAATACAATGTAAGGAACACTGCCAATACTAATACTTTTTACGGGGAGATGCAGTGGATCATCAGCAAAAAGCGGCATATTACGCGTTTTAATCAGTCCTGACTGGCCAATGTTTGTTTCAAAATGCTCAATCAGCTGGTTAAGTTTATTTTCCAACTTCTGGTTAATTTCTCCACGAATTTCGATATAGTTGCCTACTGAAACAATTTGTAACTGACCCAATAAATGGTTTTCTTCTAATACCTGAGTTAATGCTGCGATATGTTGGCGGCTAGAATCAAAATCAACCTGGTAGCCTTTTAAGCCAGGCACATCATGTTTAAGCATTTTTTCCACTTTGGCCCAACGTTTCCCATTATCTAACAGCCCCATTAATCTAACTTCACCAGCCGTTTTGCCTGAAGTAACGTTAATATGTCCCAAACCATTATTATCAAGAATAAATTGCACTGAGCGAATAATATCAGCTTCGACATAAAGGTTAATTCTATTAAATAAAGAAGCCGACTCCAGCTCATTTTTTAGCTGCAACTTGCTTTCTGTATCAGGTACATAGCCTGTTAACAACAGCCGCTGACGGGAAGCTTGCCAAGTGATCTTGACATTCTCAAGAGTTAATTGTTTCACTACTTGTTGGGCTTTTTCTAAAGGCGACAATTGCTTAGTTGGCTGCACACCTGAGTCGACTTTTTGTGGCCAGGCAAAGCTAATAAACCAAACCAGCAAAATAGTGCCAGCAACACTAGACAATAAAGCTAATCCACGAGAGTAATGAAACTTACTTTTCTGAGTCAACTTTTTTTTTGGTTGTTTTTTAGCTGAATTATTTATCTGCCTATTTGTTGGCTTTTGATTGGTACGAGATGGCACAGAGTCAGCAAGAGGTTCATCAGCTGTGATCGATTCATTATCCTTTACTGCTTTTTCAATTAATGCCCAAGGCTCATCGAACCGAGCAACCGCAATAAGCAATTCACCTGCTTGTAACTGCTGTTGAGATACCAAACTGATGAGTAATTCTGTTTCTGGCTGCCCATCAACAAGTAACTCAAAAGGCTCTTCTCCACGCTGAAATCTAAGGTCTTCTACAGTAACAATCAGCCGCCCCAGCAAAGCAGGCACGCCATTATCCTGGAAGACAAGATCTGCCGTATTAATGTCCGAGCCAAGCAGAAACTCCCCTTCAACAAGCTGAATTTCAGCACCTTGATGAGTGCCAGATAGTACTTTTATTTTCCACTGCGGCTTCATGATGAGTTACCTTCAGCCAAATGGATTAAATGTATTATTGTTCTTATCACAAGGTGCCCTGTTGTACAGGTTTAATGTAAAAACCAGACTGCCCATTCGTTAAATAGCAAACTTCTGTATGTACTTTTATCTGCTGTCGCTTTAAAGCGTTCAAAATTGCTTGAGCCGATTTTTTTGAATGACAAAACCCTGCATCTGGCACTGCCCGGTTAGCGGATAAACGCTGATTAATTGATGGTAGTTGAGACAATGCCATAGCATTTTGGGTTAACTCATTAGCGACTTTTAATGGGTCAGCTACTATTCTAGGTTGTATCAAAAAAAGCCTGACTATTTTTCGCTTAGTTTTTTCAGTAGAGCGAAATAAAGCCCCTATGAAGGGAATATCACCTAATACTGGTACTTTATTTTCAGTTTGCTCTTCACTATCTCTATATAACCCGCCAATTAATAAACTTTGCTGTTCTCCCACCACTGCCTGGGTACTAATAGTTGCTTTCTGAGTCGTTGGGATACTGTCGACCTGATCATCTGTTTGGTTACCATCTTCAATATTGATATCCATATGGACTCTGTTAGCACCGCGTTCTGACACGATGCGTGGCGTAACTTTTAATACTGTTCCTACTGTTACTGGCACCAGATCTACTTCTTCCTGCCCTGCAAGACGTACATAAAATGTTGTGCTTTGATCAAACACTGCTTCTACATTGTTTAGCGTGAGAACTGTTGGTTGCGATAAAACTTGCGCCTTTCCATCTTCTGCTAGCAAACGGATTTTAGCAAGAAAGAAATCTGAGCCTTGGGTAAGTAACGTACTAACTGGTTGACTTGTTCGAGGTTGAGTTACTACTTCAAAAATACCATCTCCGGATCTTTTTTGAGCATACCAGTTAATTCCCAGCTCATCGATATCACTACGACTGATGTCAATAATTGATAGTCCTATTTCAACTTGTCCTTGTGGCTGATCCAGCTTGCGGATTAAATCTTGGTAGATTGGCATTTGTGCTCTGACATCTCTAATCAATACAGCATTCTGTCTTGGATCAGCTTCAATGGTTGGGCCTTGCATTGCTGCAGGTAACCCGCTGGTATCTGCTGTTGGATTAGTTGGGGAGGTAGACGACTGATGAGGAGCAGACTTAACTAGTCCCTGTCCCTTTAGTTTGGTTAAGCCATAAGCATCATTTGTAGTATTTGATTTGGGTGGCTGATTTCCCCTGATCATTTGATTTAATATGGTTGCAATACCCGGCATTACCACTTGCTTACCACGAAAACTATATTCCCGATCAACTGCCCAGGCATACTTTAATGGGAATACTTCTACCACCATTTGATCTTGTTGCTGGTTAACTATTTTTTTCTCCAGCGCTGCCACTGTTTCACTGACAAGCTCAACATAGCGTGGCGGACCTGCCACATACACTAAATCTTTACTTGGAATCACTCGCCAGTTAAAACGTCTATCCCAAATCCCCAGCTTATCTAAATACCTTTTCAATTGACTGGCATCTAAAAAGCTGGTGAGCTTAATCAACTTGCTTTTAGTTTCATTGGTTTTATAGATGTATAAAATATGCCCATCAAAATACCAGGTTAAATTATAAACTTTGGCAAGATAATCCAAAAAAGCTATGGGGGTATCCTGTTTTAACTCACCATTTACCGTATCATCCACCGCTTCACTAATGACTACTGGAATACTGTAACTTGAAGCAAAACTGGTCAGAATTTCACCCAGCGATTGGCCACGTGCCACATAACTAAAAGGCTTTCCTGACCAATTGGGCTGAGCAGAAAAAACGGTGCCAGGATACCAAGCTATCCACGCCAAAATGAGCACTTTACTGTATAGACGACTTAACTGCATTAACACGGCTAGGGAAACCACACATTACTATTGGTTAATTTTTGCGAGTGTGACTGTTGAATAATCAACAATAACTCATCTGCATAATTAAGCTGCGCTGAAATGGCTGCTTCAAACTGATCGCTTGTTAACCCATTTAAAACCAATTGTCGCTGTAGTTGCATTTGTTTTTTATCGGTCGTTATCAAGGCATCTTGGTAATCACTCGCTCTTAATAACGCTAGCTGGTAGATACGCGCTAACTGATGAGGGTAATCTATCAGGTCATCACTCAACTGACCAAACGCTGAAATAATAAAAACTCGTTGTCTAGCTGTAAAAAGTGTCAATGAAATCGAGCCATCAACATCAAGCTGATACGTACTATCACCACTTATTTGCCATTGACTTATCTGTAATTTTTTAGTTAATGAGTCTACAAGTGCAGCTAAAGTAACCAACGATCAGCCTCAATATTACAAATGTTTACTTCACAGGATAGTAGCCTAAATGATCACACTAAAAAAGAGGTATTTTTTAATATAAAAATTCCTACGTTTATTATATATCAGCAAACTGTGAACCAATCATTATTTTAGGCGCGTTACCCTAACTATTGATAGCAAACAATATAAAAAATTATTTTTAATACTTAAAATTAGTCGACACTAAGATACTGCTATTTATAGGTATGTCAGTATTTTCTATTTTAAAAGCAACATAACTTCAAACGCTTAGTGCTATGCTATTGATGCTACTTAATGGCTTGTACATCACTAATAGTTGTCGTCATAAAATCGCAACTACCACCTTTACATCGATATACTTTGATTTTCTACAAAGCGATTTTCGATTAAATAGTGTAAACCAAATGTTAATCTAATAACCAAAAAGTCAGTAACTGATCTGCTACTCAATAATTGGCTATTTTAGAAGTCATTATTGCATTTTACGCGCTTGACTCGGTGTAATACCAAAGCGACGTCGATACGCTTGAGTGAAATAAGACTGACTGGAAAACCCAGCCTCAAAAGCCACATCAACAATACCTACATTACTGGTTAGCAGCAATTCATGAGCATATTGCAAGCGTTTTTCATTTATCCAGGCACGAGGTGACATACCAAATTCAGAGTCAAACATTTCTTTAAAAGTGGTTAAACTTGCACCAAACTCTTTAGCGTATTGCTCAAGCGACCAAAGCTGCATAAAGTGAGTTTCCATAAACTGACGCAACCGAATAGCATTCTTGCTAGTTGATTGGCGCAAAATAGCTGCAAACTCACCGCCTTGCGGGCTATATAATAAGAGTAACAATAGCTCTTCTATTTTTAATAAGCGTAGATTTTCAGGGTGATCATATTTAAACAGACTACAAATAGAGGTAATACTTTGTTCGATAAGCCCACCCGCATCAAAAATAATCACTGAGCTATTACTCGGTACAGACGCTGAATATTGCTCTGCAACCGCTTTTCCATGCTTGCTGATAAAATGCTGCAATGACCACGAGCAAATAGAAATTTCTATGCTCTGAAAGCGGCCATTATCTTCAGCTAAATGATTAGATACCAAGTAGCTGCCTGAACGTAAGTAAATCCCTTGCCCCGCATTTACAATATGTTGTTTATTAGCAATTTCTAACTCAAATTGACCAGAAATTACAAGTATTAACACATCTTTTTCATAAAATTTGGTACGATACCGAAGCTCATCGGTTACCACATTACTCACTAATAGGCTTTGTTCCCAAGATAATGCACTAGATACTGAAGAGCTCGCTTGCATAAAGGTAGTTCCCACAATGAGTTATTAAGTAAAGTCATTGTTGTTGTGATTATTCCAATAGGTACGCACACTAACCAAATAAGCTAGTCATTATCACTTACCTGATTGGGTTACATTCAAAAATGAGAAAACCAAGGACGCTTCTAACAAAATGCCCGCCCAGTCAAACTATAATGTTATCCAACAAAGATCAAGCTTGCTTATTAAACAAGCACGTTAGAATTATAATTATTTTTATGCCACAACTGTTCATTATTTAGACTAACAAACAGCTTAATACTTGTTGTAGTGTATATGTACTTACACAAAAAGTCGCGCTAGTTGTGGTGAAGTGACGAGGTTGATGCCTGCTTGACAACACGAGTTAGCAGTTAGTTGGCGTTTCACCTTACAACCTCTGCATGATGATTTTTAAATAACCACGTTATTTTTTTAATCCGCATTAGTACTTAAATTTTCAACAATATACTTAAAAAAATATTGGTCAAACAATTAATTCAAACGATTGATTGCCGATTATTTAATCTAAATTATATTGTTTTTTCTACCAATTACCATTGTAGGCTTTCAGCAAAAAAGCATAAATACAACATAACTAGAACAGGAATACTAAAAAAATAAAATAGATGAAGCGTATTAGTTGAAGCCATACTGCATGAATGCAGTAGTTATAAATATCTTATCAAACAGAAAAAGCAATGGGAGTCAACCTCCCATTGCCTGAGAAGTAGTTGTGTACTATTTAGGCATTAATAATTTTACCAACAGAGCTATTCTCTGCGTTCAGCATTTCTTGAAGCTTACTCTCCAGGCTTTTAATAAGATCAGAAGCATCCTTACGGAAATCAGTAGCAGCTTGACGAGCAGCTGAGTGTTTAGTCTGCTCCGCTTCAGTTTCTTTAGAGCCCGCTTCCTCCAGTTTAGACTGGCGCTGAGTTACCCCATTAACACTCTGCCCTGTACCATTCAGACCAGCTGACCAAGCGGTTGCTTTCGCAGAACGGTTATCCATAAGGCTGTTAAACGCTCTTTTCGTTTCAGCGTTAAAATCCAAATCTTCTTTTATACTAGGCCCCTGCTTCAAGCCAGTAGGTCCTTCTTTTATCGCCTTAATGTTTTTAGCACCCGCTTTCATACTAAAAGCACCACCAGCAATTGATACTACCCCACCAACAATGGCCCCCACTAAAGCAATATTCCCTGATTTAACTATTTTTTCAGCAATATCATAAATAGCCTGAGTTTCCATGCTTAACTCTGCCTGCTTAATTTCGTGGGAAGATTTTTTTTGCTCCCGAGCAGACTCCATCATTAACCTAATGGCTTCCAATATAATATTGGTACTTGAGGATTTACCTCCCCCTGCAGCTGCTAGCTCTGTTGCAAGCGACGTTAAGCTTGCAAGCGTGTGAGGCTGGGTTGGTGCATCCAACACTTCATTGGCTGCTGGACCTGCTCCAGCAACATTAGCTGCTTCATAGCTAACAGGATTTGAAGTACCAGTGGAGATAACAGGCTCCCCTGCCCCTCTAACTGCTGCACTACTTATGTCGCTATTAAATGTAATTGACATATAAATACCTTTTCCTGATTACGCAGAAATTCGTTGATTAAGCTTGGCGTTGCTGGTTTGTTGACCAGATAAAATCTCATTCACTACACTTGCCAAGTTCAAAATACGATCAAGAATATCTTTTATTCGATCACTCTCATCATCCATGATTTGCTGTAGCTTAAGTAAAAATGCTTTTAAATCCATTGCCTCAGCTTTTGAGTCATTCGCAAATTTCTGCTTAACACCTGAATAAATTTGGGTTGCACCTGTTGCTACTTGCAAGCTGGCTTCTACAACCCGAGTAATTTGAGGGATGGCTTTAACCAATTTTGCTACAACATCAGTGGCAATTTTGGCTGCTAATCGACCAAACGAAGCAGCCACTGATGCTCCACCACTTACAACAGCTGCCGCAATACCAGCTGCTACAGAAACTGCCATTAATGTCCAGCCCGCCGCTTCTTTGGCTTTTTCCTCACTCATACCAAAAGCTTGGAACATTTTGGCGACACCGGCTTGTAGCCAGCCACCGGTTTCTTCAGAAATCTGATTTAATCCTGTAATCACTGCACAGGCTATCAATGCTACACCGGCTGCTGCACCTACGCCCGTTGCAATTAGCACAGCTCCTACAATGGCAGTCACTGCCGTCGCAATCCAGCCAAATAACTTACCAAAGAAGCCACCTTTTTTAGCTTCTTTTTGCTGATCCATGGACTCTTTTAATTTTTCCATGCGTTCTTCAGCAGCTAGTTTTTTCTCTTGGCGGGTGGTATTAATTGTTTCTTTTGCAATAGCAAAATTTTCTTGACTCATCATCGTTTGCAACATAGCAAACGCCAATGCTTTATCTGCTAAAGCATTTCCTCTCGGCGCGGTTAAAGAGGGTGCAGCAGAATCGGCGCGAACCTGCGGATTAGCATCTGATTTTGCAGCTTCAGTTGGCACACTGGTTGATGTTGCAGATGAAATAATATTTTTAACGTCTGCTAAATCAGTGGCTGTATCAAAACCCGAAATCGCGCTGGGAAACATGATTGAATCGGTCATTTGACGTCTTCCTGTTTTTTTAAAGTGGCAGTAACCACTCGCAATTTTTGCTCCGCATGCTGTTTTAACGACTGATATTCTTGGTTTTCATTAGCCCAATGAATAGCCGCCGTAAAACCACTTTCTGCTTCTTTTAAGTTACCTAATGCCAAGTGACACTCTGCGCCATAAAAAGGTGGTCGTGGGTCGTTAGCATCCAGAACAGAAGCATAGCTGAACGCATCAATCGCCAGTTGATACTGCTTCATCATCTGACGACAAGCACCAAGACCTATAAAATACTTACTTTGATAGTGATCTAAATAGCACAAAAACTGAAATACTTTATGCGCATCTTGGTATTTACCACTTTCGTAGAGGCTATAAGCCATACTATACATAGCTTCGATAGACTCATCACTGATTGCTCTTAGATCACGTATCGCCCCTCCACTAGCAAAAAAATCCAGCAAGTCTTCTGGGGTTGCAGGTGTTTGATCGGCCTTTTCAGTTGTCGTCATACTACTTAACCTTTACTAAACATTACGCGCAACAGTCGACTTGCTTTCACCGTCTTTCTTAACAGTGTTAGAAGCAAGCTCAAAGCTTTGGTTAAACTTTGTTAAAAGGGACTGCAGACGAGTTGTTTCTAATTGGTTTTGGCTAGAAAACTCATCAATTTTGGTTTTCAAGTTTTCAATGTTAATACTCCACTCGTCTTTATTGTGTATTAAATCACCGCCAGTTTTATCATATTCAACACCATGACTCTTAAACCATTCAGCCATTGCAGGAGGCATATTACTAGAGCCATCATCACCGGCTTGGTTTTGCAATACTCTTGCTTGTTGCAGCCACTGGTTAGCATCTTTCAACAAGTTATTACGCTGTTGAATTTCAGCAAACTGGTCTTGGATTCTTGCTTGAATATTGTTTGCTTGCTCCATCATTACAAGCATGGCCATTGCATCAATACCCATACCCAAACCAATTGCCGCATTAGGTGAGCTTACAGCATTTACTGATGACATTTTATTTTCTCCTAAATTAGATTTTAATACCACGTGGCCTACGTTTTATTGATGTACGAGAGCCAGAACCAATTGAATACTCTTTCTGCTGCGCCAACTCACTGTCTAGCTGTTGGTTGAACTGTGCTAGCTGTCTATCCAGTTCAGCTTGCTCAGCAGGGGTGAGGCTCAATTGGTTAGGTAGGCCTGCTCTCAACATATCCTGTTGTAAACCTTGAAAACCTGCTTGTATGTTTTCAAATTCTTTATATTGTCGTTCTGTATCTGAAATTATTTGTTGTATTTTTTTTTCAATCAATTCATCTGATGCGCTCATAAAACAACCAGTCTGCCAATGAAAACCCAATCAAAAATCTAAAAAGATGACGACTAAAAACATCTATAAACAATTGACTTTCTTTGATAGTACGAGCCTTGAACAATATCCACTGTCAAGAAAAGCCGGGACTTTTTATAGATAGCACTCTCTTTACTACCACCTGTAACCATTAATTATCTCGACATAAAATCAACAATAAATAAGCTGTTACCGATTCTCTATCTTTACACTTATTCTGCCTTCAATCACCAGAGCCTAATCACCCTAGCAAAAAGGTTATTTATCGATAAAACATAAGCACTCTCTAAAATAAACTACTTCCGAGGCCTACCATCTATAAAACTTATCTAACCAAAAAGCTAGGAATATTTTTTGATGCATTTTCATACAACACTAGTATTGCTGCGCTTAACTCTGAATCATAATGCATTCGATATCTTGTTACCTATTTAATAAATATATCGAGTTTATTTGAACCAGTAATTGTGACAAAGCACAAATTTTTGACTTTAAGTAGCCGACATTTTTGAAGAATCACATACTTATCTAATATACCTATCTAATACTTGTTTTTACCACCTCATCCACTCGCTCAAAAAACAAACATATTGGCGTATAATTAAATAACAAGAATGTTTATTATTTATCAAGATAGTACCATACGAAACACAACAAACCTCAATAGCTAGCTGCTATTTATTGAAGGGTAAAATTACTAACAGGGACTAGAGTTCATTATTAATCCAGCTATCGAGCAAATTTAAATAATTAAAAGCAACTTTACAGGTTAGCTATTATTGTACAGATGAACATTACATTTATATTACACTAAAGATTATGTTTTCAGTTGCACCAATATATAAAGTATATAGGCCAAACATTAAATACCATTAAAATACCGAAAAAATACAAAAAAAAGAGAACTTTTTTTCATTATTATTTTTATCTGCTTTTATTTATTGAAGTTGCAAAGTTATTATCGCTGTCGAGAGTGAGGATTTCGGCACTTTATGCTCAGACAATCAAAAGTTTATTGTTATATTTGTGTGATAGCGATATAGCTTATTCTATTGAGCCTCTTTAAACAGCTTCACTACAAATATATTAATTTTTTTCACTTTCCTAGCTATTGAAAAAATAGACTATCCTGTAAGCATATTGCTAGGAACAAAACTATGCTAGAGGACTATGCAATCTACCGCACTGTGATAGAGCAGGTGCTACGGGAGGAAGAACAACTACCCAGCTTACCCACGATTACGATGAAAATCCGTGCTGCGCTGACCCAACCTAATACGACGAATAACCAACTGGCCAAGCTCATCAAAGCAGACCCAAGCCTAACTGCCCTTTTGTTGAAATATGCCTGTAGCCCTCTTTATCGCACGCGGGTATCACCCAAATCACTAACAGAGGTAATTGCTCATTTAGGCTGGGAGACTGTCGACCGTATTGTCATGAGTCATAGTATTAAAAGCTTATTCACCATGCAGTCACCTCAATTGAAAAAATTATTTCATATTGCGTGGGAGAGACAAAAACTGAAGTCTGCGATCAGCTATACAATTGCCAAACAACTATCCTATAAGCCGCTAGAAGAAGTTTTGATTGCTAGCCTGATTAGTGACCTGGGAACACTAGCTGTACTTTCTGCCTTCAAAAGTAAAAAAGACATTCCCAGTGACAAAACCTACTACACATTATGTAGGGAATACAGCAAATCATTAGGAATTGTTCTACTCAAAAAATGGGGAGTCAATGAGCATTACATTGAAACCATCCGTTACTCTGGTAACTGGCAGGGTGATACTGGTGATGGCTTTACCCTAATTGATTTAATCAATCTTGGTTTATTCAGTGCTATTCGCATACTTTCACCACAAGTAGAATTACCTGCGATTAATTCTCTTGTTGCCTTTCGTAAACTACCTGAGGAACTTACCGCCGTTACAAGCAATAACGAACTGCAACTAGTTAATCAATATAAACAGGAAATAAGCTTGATAGTACAAAGCTTTTAAAAAATAGCCAAACTGAATGACGGGAAAACACCGGAAAAAGGGCAGTAAATTTTAAATAATTTCTGCTGTAGATTTAATTAAAGAGAACATAACTCAAAATAGATGGCGGTGAGGGAGGGATTCGAACCCTCGATACGCTATTAACGTATACACACTTTCCAGGCGTGCTCCTTCAGCCACTCGGACACCTCACCATAAAAAGACAGCCTTAGGGTTTATTTATAGCAACTTATGCTTAAAAAAATAGCTTAAATAAATAGACAAGCCGCACCCCTGTAGCTGAGGCGCGTTACTCTACCCCACTTTAACCCAGAAAACAATGCCTTAGCCTGAATATTTCATCAGACATCAACGACTTTTGGTATTTTAATGAAACAGTGTACTTGGTTTCCAGCAGGCCTTGATCTCACCAGGCTATTTTTTGCTCAAATAATTAACGTTGAATTAAAAGTGCCCCTCAAAGGGACTAATAACCAATCGGGTCAAAGAAGAGCCAAGTAAAAGAGAGAAGCACAAGCCATAAAAACAAACGTCTGTTTTTATTTTGGTCTGACTGGATGGCTTTCAGCTAGTTGACGTTATGTAGATCATTAGAAGGTGAGTGCTTCAGCAACCGGTAAACCACCCCCACAAAACCAACTGCTGGCAATAATGCATAATATCCATAAAGATAAAAAAATAAGGCAACAATGCCAATGGCTACAACACACAAATAAAACAAGCCTAACATGACAAGTGCTTCAAAAAACCGATTCATCACGCCTCTCCACTGGCCGCAAACCAATGGAGTTATGGTATGACTTTCTTTAATGGGCTCTCCATAAAAGCCATCACAATTTTGTCATATTTTAGCCAACGGGCATTATCAACAAGTAATAAGCCGAAATTACTTATGACAAAACATGATATTTTTAGTACTGGCACTCTTCAACAATAAACTCTTCACCTTTCCCTTCAGGGCACCTCTAATAAGAAAACGTGTAAAGCCTATTTAATCCCATTCAGAAATGCAGGTACCACTTCGGTTGCCAGGCCTTGTTGCTGAATATCAAAGCAGGAGCTTGACTGCGATGGATCTAAGTTCAGCTCTACCGTAGTTGCGCCATGGCTTTTTGCTTCCTGAAAAAAGCCTGCAGCAGGATAGACATTACCAGAAGTCCCAATCGCAATAAAAAGGTCACAACGGCTTAATGCTTGATATATTTTATCCAAATAGAGTGGCATTTCATTAAACCAGACAACATGCGGCCTTAAGTAACCTGGCTGCTGACAACATTCGCAGCGAGAGTTAACTTGAATATCCACGGTTTGCTCATAGATTTGACCAGTAGCAATACAGCGCGACTTGAGTAATTCTCCATGCATATGCAACAAATACTGGCTACCCGCTTGCTCATGTAAATTATCAATATTTTGCGTAACCAGTAAAAAATCACCTGCAAAGCTGGCTTCAAACTCAGCTAATGCAAGGTGTGCTGCATTGGGTTTAATTGCTTCAGACAAGAGTTGCTGACGCCGCTGGTTATAAAAATTCTGTACCAGGGCGGGGTTTGCAGCAAACCCTTCCGGGGTGGCTACATCTTCCACTCGATGATCCTCCCATAAGCCATCACTGGCACGGAAGGTTCGAATACCGGATTCAGCTGAAATACCGGCTCCCGTTAATACAACAATAGATTGATAACGCATAAGGCTTACCATTGCATGAAGTTTACCGTTGATGGGTACTGGTATAATTAACCTTCACTGTTTTTTCAGCAGGCAAGTCTACAACAAGTGTATTCGTTCCCTTAAGTTTGGCCCCTGTAATTTTGCTAATTTCCAGCAAACTATGATCATTGGCAACCAGCTCTAAGGTAGAGGCTTCCTTTTTACTATTGTGAATGTCTACTTCCCAGCTAATATTGGCATTCTTAGAATCCAACTGCTGATAAGCTAACCGATTGCGTTTAATGGCAATATCCGCACTTTTCCCCAACTGTAAGTCTACTGACTGATTAGCGCCAGTATCCTCTAGCTGGCTGGAACCAATCCAACGAGACTGCCCCTGTTTATCATCTTGAAATACTCTAACAGCACCTCCTGGCATCGGTGTATCAGTTTTAAACCGATAGAGAGTGACAGGATTTTCTTTTTGTGGCAGCCAGTTACGATCAAAGGCATAAGCATACCAGTTTAAGCGGTAATATTTGCTGTACGCCACTTGTTGTTTTTCAAACAATGGTAATTGCTGCTCAGAGTGTGCGGGAATGGAGAGGGGCTGATTAAAGTGATAAAAATGTACATCACCAACCGCTTCAGGCTCAGAAACCGCTTTATCCATCATGGGAGCTGCCTGAGCCATCATTTCTACTCGTGCCCCGCGAGGCATCGGCTCTTTTACATCTCCTACTCCTAAAGTGACTTGCGCATCTGGATAGACGGTATTGGTCTTATTAGATAAAACAGTGGTAACAGCTAAATCCAAGGTTGCTTGATTAGGGTGCAGCTGAATACTGTAATTAGTATTAAATGACAGCCCTCGGGTTAGATACTGAACAGATGCAGACTCCACCGACTGCGATGCTGACACTTGAGCACTCAACCGCGGTGCAAAGCTGGCTTCTGCTAAGGTATTTTCAGGCAACGCCAACCGTAAACCATTATTATCCTTCCAGTTAACAACGACCTGCTCACCATGGTCTAGCGCTACAATACCTAGTCGGTTTGAATAAGCCTGCAATATGCCTTTTCCAGCCTTGGCTTGATATTTACTCGCTTGGTACACTCTCACCGATTTGCCCACTAATCGTTTAAATACTTCATCTACCGTCAGTGGCTTACGAATCATTTCCAGGGCATTAATCTGCCCGCCTGCTACTTGTACCTGCAAAGAATCTAATAATAATTGATCACTGATGTTATGCAGCAATAGCTGATAATCACCTTTTGGTAAGGGTTTAGTAAACTGTTGCTTGACCAAAGTCGCTTGACGATAAAGGGTCAGCTGAGTGGATTTCGCTTCTTTACTCGCATCTAAGGTAGCTTCTTCTGCAGCTGCTGCTTGAAATGCAACTGCAGGTAATAACATCGACAGTACAATGGGTGAGAGTCTAATCGGTGAAAATATAATTGGCTTTAGAGTCCAGCGTACATCAGTTGTCATATTGTTCAGCCTCCAAATCAAATGTTGGCAATTAGACCACGCAAATGTCGTTTAGTTGTCAGAGAGATATTTTCAACTACCACTAGCATGGCTGGTACCACTAACAAAATCAGTAGCGTGCCAAAGGCTAAACCAAATACGATAGAAGTAGCCATTGGGATCAAAAACTGAGCTTGTAGCGATGTTTCAAACAAAATGGGAGTTAACCCAGCAATAGTAGTCAATGAAGTAAGCAGCACAGCCCTTAGCCGCATACACACGGCTTGCACAATCGCTTGCTCTATAATTAGGCCTTCAGCTCGTAAGCGGCGATAAACACTCACTAAAATAATCGAATCATTAATAACTATCCCTGTCAGGCCAAACAAGCCAAATAAAGATAAAATAGTGAGATTCAGCCCCATAAAAAAATGACCAAAAATCGCACCGGTGATACCAAATGGAATAACTAGCATCACAGCCACTGGCCAGCTATAAGAAGCAAATACCCAAGCTAAAATAATATATATCAGCGCTAGCGCAATAAACAACCCAAGCCGCATATTGGCCAGGGTTTCCTGTTGTTCAGCACTACGCCCTTCAAAGGCATAGCTAACCCCATAGTGAGTTTTCAACTCTGGCAGTACCACTGCCTCCAGCTCTGCCACAATATCATTCGCATTGGCCGTATCTGCATCCACATCACTACTGACCAACACCGCTAATTCACCATCCACTCGATTTAATGTATCAATGCCCTGGCGAGTATCAAATGACACCACATTAGCCAGTAATGCCGTATTGCCATTGGGCAGAACAATGGGCAATTGCAATAAGGAGGTTAAATAATCACGCTGGGCAGCCGGTAGTTCAATTCTCACCTCCACTTCTTCGTTACTATCATGAAATATCTGCACTACCTGACCATCTAAGGCACTTCTTAACCGTTTCCCTACATCCTCCATGGTTAAGCCTAATGCCTGACCTGCCGGGGTTAACTTATAAATCAACTGCTCTCGCCCATAGGGCAGGTCGTCCTCGATATTACTCACCCCTGCATAACTTTTAATAACGTGCTGTAATTTTAAAGACGCTTCTTTTAACGCTAACACATCAGTACCAATTAATTTAATTTCGATTGGCTTACCCGGTGGGCCTGGGCGCCGCTGGGCAATAGCAAAACGTTCAATACCCGCAGGGCGCTGTATAGTTTGCTGCCAGGCTTTAACAATTTGCGCATTAGTCACTGCCCGCTCATCGGCCGAAACAATTTGCACTTTTAAAGAACCAAATTCATCCCCTTTTACCCGGGTGCCTGAAAAACTGGCAAAAGCGGCCTTTCGGTGATGGGCAAAAACATTAACGACTATTTTCTCACCCAGTTTTTTTTCCGCTTCGTAAAGTGCACGCTCAAGTTCAATTAAAAATTCATCAACTGTTGTCGCAGGCGTACCTGCACTAAACTGCACACTGGCATTAATAGCTGTACTGTCAATGGAAGGAAAAAAAGTGAATTTTAAATGCCCGGTTATCAACATAGCTAAGCTAAATACAAATAAGCCAATGGCAGCCAAAATAGTAATAAACCGATATTCAATGGATATTTTAACGGTTTTTAAAAATATTCCCTGCCGAAACTGATTAAATAATCGATCCAGTTTTTTCCTTAATTGTGTTTCTGTAACCGCACGACGACGAAAGCTATGATTTAAATGGCCAGGCAAAATTAAAAAGCATTCTGCCAGCGAGGCTAAAATTACACAGATAACCACAACCGGAATATCAATTAAAATATTGCCAATATTCCCTTCCAAAATTAATAAGGGTAAAAACGCAGCAATCGTGGTTAAAGACGATGCAGTGACTGGTGCCAACATCATATTCGCACCAGCTACTGCCGCATGCTCGGGGTTATCTCCTTGCTGAATCCGCATTAGCGCATTTTCACCAACCACAATAGCATCATCAACAATAATACCAAGGGTCATAATTAAGCCAAATAAACTGATTAAATTGATAGTACCGCCAATTACATACAGTATGGCAAGGGCAGTTAAAAATGAAATAGGGATACCTACCGTCACCCACCAGGCAACCCGCACATTTAAAAATAAAAACAACATGCCAATTACCAGAACTAAACCACCCACCCCGTTTTTCAGCAGTAATTGGATTCGTTCATTAAGGTATACCCAAGACTCATCATACACCACCAGTTGAATACCTTTGGGCAAGGTTGGCCTGATTTTTTCCAACCATTGACGCATTATTTTTGCAGACCTCAGCGTGTCATCGGCTTCTGTTCTCAATAGCCGCAACTCAATGCCAGGCTGGCCTTTATAGGTAATATATTCATCATCAGGGTCTGCGCCTTTTGTTATTACAGCAATATCGCCTAAACGAATCAGCCGCCCTTGTTCATCAGCTAAAATCACTAACTGTTGAAACCCTTCAACATCACGTTCCTGACTTAAGCTTCGCACTTGTTTAGCCCCCGCTTTGCGCCCTGCGGTGCCAGCGGGTAAATCCAGGCTATGCTGACGAATTACCTCAGTCAGCTGATTAAGGGTTAAACCCAGTTCATGTAGTTGCTCTGGAGGAACGGCAATAGCAATTTCCAGCTCAGGCAAACCGGAAAACTCTACCTTGCGAATGCCTTGTCTGAGTAAATCCCGCTCTAGCCTAAATGCCAAGGGCCTTAACTCAGCTAAGGTAACGGGGCCAGTTAATAAAATTTTGGCTATATTTTCAAACCGGGTAATTTTCAGTACTTCTGGTTTTTCAGAATCAGACGGCAGATTACGGACATTATCAACAGCCTGCTTGACTTCATCGAGCACGCCAGCAAGATCTGCTTCTGGCTGCACCTCCAAACGAATCCGACTGCTACCTGGTGCCGATGTGGCAAATACTTTATCAATGCCATTAATGCCTTTCAGGGCCTGCTCAATGGGGATGGTAATAGAAGCCTGAATATCTTCTGCTGAAGCACCGCTCCAAACGACAGCTACCGTAATCACATCCACTTCAAAATTAGGAAAAAACTGAGTATTCAGTTTTTTGACTCCCCAGATGCCCGCCAGAATTGCAATAAACATTAATAAATTGGCTGCCACACGATGACTGGCAAATAAATTAATCAAACCTGGCTGGGCCATTTTCCCTGTCCATAATAGATAAAGCTGTCACAAAAGCATCTGTTCTCTCATCAATTAGCTTCAGCTATTTGATAGCAGTTTGGCTGGCTGCTGCTTTTTTACTGGGTTAACCACCGTACTTGTCAGCTGAACCTTCATTCCCGTAATGGCGTTGGGTATTTGGGTAATCATTAACTGATCACCTACTTGCAATTGACTAGAGCGAATTAAAGCCCACTCTTTCCCTTCTCGCTTCAACTCCCCGATTTTCTCTACCGAAACCGATTGCAAAAAATTATCAACCACTTTAAATACACGCTGATTGTTGTAAACAGCCGTTACTGGTACAGCCATAGAGTCATCTACCGGGGGCAGCTGCAAAGTAAGCACAACAGAACGGCCTAACTCCAGGTTAGGTAATGAAGTGGAGGTAATCCGAAAGATACCATCCACCCCGCCCTGCCCTTGGCTGACCGCGGCAGCAAACCGGTCTAACTGAACGCTTAATCTATTGTTTACTTGAGCCTCTGTTACTTCAGACAAGGTGCCTTGTACTTCGGAAAGTGTACCTTGCAAAATACCTACTAATGTCGTCGAGCGATTATCATCCACTTTCTGTGTAGTATGATCAGGCAGCACCTGTTGTCCAATCAGCGGATTTTGTGTTTTTAAACGTGGCAGCAATCGACTGGGAAGTTGTGCTCGCACTTCTAAGTTAGCCACATCATACAAAGTCAACAGAGGCTCTCCCTCTTTCACTCTAGCACCGGGGGCTACCTGTACTTGTGATATACGGCCAGTTAAAGGGGCTTTGACTGTGGCTCGTTCAAGGTCAAGCAACGTCCCGGCAAGCAGCGCCTCTGCCTGCTTTAATTGGGCTTGTAACTGTTGCAGTTGGTTATCATGATCAGCAATGGCCTGTTCCATTTTATTAACATTCAGTGCCTGCCGAACCTCACCTTGTTTCGCCTCTTCCAGCTGGGTAACAGACGACAGATTACGTTGTTTAAGTGAACTTTGCCGGGCAACCGCATTACGGGCAATCACTAATAGTTTTTTTTCTTCAACTAACGAACGCTGGTCATATTGATAACGGGTATTTTGAGTCGCTATCTTTGCCTTAATATTAAGAATATCAGCTTCTCTTTGGTTTTTTTTCAGCAATAAATCCCGTTGATCAAGTTTGACAAGTACTTGCCCCTGTTGAACCAGCATTCCCTCCCTTACCGGTACTGCTTCAATATACGCTGTGGTAGCTGCCGTTAAAGTGGTTTCAAAAGGTGACTCTACACGGCCATACAAAGTTAACTCTGGTTGATGGTCTTGTTTAGCTACCGTCATCACCTCTACTTTCCAAGCACGCTCCTGGCTAGGTTTCCGCTCCGGCTGCTTGGCTGTTAACTTTAGCCCCCAAATAGCACTAGCCGTCACCATCACCAAAACCAGCGCAATGAGTAGAGAAATACTTCGTTTAGATAGTTTTGAACTCATCATCATCTAAAATTAACTAAAACTATCAACAAAAACTATCAACAAAAAAGATATTATCAATTTTCCAAATTACCCCCCTCCCTCCATAATCGACCTCACTTTCAAGGCAACAACGTTCTATTTATAGTCAAAGCGAATGGCTTTTAGGGGCGGCCGTCAAGCGATGAAGCCCTATGAGTTTATGTATTTATAAATGATTAGGGTGAAGAGCGACGACAACAAACCCTAAAAATTATTCGCGAAGGGTATATTCAAAGCATAGGCTATATAGCGAATTTAGATGTATAGCCAAAATGAATGGTTTTTTAAGATTTGACACTAAGGTAAACCAGCATGTTCGAAAACCGCGAAGGCCAACAGGTTCCAGAAACTACTTTCCGCGTAAGAGAAAACAACGAGTGGGTCAGCATCACGACTCATGAGCTATTTACTAATAAAACGGTCATCGTTTTCTCATTACCAGGGGCATTTACGCCTACTTGCTCCAGCAGCCACTTGCCTCGCTACAATGAGCTAGCAGATGTATTCAAGGCCAATGGGGTTGATAGCATTGTTTGTGTTTCGGTTAATGACACCTTTGTTATGAATGCTTGGGCTGAAGATCAGCAATCTGAAAATATTAGGCTAATCCCTGATGGTAATGGCGAATTTACTGAAGGCATGGGAATGTTAGTTGATAAAGCTGAGCTTGGCTTCGGCGCTCGTAGCTGGCGCTATTCAATGCTGGTGAAAGATGGGGTGGTCGAAAAAATGTTTATTGAGCCTAATAAGCCTGGCGACCCCTTTGAAGTATCTGATGCTGACACAATGCTGAACTATATTAACCCCCAAGCGGAAGAGCCTGAGTTCTACACTTTATTTAGCAAACCTGGCTGCCCACATTGTGCCAGAGCCAAAGTATTGCTAACCGAAAAAGGTGCTAAATATGAGGAAATCCAAGTAGGTAGCGATGCATCGAGCCGCAGCCTACGTGCCGTAACAGGTGCAGATACTGTACCCCAAGTGTTCCGCAGTGGCGTTCGAATTGGCGGTGCTGACGACCTGGAAGCTTTTTTCGCCCAATAGTTTCACTATAAATCCAGTTCTGTAGATCTTTTAAATTGACTCCCCTACTCAACCATTTAGCCACCTTATTAGGTGGCTCTTTTTATTGTTTTTTATACCCTTCTCGAATGATTTTTAGGGTTTGTTGTCGTCGCTGACCACCAAAGATGGTGGGAATGCAGTTTATGCAGGAGCATTAAACTGTCTTCACCCCAATCATTTATAAATACATAAACTCATGGGGCTTCATCGCTCGACGGCCGCCCCTAAAAACCATTCGCCTTGGCTATATTTACCACCAAGTTAATTAATTTTCTTAATTAGTCGATTTTATTTAATCAATTTTACCTTTTTATAGCTTCTCACAATAATAAACCCCATCTGAAATTCAAAACAATTTAGGAACCCGTCAATGAAGCAGTTAAACGTGGATGTAGCCGTTATTGGTGCAGGAACAGCTGGTCTAGGCGCTTATCGCACGGCTAAAGCCCATACTGAGAATGTCGTATTAATTGAAGGTGGCCCTTATGGCACTACCTGTGCCCGGGTAGGCTGTATGCCTAGCAAACTACTGATTGCGGCAGCTGAAGCAGTCCATCATATTGAGCAAGCACCTGGTTTTGGCGTAAAAGCCAGCGGGGAAATCCTGATTGATGGTAAAGCGGTTATGCAACGGGTACGTTCTGAGCGAGATCGCTTTGCAGGCTTTGTTGTTGAGTCTGTCGATAATATCCCTGCAACCGATAAAATTCGTGGCTATGCCAGGTTCCTAGACGACAGCCGTATTCAAGTCGATGACCACACTGTTATCACTGCTCAGCGGTTTGTTATTGCGACAGGCTCTCGCCCCAGTTATCCCGCTATTTTTGCTGAAGCAGGAGATCGCCTCATTGTGAATGATGATGTGTTTGACTGGAAAGATCTGCCTCACTCTGTCGCTGTATTTGGCCCAGGAGTAATTGGTCTTGAGCTTGGCCAAGCGCTAAGTCGGTTAGGCGTTAACGTTAAATTATTTGGGATTGGTAATTTAGTAGGGCCACTGACTGACCCAGCGGTTATTGATTATGCTCGCAACCACTTTAAACAGCAGTTCCCTTTTATTGCAGATGCTAAATTGGAGCGTATTCAGCGAACCGAGCAAGGGCTGAGTATTGAATACCAGGATGATGAAGGTAACTACCAACAAGACACTTTTGAATATTTATTGGCTGCCACCGGGCGCACCCCCAATGTGGATAAATTAGGCTTGGAAAATACCACTCTTAATTTGTCAGAACGAGGCATTCCAGAATACAACCGCTATACCTTGCAGTGCAGTGATAGCCATATTTTTATTGCAGGCGATGCTAATCATGAATTACCGTTACTCCATGAGGCAGCCGACGAAGGACGCATTGCCGGTGATAATGCAGGCCAATACCCAACCATTCGAAGTGGCCAGCGACGTACGCCTATCAGTGTAGTGTTTTCTGACCCACAACTAGCAATGGTGGGTCAAACCTTCAAGCAGGTTGATCAGAAAAATCAAACCTGTGGTTGTTATGCAGTAGGAGAAGTATCTTTTGAAGACCAAGGCAGAAGCCGTGTAATGCTTAAAAATAAAGGCATTTTGCGGGTATATGGCGCACAGGGGACTGGCCTGCTGTTAGGAGCAGAAATGATGGGTCCAGCCGCTGAACACCTGGCTCACTTATTAGCCTGGGTGATTCAACAGCGCTTAACTGTTAATGAAGTATTAGCATTGCCCTTTTATCATCCAGTCATTGAAGAAGGTTTGCGCACTGCACTAAGAGACTTAAACAGCAAACTGAAGCTAGGGCCAGAAATGATTAAGCACTGTCTTGACTGTGGGCCTGGCGCTTAAACTACCAAGCCCTGGCAACCTTGATCTACACTAATGGATAAGTAGTGCACCACAAGCAGCAGCTAAACACTGTGGTGCCTTTTTTTTTTAAGAGTGACAGCAATGAAAGAAACGTCAATTCGTGTTGCAGATTATATGACCGAGCACCATCAACCGATTCACTGCGGCACCCCATTAAATGAAGTAGTAGAACGATTAATCCATGATCACCTAACCGGCCTTCCGGTGGTCGATGAACATAAGCGAGTGATAGGCTTTGTGTCTGAACAGGATTGTGTCAAGCAAGCCTTAGAAGGTTCCTATTACTGCAACCAAAACGCCAGAGTCAATGAGGTGATGCAGAAAGACGTACTCACTGTGTCGCCTAATGATGATATTATCGATGTGGCACAGCGAATTATTAATCATCAGCCTAAAATTTACCCGGTTGTAGAAAATGAAAAATTGGTGGGTATTATTACCCGTTCAGATATTTTGCGAGCATTAACCAAGCATTCAACCCAGTGTTATTAATTAAGGACTCATTCCTACTCAACAATAATTAAGGATATTTAAAAATATCCTTAATTTATTTCAGATATCAGGTGGTTTGTTTAGTTTGCTCTATTAACCAAGCCTTAAAAGTTTCCATTGCATGGTTTTCTACTTTGGCCTGTAAACTGGTGAGCCAATAAGCGCCGTCCAATATTTCAATATCAAAGGGCTGCTTAATCGTCTCTTCTCTCAACTGACGTTCAAACATCACGGGTGGCGCCAATGCAACACCATGGCCATGGATTGCCGCTTCCATCATGGTAATGGACGAGTCAAATATAATACTGTGCGGCATATGCTTGGGCTCTTTTACATTGGCTTTTTTCAACCAATTTGGCCATTCTGTCGCCTTATATGAGCGTAGCAAAGTATAATTCAATACATCACTTGGCTTTCTCAATTGCTGACTGATTGTTGAGTTACACAATACCGAGAAAGGTGAGTCAAACAACAAGACAGCATTCGTGCCATGTCAGCGTCCTCCGCCAAATCGGATTGCATAATCCAACCCTTCGGCCACCAAATCCACTGCATTATTATTGGTTGATATACGAACATTGATGAATGGATGTTTTGCATAAAAATCATTCATCCTTGGTAATAACCAATTAACAGCGAACGTTCCTACCACCCCCACTGATAACACTTCGCGATGATAGCCTTGCTCGAATTTATCAAGTGTATCTGAAATACTGAGGAAAGCCTCTTTGACTACAGGAAGCAGCATATAACCTTCTTCTGTGAGGGCAAGTCCTCTTGGCTGCCGTTTAAATAAAGTTACCCCTAACTGCCCTTCTAACGTTTTCACTTGATGACTCACTGCTGCTTGAGTCACACACAGCTCATTCGCCGCTTTCGTGAAATTTAAATGTTTTGCTGAAACCTCAAACGCCCGTAACGCATTAAGTGGCAAATAAGGACGAATCATATTAAGCCCCTAATTTAATTTATGGCTACTCCTAAAAATAACATTTTGCGCCGCCACTCAGCAAACCCATAAAATATGGCCAACGCTCGAGCCTAGTGATTCAAACAGTAAGAAGTAATACATGTGCCTTCTTGGCTACCCTTCAATAAAAAGAGATTTTTATGCAAACCATTTTAAGAAAAACCCTTATATGCTCTGCAATATCATTTATAGTCAATACCGCCGCTTACGCCCAAACAACACAAAAGTCTCAATCACTTAAGTTAATAGTTGATAAGCAGGCACACATGCTAATGGATAAGTATCAAATCCCTGGCATGGCAATTGGTATTACCATTGATGGCAACAGGCATTACTTTAATTATGGTTTAGCAAACAAAGCCACTAAGCAAAAAATCACAGAAAACACACTATTTGAGCTTGGCTCTGTTAGTAAGACCTTCGCCGCAACACTGGCTAGCTACGCTGAGATCAAGGGTAAGTTGTCTATGCAGGATAAAGCTTCAAAATACTTACCCACGCTTGGTAACAGTCCTATTGGCAATACCAGTCTACTTCAACTAGCTACCTACACAGCTGGCGGCTTACCTTTACAGTTTCCTGCAAAAGTAGATAGCAGTGAAAAAATGCTCGCCTACTATCAATCCTGGCAACCTGAATTTACGCCTGGCTCAAAGCGACAATATTCTAATCCCAGTATTGGGTTATTTGGCTATCTGGCCGCGTTGAGCATGGGTACCCCTTATGAAACGTTGGTAGAAAATAAACTATTCAGCGCACTTGGCATGAGTAGCTCCTATATTAATGTGCCAAAAGAAAAATTGAAGGATTACGCATATGGCTACTCAAAATCAGGCGAAGCCGTCAGAGTAAACCCTGGCATGTTGGACTCTGAAGCTTATGGCGTTAAATCAACAACTGAAGATATGCTCCGTTATATAGAAGCGAATATGGGGATGATTCCATTAGAGGCAGACATTAATAAAGCCCTGCAAAACACCCATATAGGATATTACAAAGCTAGCACCCTCACCCAAGCATTAGGCTGGGAAACCTACCCCTATCCAGTTAAATTAAATACGTTGTTAGCAGGTAATTCAGTAGAAACCATATTAGAAGCAAAACCAACTAAGCCGTTTAAGTCACCACAGCCAGCCAATGACAATGTGTTCATTAACAAAACGGGATCAACAGGTGGATTTGGTGCTTATGTGTCTTATATTCCAGCAGAAAAAACAGGTATTGTGATTCTCGCCAATAAATTCTACCCCAATACTGAACGGGTAAAAGCAGCATTCAAACTATTTAAAGCAGTAAAAGCTGATTAGGATCGATGGGATCACTTATTAGACTAATGGTGGTCCCTACTATCCAACACATAGAATAAATTTATATTTCGCAAACGTCCAAGGAATACCGCAAATCCCCCGTCTAATATAAGTAGAAACTTGCCAGCACATAAAGCTATTAGAAGTTAATTTACTATTACATTTTTTGTGTTTATGAATAACCCAATGTGCGGCTTTCTCAAACAAAGAGCCAAGGAAAAGTAATCAAACAGCGTCTTACGAATATATGAACCAACCTGAAGAGCAAGCGTTGCTGCTACAAGCGACAGCAGGAGATGTGCAAGCATTTTCTGCTTTGTTGGAGAAGTATTACACGATGATCTATAGAATGGCATTTAGATGGTTGGGCAACCAGGACGATTCTGAAGATGTTGCGCAAGAAGTCTGTATCAAACTTGGTCGGTCGATTCATGGTTTTCAAGCCAATAGTAAATTTTCCACCTGGGTATACAAAATTGTATTGAATACAGTGAGAGATTTTCAACGCAAGCAACGTAATCATGCCAATATTGATGAAATATCAGTTGCCACAAATGGTAATACTTCAGAACAGCAGATGCATAACACGCAATTATGGCAGCTGGTACAACAATTACCCGACAAGCAGCGTGATGCAGTTTTATTAGTATATGCAGAAGGCCTATCCCATAGTGAAGCAGCCAATGTGCTGGACTGTAAAGAGAGCACCGTATCCTGGTACATACACGAAGCTAAAAAACAATTGAAAGCGTTGATGCATCATGATTGAAGAACAAGACTTAAATCAACTGAGGCATATTGAACCTCCCCCACCTTCTAACGAAGCTAAGCAACAAGCGATTAATATGGCTTGTGAGGCTTTCACTACCGCCAAAAACAGCCAAGCAAAAAAAGAGCAAAAAAAATTCCAAGGATTTGAACGCGTGAAACGTATTATCCATGTTTTTAATCAAAAGCTATGGAGTTTCATCATGAAAAAACAAATCATTGGAGGCACAGTACTGACTAGTGTGTTAGCAGTAGCAGTAACGACTTTCTTATGGCAACAAGACGAACAGACTATTCCGTTAGATAGTCTAGCGTCTACATCTCCAGAACCAACAAAAGCAGATACTGTTGGTTTTAAGAAATCCGGTAGAATTGAAGCACGTCGCGAGCAGGAAATCGCTTCACAAGCGACAGAGCCGACTCAGGTTCAAGCCGCTACAGCGCCTGTAGTAAATCCACCGGCAAAAGCAAAAGTCGATATAAAAACAGAGTTAGTAAGACTACCAGCCACTCCGGCAATTGCAGCGCAGCCAGTTTCAACATTACCTTCAAAACCCACTTTGGCAGATAACTCAGCAGGGCAATATCAAGATAAAGGCAGGGATCAATTTGAAAAAATCACTCCAAACCCCGTAAAAAAAGTGTTTGAAGAGCCCGTTTCTACCTTTTCTATTGATGTGGATACAGCCTCCTATGCATTTACACGCAATGCCTTGAATAAAGGTAAATTACCACAGAAAAATGCTGTGCGTGTTGAAGAATTAATTAACTATTTTGATTATGCTTATCCCCTTCCAAAAGAGTTAAAACAGCCATTTAAACCAACCATCGCGGTTTACCCAACCCCATGGAATCAGCACACCAAACTACTCCATATCGGTATTAAAGGTCACAACATTACCCTAACCGAAAAGCCACATGCTAACCTGGTATTTTTACTGGATGTATCTGGGTCAATGAATCATCCAGATAAATTACCGCTACTAAAAAATGCTTTCAGCCTGCTGGTTGAAAATTTAAGCCCAGAAGATACCGTCGCCATCGTGACCTATGCGGGTCGAGCTGCCACAGTACTTGAGCCCACTCAAGTTAAACAAAAAGCAAAGGTATTAGCTGCCCTCGATCAATTACAATCAGGGGGCTCTACCGCAGGTGCCCAAGGTATCAAGCAAGCCTACGCATTAGCAGAGCAAAACTTTAACAAAGAAGGGGTTAACCGAGTTATTTTAGCAACCGATGGTGATTTTAATATAGGTATCACCAACCGTGAAGAACTTAAAAGCTATATTGAACGCAAACGGGAAGTCGGTATTTTTCTTTCTGTGTTAGGCTTTGGTCAAGGTAATTATAACGATGCGTTAATGCAAATATTGGCGCAAAACGGCAATGGCAATGCCGCTTATATTGATACGCTAAATGAGGCAAGAAAAGTATTAGTTGATGAAGCCAGCTCCACTTTATACCCCATTGCAAAAGATGTAAAAATACAAATTGAATTTAATCCAAATAGGGTTTCAGAATATCGATTGATTGGCTATGAAACACGCCTTTTAAATCGAGAAGATTTTAATAATGATAAGGTAGATGCTGGTGATATTGGCTCAGGCCACACGGTAACTGCAATTTATGAGATCACCCCAACTAACTCAGAGGGAGCCCTCATAGATAATTTACGGTATCAGCAAGACACCAAGCAAGAGGCATCAGAAAAAGCAACTGAATATGCATTTCTGAAATTACGTTATAAACTGCCTGATTCAGATATCAGCCAATTGATTGAAGTACCTATCAACAAAGAAGCAGAAGCAACCAGTATTACAGCAACCACGACAGATATTCGCTTTGCTGCCAGTGTCGCTGCATTTGGACAATTATTACGCGGCGGCCAATACCTGGGTGACTTCTCTTTCGATGACATCATTGCATTAGCCAAGGATGCTCGCGGTACTGATGAGTATGGCTATCGCGCTGAGTTTATTAATTTAGTGCGACTTGCCAAATCTGCAAGAGCGATGTGATGGACTTTAGGGCACCTCTAATATAGCCAATGCGAAGGGTTTTTAGGTGAGGCCATCAAGTGACGAAGCCCCATGAGCCTATATAAATAGGTGATTGGGTTGACAGTTAAATGCTCTATGCTGTTAATTCCCAGTTTATCGTCGTAAAATCAGCCCTTTTTTAGCCAAATTAAAATCATAACTGATGCCTTCGTTATAACGCTAATGTGGTAAAGCCAATTTTTCTGTATAATCTTCCGCTTAGTTTCTGATCTACTGTCTCCGTATTTTTGGTTACATGGCGCATCATGCAAAAGTTCTTTGCCTGGATGGACGGCAAGTGCTGTTTAGGGTTGTACAACAGCCGTTGCTCAGGTGAAGGTAATAAATAGGTGAATGCAGGCAAGCCCACTGATTAACAGGGACTTACCTAATAAAGATCCCCGGGGCAAGCCTAGCCTGTCGAAATTGTTTATTTAATGTACGGCTTTATATCCCGGTTTTCAGTCCTCTTCTTTAGCTATTGAAGTTTCCAACCAAAAGTATAAGAATGCATTGTATACTTATTAACTATAGAAATAATGCAAGTGCACACTAATGCATAAACTGACAAGAATGCGTTACAGCCGAGACGAATGGAAAGAAAAAGCAACAAAACGGGCTGAAGAAATCCGGGAGTTTCGCAAAAAAGTTTCCAGAAAAGAGCTCAAAATAGCCGAACTTGAAGCAAAACTGATTCAACTGGAAAAAGAAGTAAACAAGAAAAAAAAATAACCCAGTTCAACCAAGTACTTCAGCCGTTGAGTTTAGTCAAGCCCAACAAGTGCGTACGCAGTGTGTTTTTATGGTGCTGCGCGCTTTTGTCTCATTCCGATCAGTACCTCGAATTTTAAGTGTATTGAATGCTCAACGTGCCACCCCTTATGGCTGGATACCACATTTTACATCTGTTATTAACTGGACCTTACGTATAGGCTTAGCTTGTTTAAATCAGGTCACTGAGTCAAAAGAGCCTTGGGTTGCCATTATGGACCACTCAATAGTAATCGGTGTAAAAAAAGTATTAGTTGTCCTGAGAGTACCAATCAAAGTATTTGCAAAAAAGGGCCAAGCTTTAACACTGAGTGACTGTGAGTGTATTGGTTTAAAGGTATCAGAAAAGACAGATGCTGATACCATCACCCAACAATTAGTGTCTATATTTGAGTTAGCAGGCTCACCGGCAGTGATTGTGAAAGATCAGGCAGGTAATTTATCAAAGGGGGTTAGTCAGTGGAAGCAAATATCTGGAGTAAAGTCCGTCACGACCATTGACGATATTGGTCATGTACTAGCCAATGCACTACAAGAACAATATAAAGAAAGTAAGCCACTAAAACAATTTCTGGAAGCAGTGAGAAAAGGTGCCTCACGATTACGACAAACGGAGCTTGCTTTTTTATTACCTCCAAAAATAAGGGTCAAGGGGCGTTTTCAAAGTATTAGTAAACTAGCAAAATGGAGTACAAAAATAGAGTGTTTGATGCGAGTACGTGGGCGAGCAGCAGTGAATAGTCCGTTGGAAAAACTACGCAAAGCACTTCCAGGTTTTACTCAAATGAAAACATTTATTGAAGGTTTTAGTCGGACCACGCATATTGTTAACGAAGTCAATAAGGTTCTAAAAAACAAAGGGCTTAACCAGAGGACTTATCGACAATACTGCCAACTGTCAGAAGCATTACCAAGAGGATCAATTGTTAGAAAACGACTTGTCAGATGGTTAAAGAGTCACTTGGCAAAGCAAGCTCATTTGGGGGTCAAACAAACACCATTATTAGTGAGCAGCGATATTATTGAAAGCTTATTTGGTAAATACAAACACATTATTGAACGCTGTCCTCTATCTGATATTAATCGAATGGTATTAATTATTCCTGCATTATGTATAAACGGAATGAGTCAACAGACCATGCTAAACGCTTTCAGCCAGACTAAGCATGAAGATCTTGCTAGATGGGAGCAAAAAAATATCTCACACTCCCTATACAGCAATAGACGAGCATTTTTAGAAAACCTGTATGTCTGAGCAGGTACTGAAAACCGGGAATTAATGTTGTGCGAAATATATTTTATTTCGACAGGCTAGGGCAAGCCCTTTCGCTTACGCTCAACTTCGCTCTGCGAAGCGGGGTATTTTGGTTAGATGAATACCCCTCCCTTTTACGCCGCAAGCGGCGGGGAATAGAACCCGAAGAGATTTAAATTATCATCAAACTGTATGGTCAATAATTTGGTATGCTACCTACACTTAACTATCATCACCTATCAACCAGCTCTCTTTCATCTCCTCATTACTTATCAATCGAAATACAACTTTTTCTAAATAGTCTCGGTTTGCTTTATCTACTACTAAATCTGGTAATAACAAATATTTAAGTCCACTTTGTTCAAAGTCCTCTTGCAAGCTATCTTCAAGGACTTTCTTAGTCCAAACATTCAATGCATATACGTTTCCATTTTTTAATTTCACATGCATATTGAAATACTCACAAACCTCGTTGTATTCATCATTCCACTCTTCAAATTCTAACCATAATTCAAAATCTAATTCACTCATTATTCACCAAGCAATGACTTAAGTCTCGGGATATCTTTAGGCTGACTATTTTTATTACCATATCCTATAACATTTCCTTTTGAGTCTAAATACACCCTCACTCCTTGTTTTGACTTAATTTCATAGATTCCATTTTTTAAGTATCTTACATCTCGTATATTAGATAATGGAGTACCTGTTCCACTTAAATATTGCTGTTGAAAGCGGTCCAGTATATTATCAGCTATTTTCTTTTCATGCGCTCCCAGCTTATCATAGCTCTTGTACTTTTGTTTAATAATGTCATCCCACTTAACTTTATCTTTACAGTACTTCTTTAGCTGATTTAATTTATGAGTTGGAATGCCTGGCCAGCAAGCATCTACAACAGTTAAAACTCCATTCCAATCTCCCGCAGCTAACCAGCGAGCTGTTTGAGGGACACAACTTATTGAATTTCCACGCCCCCCCAAAATTTGTTTTATAAGAGTTTGAGTGTTTAATCCCTTATCATCAAAATATACAAGAGGATTTCCTTCTACATAAGCATAAGTATTCAATCCACCTTCAAGCCCAATCGGATCACTCTGAACATACCGCCCTAAATTCGGGTCGTAATCCCTAAAATAGTTGTAGTGTAATCCTGACTCGGGGTCAAAAACCTGCCCAGGAAAACGCAGTGCAACCACTGTCTTCTGGCCATCACCATCTACATCTTCATTAGCTAAGCCAACCCCAAATGCATCGGATTGCCATTGCCAAATGGCTTGACCTACTGCATTGGTAGCTACTCGTGGGGTATTAAGGTGATCACTATGGATATACGCCACTTGCTGTTTAGTGCTTTGGCCTTTGTCGTTTAACCATTGCTCTAACATGGCTATCGGTTGCGTACCTAACCACGCATAGTTACGGGTGTAGAAGAGTTTATTGCTAGCGTTATAATAAGCTTCTTCTAACAGTTGCCCGTTTTGGTTGTAGCTATAAATAACAGTCTGGCTGTTTAAGGCTTTTACTAATCGTTCGCCAATCGCGTTATAACGGTATTTGGCTTGGGTAGTACCACCTTTAACAACGGCTTTTAGTCGCCCTTGGCCATCATATTTAAAGCTAAGTCCTTGCCCATTGCGCGTCATATTACCCATACCATCATAGGTAAAAGGCCCTTCATTACGACGGACTACTTGGTTACTGTTGCTAGCATAAATTAATTGTTGGGTTTCAGTTTTACCGGCTTTTTCAGTTGTACGCTTGGTGCGGTTACCAACCGGATCATATTCATAGGTTTTACGGCCATAATTAGCTTGCTCTTCAATTAAGCGGTCTAACGGGTCATAACCATATGAGCTGTTGTTTTGCTCAGCCAATAAGTTCTCAATGCCGGTAATGTTACCGTTAGGATCGTACTGGTAATTTAGCTCTTGAATCCCTTGCACGGTTTGCTGAGTTAACTGTAAGTCCTGATCATATTGGCGGTTTAAGGTTTTACCGTTACCCCACGTCAGTTGTTGTACAGGGCCAAAGGGAACATAGCCAATATTGTTGGCTAAATTAATGACCTGGTCGCCTCCCTTAAATTGCCCCGTGACTTGGTTAACCTGACCATTGCTATTGCGCTGGTAGCTGATGGTTAAACCAGAAGGGTATTGAATACGGGTCAGTTGGTTAGCCAGGTTGTAACCATAAGCCACGCCAAAGAATTGATCCTTACCATTCAGGCTTACCGAGCGCATGGTTTTGGTGGCATTGCCTCGGTCATCGTAATGGTAAGCAATTAAGCCTGACTGGTCCTGAATGCCAGTTAAGCGACCAATGCCTTTGCTGCCATCGCTGGTGTCATCATAAAGATAAGTGACATTTAATGTGGGTGTTGATGGATAAATACGCTGGGTTAGCCGGTTCAATGCATCATAACGATAACGAGTAATACGGCCTCGGCCATCGGTTTTTTCTGTTAAATTACCCACCGCATCATGTAAATAATGTGTTGTACCACTGCTTGGGCTAACTTCCTTAACTAGTTGGCCTAAACCATTATAAACATAGGTCGTCGTTACCCCTCGCGGATCAGTGACTTGAGTTAAATTACCTTGCACATCGTATTTAAGTTGAGTCACCTGATTTAAAGCGTCAGTAATTTCTACCAAACGATTTAAACCATCAAAGGCTTGACTCGTTTTATAATTGCGAGGATTCGTTGTAGCTGTTGTATTACTATTTTTGTCATACTGAAAACGAGTTGTTTGCCCCCCAGCACCAACAGCTTGCAGCAATCGCCCCATTTCATCGTAAGCCTGAGTCGATTGACTAACAACAGAACCAGTGGCTGATGTCACCTGCTGCTGAGTAAGGTTGCCCATGTTATCGTGTTGATAATCAATCCGTTCACCTAAGCCGTTACTAACTCTCGTTAAACGCCTAGCAGCATCATAGGTATAATTTAATTGGCTGCCATTAGGTAAAACCACTGCAGTAATTTGCCCTACTCCATCATAAGTAAACTGAGTAATCGCATTACCTGCAGCACTCTTTACAGAAGCTTGGGTCAGCCAGCCACGACGGTTATAAGTCAGCTCGGTCACTAGGCCATTAGCATCAACTATACGCTGAGGATTACCATAACTGTCGTGGTTTTCTAAACGAGTAGTATGGCCCAGAGCATTAATAACTTCCGTTAATTGGCCTTTTTCGCTGTAATGAAATTGGGTGATATCCTGTACATCTGTTCTTGGGTCATCAACTTGGCTCACCAAACCCATATCATTGTATTGGTAACTAATTGAGCTTGATGTGCTGGCTAACCCCAAAGAGGAAAAAATAAATGCTAATGAGCCAGCCAATACTGTTTGAGTAAACTTCATATCAATTATTCTCAAAATATTTAAATATAAAAAACTGCTGTTAGGCAGCATTGGCTGCCTAATAAAAAAACAATTAGTTATTAATTAGTTTGTGCTTTAGATTTAATTGTATCGAGATTCCATTTTGTGCCATCATTAAATTCGATGGCATCTAGCGCATAGCCTGTATTGAAAAAATAATTCACAATCACATTATCTGACGTGTCCATAATTTCTGCGATTAATAAATTACCACTCCGACGCAGCTTAATATCTTTTGGCGCTATACCAGCTTTAAAACGCAAGATATCGATATGGGTTGGCGTTGGATCATAATTAGTAATTCGGTCTTGCCCATCCCCTCGGCCAAACAAATAAATATCATTGCCCGCACCACCATCAGAATTGTCATTACCAGGGCCACCATCCAGTATGTCATCACCGGTATAACCCGTTAAGGTATCTGAGCCTTCACCACCATGTAGACGATCCTGACCCGCGCCACCTGATAGGTTGTCATTGCCTTCACCACCGAATAACACATCATCGCCGTCATCCCCCAGCAGGCGATCATGCCCAGCGTCACCAAACAGCCGGTCCGCACCTTGATGGCCTGAGATCACATCATGACCTGCCCCACCATGTAATTCATCATCGCTTTCATAGCCGTGAATTTCGTCCTTATCATCCGACGGCTGCTGTACTAATTGCCTAATTTTAGTCAATGACCACTTTGTGCCATCATTAAATTCAATAGCATCTAGCGCATAGCCTGTATTGAAAAAATAATTCACAATCACATTATCTGACGTGTCCATAATTTCTGCGATTAATAAATTACCACTCCGACGCAGCTTAATATCTTTTGGCGCTATACCAGCTTTAAAACGCAAGATATCGATATGGGTTGGCGTTGGATCATAATTAGTAATTCGGTCTTGCCCATCCCCTCGGCCAAACAAATAAATATCATTGCCCGCACCACCATCAGAATTGTCATTACCAGGGCCACCATCCAGTATGTCATCACCGGTATAACCCGTTAAGGTATCTGAGCCTTCACCACCATGTAGACGATCCTGACCCGCGCCACCTGATAGGTTGTCATTGCCTTCACCACCGAATAACACATCATCGCCGTCATCCCCCAGCAGGCGATCATGCCCAGCGTCACCAAACAGCCGGTCCGCACCTTGATGGCCTGAGATCACATCATGACCTGCCCCACCATGTAATTCATCATCGCTTTCATAGCCGTGAATTTCGTCCTTATCATCCGACGGCTGCTGTACTAATTGCCTAATTTTAGTCAATGACCACTTTGTGCCATCATTAAATTCAATAGCATCTAGCGCATAGCCTGTATTGAAAAAATAATTCACAATCACATTATCTGACGTGTCCATAATTTCTGCGATTAATAAATTACCACTCCGACGCAGCTTAATATCTTTTGGCGCTATACCAGCTTTAAAACGCAAGATATCGATATGGGTTGGCGTTGGATCATAATTAGTAATTCGGTCTTGCCCATCCCCTCGGCCAAACAAATAAATATCATTGCCCGCACCACCATCAGAATTGTCATTACCAGGGCCACCATCCAGTATGTCATCACCGGTATAACCCGTTAAGGTATCTGAGCCTTCACCACCATGTAGACGATCCTGACCCGCGCCACCTGATAGGTTGTCATTGCCTTCACCACCGAATAACACATCATCGCCGTCATCCCCCAGCAGGCGATCATGCCCAGCGTCACCAAACAGCCGGTCCGCACCTTGATGGCCTGAGATCACATCATGACCTGCCCCACCATGTAATTCATCATCGCTTTCATAGCCGTGAATTTCGTCCTTATCGTCCGACGGACGCTGTACTAATTGCCTAATTTTAGTCAATAACCACTTTGTGCCATCATCAAACTCAATAGCATCAAGATTATAGCCATTATGGAAAAAGTTATTGATGATTACACTATCTGATGTACCTATAATTTCTGCAATTAATTGATTAGCATTACGACGTAATCTTACATCTTGTGGAGATACTCCACTTTTAAATCGCAATTTATCAAGGCTCCCTTGTCTAGGGTCATAGTTATTTATCCTATCCTGTCCGTCGCCTCGGCCAAATAAGTAAATATCATTGCCCGCACCACCATCTAGGCTATCATTTCCTTTTCCACCTTCTAGTACGTCATTTCCTTCACCTGCAAGAAGTGTGTCATTTCCTATCAATCCAGTTAAATATTCACTCTTATTTGTACCATTCAAATAATCACTTGATTCAGAGCCTTTAACTTCTATTTCAGGTATAACGACACTAGTCTCTTTATCACTTGGGTCTTCAATTACTTCTTCTGAAAATCCATTTGCATTACCACCACGATAAAAAACAGAAGTAGTATCATTTTCGATTAAATTAATGAGCTGTCCTGCCTCACTATATTCTAATGTTGTTTCCTTGCCTGGCTCAGCAATTTTTGTTGGTTTAGCGAAAAAGGGGTGCCACTCAGTGTAAACAGTATATGAATCTGATGTCCCTGATGCCTCAGTTCTAGACACCTCTAGGCCTCTTTGGTTATATTGATAAGTGGTTCTGACTCCATTCCAATCAGTTTTAGCTTTTAATAGCGCATTACTATAATACTCATACGACTGATTAGCAGCAGCACAGTTTTCAGACGCATGACCTGTAACTTCAGTTAAGTATTTAATTCCATGAATTTTTTTAAAATAATAGGTTGTGACCTTACCGAGTGGATTCACTACTGTTGTAAAATCATCACCATAGGTAAGAGTATATTTTTCTTTACTGTTAGCTCGCTCAGATGATATGGCTCGACCTTGATTATCGTACTTCCAGTTAATAGCTACAACACCATTTTCATCAATTAAGCTGGTTAGATATCTAGGGAAACGACTATCCTCATAATTAAATTGACGAGTTTTACTATTAGGATAAGTAACAAATAATAACTGTCCTTGATCACTGTATTGATAAACAACTCTTTCATTGGGGTCTATTGAAGCTTGTAATACACGGTCATACTCACCAACAATCATATTTAACTTATAATTACTTTTCGTATCATTGATAGTAAGATTTGCTCCTTCCCTTATAAAATCGAGCTCTACACCACCCAATACACGTTTTTTAATAATTTTTCCTTTGAAATCAAACCAGGCTATAACATTATTTGAAAATGTGACTTTCCAAGCCGCGTTGTACTCAGTAGTCTCTTCAAGCTTATGAAATACATCAGGGTCACTTACCCACTCAGAATTCTTTAATTTAAACTGAAAGCCCTTGCCATCACCATCTTTTAGTAAAATTAATTGATTATTAATAGTTAAGTAAGTCTGATAATTATGTGTCCATTCACCCGTACTACTGTTATAGGTTCTGATTAGTGGGAGGCGTCCTGTAATATCGACATTTTGGTGAAACATATTACCTGTTGATATGCGTATAGGCTCGCCTACGCTTGGGCGAGTATTTGGATGATTCTTATCACAAGGGTCTCCTGGTCCATTATCTTTAATTATCTCAATTATTAAAACGCATTCACCTTTTTCATTACGTACATATCCTTCTGGGCATTTTGGCACGCACTCTCCATTAACCAATTCAAATCCTTCCTCACACTCCTCAGGTGTTTCTTCAGTTTCTGGAGGAGTACAGTTTTCATGCGGCTCACATTTTTCACTAATTGTTGCAACGATATTGTCTTTATAAACGCACTTAACACCTAGTGGACTTGGTTTATAATTCTCAGGGCAGTCAAACACTTCTCGCTCACGATAAACAGTAAAACCATCAGAAACTCCCCCATTAATATGTTTACAGTATTTAACTGTGACTCCTCTAGTATTGATATATTCTAAGCCTTTGTAGTATTTAGGATAGGTATTTGTACTACCACACGATCCTGATGTTTTATTATTAAGTGTTCCCCACTGGCCTTTATTTTCTATAGATGGATCACCACAACCATTATAATATTTTCTCATTCCACCTAGAATAGCTGCTTGTTCTGTAGTATATGTTTCATCCTTAGCATCACAGCGTACATGATGATAAACCCAAGGAGTTGATTTAGGGTCTTTAGGGGGAATTTTATACAGATAAATAATCTCACTAGCTGTTTTAGACTGTATTGAGTCATACCTAAGTAAAGAAGCAGCATCACTCGTACTCTTCATAGCTGCTTCAGCATCCCCCCTGCTTTTAAAAACCTGACCACCAGTCAAGCTTGTAGTATATGTTTTAGCAAAAACATATCCAGTAGAACAGCTCAGAAGAGACAGGACATATATAAGCTTGATAATTAGTTTTTTACTTCGGTAATGCACAACTCTACCTATATCCGTAATAAGAGAACTTCAAAAACTCACCCATACCCAGAGCGAGTATTGTCATGACAACTAAAAGCTACTTGAGATCAATAAGATCGAATCATTCAATAGCAATAAAGCGTCGGTATTTTATACGCACTGGTTCAAAAATCAACCAGTTCAAATTATTATAAGGCTTGCTTATTTTAAATATAAAATTAAGTTATTTCGCCTACCTTCAATTAAGTGTTATTACGTATATCACTTCTAATCTCATCGTTTTCTAACCTAGTAGAAATTCTTTCATTTTCTTCACTTCGTGAATAAGTCTATCTACTGAAAAATCTCTTACTATCATAGGACTGCCCCTACTCTTCTGTACTCTTTTCAATTGCACAAAACTTTTATGATGCAAAACCGATGAGTGCTTTTTCCGGTTCCCAGAAGTCTGACTGCTCCCTTCGGATTCCTAGTCAGATTTTTTCCTCGCAATGACAGCGGATTAGGAAGAAGTTTGAGACACCACTAATGCAATTATCCTCTCAAGCTGTTATTGGGGGAAACTTAATATTGTCTTACTCAAATCAAAGGCCATTTATAGCAATGGAACTAACTGCTCTACCAAATCATTTATTTTTTATTCATCTTCTTCCAGAAAATTAAACAACTGATTATGTTTAGTTAGCACCCCATCATCATTAATTACCAACATATCATTTTCATACAACCATACTTTTTTGTTATTTTTTAGGTTTTCTAATATACCTAACAAATGATTACCATAATCGATTTGTGCTTGGCCTAATAATTCCAAAACAGGCTTCTGTTTTGCGAAAGTTTCACTTATTGCACTTACTGAATTTTTATATATTTGACTATCTTCCCCAAGTGCTTTTAACTTTTCTTGTAAATTTACAATTGCATTGAAAGTATACTCATTATTTTCAGTTGCTTTTTTAATATAATCGCTAACTACTCCTATTTGAAACTCAAACTCACCTTCCCGCTTTAAAATAGAGTAGTCAAGAATTCTCGGTGATTGAACTGCAATCATTACATCATTCAATTGAATATTTTTTTGTGCCGTTTCCTCAATAAATGTTCTCAAAATACTGTAAAATAACTTTTCTTTCCCTGATTTTACCCCTTCCATCAAGGCAAAGTTACTTTGAACATCATCAACAAATTCGTTATAAGCCGAATCCACTTGTTCTGGGTCTTCTGAGTTCAATAACAAGTCCTTAAATTTTTCTTTAGATTGCTCGTAGGAGCCCAGATTTAAATACTGTTGCTCCACACTCTCCGGTGGACTGGGGTTTTTACCATAGTATACGATCCCACACATCGCACATAACACAGCAATAAAGATGAGACAGTTAACTTTAACTTCTGCAGGGGTAGGTAGTCGTTTCATTAGCATTACAAGAGATTTTTCAATAATTAAGTTAAGAGGCTTTGAATTGAAGAGCAATAAAGCGAACAGATTTCAACCAAACCTATAATAATTGCAACTATAATTCATACTCATAAGCTTGCCTTATCATTGCTCAAAATAAAAATTAAAGATAATGATTTTTACTCGGAAAATACGTATATACCAACCCTAAACAGGGGTGATCACAGCTGAGATAGGATATTAATGGAAGTTTGTACGAGTGACATATGCTTGCAGCGGGTTTTTTATTGTGGTGCAACATCAGAAGTTCCTCTTATCTGAACTTATTAAATGCTTATGCCTCCATCTTGTTTATAAATATTGATTCTTTACCTTTGAAATACTCTACCTTGAATACAATTCGATTACTTTCATAAGCAGCATTTTGTATCCAACCTTCAGCACCTTCCTTATCAGTTTCAATATAGTCAGGTAGCAATATATATCCACCTGGATATTTTTCAATTAAATCATATAAATCGTTCCAGGTATCTACCCATATAATTTCTTTCTCAGTATTACTAAACACCATTTTTAAACATCTTGTCGCGCTTTACCAAAGCTCATATTCCTTAGCAGGCTTCCAACCATCTGGTTTAATCTAACCTTCTTATTTTAGTTGTTTCTTGGAATATTTGCTCAGATACTCTTTTTGCTTAGGGAGCAGGTTGACTTTTTTAATCGAGACTTCCCTTTTCATAATTACATATTAAATCATATTGTTCTTGAGTGTCTGGAATACCAACACCACGAGCAGCTGAGACCATATCAATTGCTGTTTGAGCGTAAATGTTTTATATCATCGTTCAGCCACATTGATGATAGCTTTGGCATGACAAAAATAGCCCCTTTGCCTATTGCCGTTACTTCAAATACTTGTGGAATCATAAATTCTGTCCTCACTAGCCCGAATACTTCATCAGATACCACTGAACTACATGGATTTTTTTGTGATTTGATGAAATATTTGGGCTAGGCTATATGAAAACTCATATAGCTCAGCGAAACTCTCCAATTACACCATATCAGGATAAGGGTTATCTAAATCCAGTGAAACTTCATGCTCAAACCCTGGCAAGCGAATTGCCTGGGTATCAAACTGAATATTTTCACCTTCAATAACCCCTTCACCAAACTGATAAATAGGTTGTTGTTGATTAGCTATGCAACGCTGATCGTATGCTTCAACATTGGCCTGCACTTGCTCATTGGATTTTAAATAATGCCGATAGGCTGACTTGCCATGTTTTTTCTGTAGCATTTGCTGGGTGATATGTGGTGCGATAATAAATGCTGTCGCATTATTTCCGCCAAACCCTTTCGCATTCAATAATGCAATATCCAGTGCGCTTTTATCTACGGTTTGATGCTGGGTATTTATTTTTAAATGGGTTTGATATACATCTGCTGCAGGCTTATCAATTGTGGTAATACCTGGCAATACCCCATACTGCCAAACACCCAAAGTGCTTGCCAACTGGTCACCGGCTGCTGCGCCAATAGAGTGCCCAACAAACGCTTTTACAGCAGTAATCGGCCAGCCTGTAATGCCAAAAACTTCAGCGGCTTTATCCAAAATATGCGATTCTGTTACCCGGTTCTGCGGCGTACCAGTGCCATGGGCCTGGACAAAACTTCTTAACCGCAGCGCTTCTTCGCCTAAAACAGCACGGGCAGAGGCCATCGCTTTAGCCATGGTTAAATAATTACCCACACCTGGGCCGGAAATAGATTTTTTAAAACCATCGGCATTAACAAAGACATCACCGACTGCCCCCAGCACATTAGCCCCCAGCTCCAAAGCTAGCTCATCATCGAATAACACGACAAATTGAGCAGACTCCGCCAAGGTAAACCCACAGTTTTCACCAAATGGACGGCAAGCACGTTGATAGTTTAGTGACTGGTCTGCTGCCAGCTTATCTAATGCCCGCAGCTCGTTGTCTGTTGCCAAAGCACCCATTGTGCCATAGCCATCAAAT
Source organism: Spartinivicinus marinus (assembly GCF_026309355.1). NCBI lineage: Bacteria > Pseudomonadati > Pseudomonadota > Gammaproteobacteria > Oceanospirillales > Zooshikellaceae > Spartinivicinus > Spartinivicinus marinus. The sequence continues at coordinate 94,027 of NZ_JAPJZK010000001.1, forward strand.
ACTTCGGGTAACAAAGGGGCTTCCGCATTACCAACAATTGCAACTCGGCAGCGACCACTACGAATGTCGTCTATACCATTTTTCAGGTTATATAAGAAGGTGGCACAAGCACCCATACTGGTACCGGTATTACCAACACTTCCCAACAAATAAGCATTGATAAAGTCAGCTGGCATTTCTGCCATACCTAATGGGCATTGCTTAGACGTAACTCGCTTGCCCAACAGCTGGGCTTTGAGCATGCCTCCATTGCCGTTGTAATCCAGTTGGCTCATCCCACTGCCTGCATAAACAGCGACTTGATCAGGCTTCACCCATTGCATAACCTGTTGCCAATCAACACCTATTGAGCCTAACGCATCAGATGCACCATAGACTGTTAACTGCAGGCCTCGGGGATGGTTACGGGATTGATATAACTGATCAGGCTTAAATCCACTAGGTAATTGTCCAGCAGCACGGACAGCCGCTTGCCGGGTAGCAGGCAATAACCAAGCTTGGATATCGGTAAAAGTGACTTTTACATGGCGTGCATCAATATCTTCTAGCTGCCAATGGGATGGAATATCGGCAGGCAACTTACGTTTTGCTAATACGACACTGGCGCCTGCTTGAAATTGTTCTGCTTGATGATACGACAGTTGTTCAGTATCAAAATAGCCTGACTCTATTTGACGGATTAGGGTATGTTGTTTGATATAATTCTGCTGATCAACCCCATAATTAATCCCCATCAGCTGGGCCAGGCTTCGCCAGGTACTATCAGCTTCTGCTTGAGTAAGCTGATCAATCACTAAACGTTTGTAACTATGATGTAACGAGGTACGGCCAGCGGAGTTAATACCACCCATACCGACAATAACAGGAAGTCTAGACAAACCATTACCCCTTAAAGTTGATTTACCTATAACGGCGTTTTGGAGGCTAGTGAAAGGTATAAGCCAATGGTTTTGGAACGAGTAGACGCTCTAAAGGCATTCTGATGAACTAGATGCACCACTAACAACACTCACTACAGTGTAATTTCGTTCTGACTAACAAGACTGGACATTTTCGCCAAATATTAGGATTATTTAGTCACTACCCACTGGTGAAAAATCTGTTATGTGATGGACACTCGAATTACTCTAATTGCCATTGAGCATATGCTAGGCACCAGCCTAACCTTACCTATGGAAATGTTGAATGCAGCCAATGCAACTTTCCAGGCTTATCATAAAACCCGCCAACAGCCCCTGGAAATCATTGTCGGTAGTTGGGATGGCCAACCTGTTGCTATTACGGGTGGGTTAAGTATTACCCCCCACTGTTCACTGAAAGATATTGAAACAACAGATTTAATTATCATCCCTGGCTTGTGGCGCAACCCACATACAACTATTCACAACCACCAACCATTGATTAAGTGGCTGCAACAACAGTATCAACGACAAGCCACGATCTGCGCAGCCGGTACGGGGGTAGCCTTAATAGCAGAGGCAAGCTTACTGGATAATCAACCTGCCACCACACACTGGTACTATTTTGATACTTTCAGTCGCCGCTACCCTAATATTGAGCTGTGTCGTCATCACTTAATCACCCATAGTGAACGCATTTATTGCGCAGGTAGTGTCAACTCTATTGCCGATTTAACCGTACATTTAATCGGTAAGCTATTAGGAGAAAAAATTGCCACCCGAGTAGAGCAGCAATTTTCACGGGAAATACGCCGCCCTTACGAAACCTCTTTCTATTCTTTTGAAGATACTCGTAATCATCAGGATGAAGCAATTATTGAAGCCCAACAATGGATTTCATCCAATCACAGTCAGTCCATTCATTGGCAGCAATTGGCAGAACAGTTACAAATGAGTTTACGAACGTTTAACCGGCGCTTTAAAGCCGCTACCCATCAAACACCGTCCAGTTATTTGCAAAAAATCAGAATTCAAGCTGCCAAAGAGCTACTTAACCATACCAACCTAACCATTGCAGAAATTTCCGATGCAGTTGGTTTTAACGACGAAGGTTATTTTGCACGTACGTTTAAAAAGCATGCCTTAGCGAGCCCTAGTGACTATCGGCACCAGGTACGAGGGAAGTTATTTTCGCTTACTTAGGGTGTCGCAAAAGACATTTTTAGCTCCCTCTCCCTCTGGGAGAGGGCTGGGGTGAGGGTGTCTTTAAAAAATCTCAACCTTTAGAATGTGTCTTATTATTAGCAGCAGCTTGAGATTGATTATTATCAGTTTCAGTTTGCTCACAGCAATCAACAGTACCTGGCACAGGGTCATAGCCACCCGGATGCCAAGGATGACAACGCAGTAAACGTCTAGTAGCTAACCAACAGCCTTTAATTGCACCGTATTGCTCCACAGCCTCAAGAGCATAAGTAGAACAGCTGGGATAAAACCGACAGTTTCTGCCAAATAACGGGCTAATTGCTAGCTGATAGGCTCTGATAAGTAACATGAACAACTCTTTCATAGGTAGATTCTATCGCCAACCTCACACTAAAACCAGTTATACCCTTCTCGAGTGATTTTTAGGGATTGTTGTCGTCGCTCGACGGCCGCCCCTAAAAACCACTCGCATTGGGTATACACTGGAGGTAGCCAATAATCATTCGAGAAGGCTATAGCGAAATGTACTTTAGTATAACGGCCGCCCCTCTATATACTTCTATATAACTTCATCTTAATATTTTAGGCATCTATAAAACGTTCTTTTTTAATTATAAAACAGGATTTGCAGCAAAACCGACAAATAAGGGACATAATTACAGTATTCAAGGAAGAAAAAATGCTAAAAAAAAGCCTAATAGTAGAAATATCAAAAAATGACTCTGCATTGGACGATTATTTGCAAATTGTTAGTATGGATGCAGCCTGTGTCGCTAAACGCTATTGGAAAAACCCAGATCTTCATAGTTATAACGGTAATAAAATACACCCAATTACCCTGCTCAGCCATGCCAATAATCAAAACTTTATTACCGATTACAACAGTGGTGGTTACAAAGCCTATTTGTCAGGTAGCGAAATTGCTAAAAACATTGTTGCCTTAGGGCTCACTCCAACTCGTTTTAAGTTTTGTTTACTCGCAGGTTGCAAAGGAGCTGAAAACAAAGATCAGGCAGGTCTATATATACAGATAGGAGATGCATTCGCAATTCCAGTAGTCGCCTCCACCACGCCAGTCAAACTCGCCACCACCAATACCCAAATAACCTTAACCCCCCAGGATCAAGGGCAATGGAAAGTTTATTTTCCAGCAGAGTCATCAATTTACGACCTTAAAAATGAACGCTGTAAAGAAATTCATGAATATTTAATGGGGTATGTGTTTCAGTGCCTAACCGAATAATAATAATGATTAAAATATTAGAAAAAGAAAAGATGCCAAGCTGATTATAATCGCTTGGCATCAGACAGTTTTTAAATACCGTCTTGAGGATTTAGTGTACGCTTTTCTATATCTTCAGCTGATTTCTCTTTCCATACTGGCCAATACTCTACCTGTTTGCTTTTCACACTATTTGCATTCTTTTTATACCATGCTTTTGATTTGTCTGAATTTTCAACAAGTTTTGTATTATCAAGCCATTTTTTAAACTCAGGCATACTTGTATTAAACTTGGAAGAGCTGTCATTACGAATGGGCCATAAGGAAAATCTTGCCTTCCACATACCCATTCTTGGGGTCACAAGGCTATAGTATGTTTTTCCAGGTAAAATCTCAGCTTGTAAAAAGTCTGCCGCCTCCGAAACTACCATAAAAGTATGTGGACCAGGTGTCGTATCATAGGCGATTTTAGTACCATTAGCGATAATTCCAATAAACTCAGGCTCTCCATTAGTCACATCATATAATGATGCACTAATAGCACTACCGACAAAAGAGGAACGGAGAAAAACCACTTGAGATAGACTTGAATCAACTACTTTTATAGTCTGCTGCTGTGAAACAAGCATTGGGTTAGATGCACATCCAGCAAAAATAGTACAAGCCAAAATAACCAGTAAACGCATGTGTTTCATGTAAAATACCTACCCTTAAATTGTAGGTGGGGTATCATGCTAGAATATAATAATGACATCAAGTAGATTTTTTACTTTTTATCATTTTGCATATTGTTACTATACAGCCATAGTAAGGAGTGTTTACAGTATTAACGTTGTTTTTCATCCTCAATCACACTGTAGCAAAGCTCTATACATTCATCACAGATATTACCCTCTTCACCACAGATAACTTTTCTTACTTCTAAATCACCTTTGCCACAAAATGAGCAAAATAAGCTGCTTTCGGCTTTTTCTTCATTTTCAGGTTCAGTATGATCTGTTATCTGGGTTGTTTCCGCTGCTTCAGCTTTAGTCAGTTTAATCCTTATTTCATCACCAACATCTAAATATTCATACTCCCAGTTCAAATATTTTTTTGACTCAAGCGAGGTTGGTAAAAAAGCTGTCATTACCATGCCAATACCTTCATCGCCGACTAATTTGAAGACAGCTGTTTCTAACTGATCACCAAATGCTACATCAGCTTCGGAATAAAGCTTATCATTTATATAAACCTCAAATTTGATCATAACCTGAACACCATATAAGATCTAAATAAGTTTAGATCTTATAAAGCCAACCTACCAAATACTTAGTCTTGCAAAGCCTTGGCCTCAGCAACCATGAGATTTACACTACCTCATCATTAACATTTTGTTCACTGGAAAAAAGAGTTAGCTATGAAAGCAAAAATAAGGCCAGCAACCTCTCCAGACCTAGCCCAGATCAATGAAATATACAACTACTATGTGTTAAAAACGAACGCCACTTTTGATATTGAGCCTTGGTCTATTGAAAAACGACGTTCATGGTATAAAGCATTTAATAACAACTCTCTTTATTATCTGCTAGTTGCTGAATGGCAAGAGCAAGTTGTTGGTTTTGCCTATAATGCACAATTTAAGGAAAGGGCTGCTTACCAAACCTCTTCAGAAGTGACAATCTATATTAAACCAGATTCCACTGGTTTAGGTATTGGTTATAAACTATATCACCAGCTATTTAATTTAATCAGCCAAATGCCTATTCATAGGCTCTATGCTGCTATTACACTTCCTAATATGAATTCAATTAAGCTACTTGAAAAAGCCAATCAAACGTCATGATATACCCGTCGCGAATCATTTTTAGGTTTTGTTATGATCACCATGGATGGTGGGAATGCAGTTAATTCAGGAGCATTTAACTGTCTTCGTTCCTCACCTAAAAATCCTTCGCATTGGGTATATTCTGTTAATAATACTTATGAAGGCTTTTAGTCATCCAAAGCCGCTAAAGTCACTTGCCCTGTCTGTTTATGTACCAGTAACCAGCCATGGGCCATAAAGCCATCTAAAATATTCAACTTTAAATAGAATAAGTAATACTGTTCTGGTGAAAAACTTGCCAGTCCTGCTTCACTATGATTTGGATATAGCGTAATTGTCGATTCACTTAAAAAAGTGCACAAAAGCAAGTCTAACTCTCGTGGGGTAACGGTTACTCCCAAGCTGTCTTCATATAAGACCTGTAAATAATATAAAAAATTGTCAACGTCGTACCCTCGCTCAGGTAAAGGGGTAAACACATAATTCATTACCTGGCGCAGAGCACCTGAATAATCGAGTTGACCCGCTAGGTTGTTGTGAACCGATTTAAGTGACTCAGGGGGTTTATCTACCAACCCACAGGTAATTCCTTCATTTAAATCCGCTGCCCAACTTAATTGACAGCTAAGACTAATGACTGCTAATGATTTAAATAGCCCTTTTATTTTCATCTGTTCTCCTTACTTCAGTATATCCTTCGTATATCCCTGTTTTTCAGCTTCTTCTAACAACTATAAACGCAGCTCTGATTTTTACCCAAAGCCTAAAAATCATGCGAGAAGGGTATAGCGACTTCCACTACATAAGCAATGCCTAGTTTGGCAAATTTATGTGCATGTAACGCATGACCACCAGACTGCTCTATAGTGTCTTCTGTGGAGTGTATTTTCCAGTTCAGTTTATCCATAGTAGCTTCAAACGGGAAAGAGGCAGGATAACCATTGGCTGTCCAAGAGGCATGATCAGAACAGCCATAACCACACTTGGAATAACCAATTTGCATTTCAGGTAAATAGGTTCTGGCTAAGCGGGCTAAAAACTGGTTTTGTGCTGGGTCAGTATAATCTTCCATTAACACAATATCATTGGCACTTCCTTGGAAGTTAGTCATATCAAACTGTACTACACCTACTATCTTTTTGTTTGCCTCTCGATATTGTGCAGCAATATCTGAAGAGCCTAATAAACCAATTTCTTCTGCTGCATATCCCATAAACTGAATCGTGCGTTCAGGATAAAAATCATTTTTTAATAACACTCGAATAATTTCAGTAATGGTGGCAATACCAGAAGCATTATCATCTGCACCGGGGGCTAATGCAGTGAGCCGAGGATCGCCACCATTAATCGAATCTAAGTGACCACCCACCACCACAATTTCATCAGGCTTGGTTTTACCCGGTATCGTCATAATTACCGATGACTGAGGGTATGAATCATGGTTAAACAATTTAACCTGTATGTCATCTCGGTTGCGCGCTAAATGCGCCCACTGTCGCTTAATAAACTTAGCAGCCTGCACACCTGTTTCACTCAAATAGTAACGGTTTTGGTAAGCTGAAAGCTTACCAATGGTATGCCTAATTTGGGACTCCGTTATTTGTGGTAATAATTGTGCTACTTGCTGTTGTTGATTAATCGAATATGTAGTCTCTGCAATATCACTGGCCGCACGATGTTTTGCCCGGTCTACATAACGGTGTGTTTGCTTTAAAAACTTGTGAGCAGACTGATAGCTTGGATGCACCATAAACCCACCACAGCGGTTAAACAACCGATGCATATAAACTGATAACACTTCAATACGCTTGCTGTTGATTGATCTGACGACTATTGTCGATTGTTTATCAGGCGATATATTATCGTTATTACTTACTTCTCCATTGACAACAGGCTTCTTGATAATTTTTCTTTCAGACAATAAACCAGGGACTAATTGCTCTATTGTGAGAGCGGCATCTTTGCCTAACGTAATCCATTTATGGTCTTTACTATTCATTTGTGCCAGAGTGGTTTGAGCAAAACATGTTGCTATCACACTTGATGTAAGCACTACTGTCCTTAACTTAACCATGCTGCATCCTTATTAATATTAATGATTAGTTGATTTTATGGATGCTTTAATATAACTGCAATTAACTTTTGTTTTTTATATACCCTTCATAGTGAGTATATATCACTTTATTTTTAGGGCTTGTTATCAGCTCCCTGATACTAACTAACAATAATGAAAAAAATTATGCGAAAAACACTCCTGCTTATTGCTACCTTTCTCTGGATTTACTCCTCTCAAGCGGAGGAGTTACTTATTGACAACCTTAATGGCTATCTTTTGGAAAAAGACCAATGGCAACCTTTCAAAGCCATTCACATTAACTCAGGGAAAGTAAAAAACATTTATAAAGCAGCAACAGATATTCCCTCCAGTTATCAAGGTAAACGACTCAATGGTCAAGGTAGAACGATGCTACCAGGATTAATTGATGCGCATGGTCATATCAAAGGATACGCCTTAGCAAAGCTACAAATTCATTTACGCAATTCAGCATCAGCTGCCGACTCAGTTAAACGAGTTGTTGCTTACCGTAATAGCCACCCAAAACTAAAATGGTTACAAGGGCGAGGTTGGAACCAAGTTCTCTGGCCAGGTAAACAATACCCAACAGCCGTTATGCTAGATAAGCAAATTAAAGATCGTCCTGTCTGGTTAAGACGGGTTGATGGCCATGCAGGCTGGGCCAATTCTAAAGCGATGCAAATAGCCGGTATCAGTCGTACGACACCAGACCCAGAAGGTGGACAAATTATTCGCGACAGTGAAGGTAACCCTACTGGTATTTTTATTGATAATGCAATGGATCTTATCAGTAAGCATATTCCTGAAATTTCGCTACAGGAAGAGATCGCTCTACTGCCCGAAGCATTAAATCAGTTAGCTAAATTAGGCTTAACCAGTGTTCACGATGCAGGCATCAACAGTCAGACAGTTGCCGCCTATAAAACCCTTGCTGAGCAGTCGCAGCTCCCTATCCGGGTATATGCCATGCTGTCGGGTAGTGACAAAAACGTTGACCAGCTAATTAAAGCAGGCCCCTTTATATCTCACAATGACTACCTAACCATTCGTAGCATCAAGTTATTTTTTGACGGCGCTCTCGGTAGTCGTGGAGCTGCACTACACGACAGTTATAGTGATAAAAACAATCATAAAGGATTACTGTTATATCCATCCAAGCAATTATTACTATTAGCCAAACAAGCTCAAAACCATGGTTTTCAGGTGAATATCCACGCTATTGGTGATCGTGGAAACAGTGAGGCTCTGAATATATTTCAGCGACTGAATAAGCTAGCCTCAAAACAAGCCTCTAGGCATCGCATAGAACACTCACAAGTGATTCAGCTTGAGGATATCCCCCGTTTTGCCAAGCTTAATATCATTCCATCCATGCAACCAATTCATGCAACCAGTGATAAAAACATGGCTGAAGATCGGCTAGGGCCACAACGGATTAAAGGGGCCTATGCCTGGCGTAAGCTGATGAATAATAATGCACTTATTGCAGGTGGTTCTGACTTTCCGGTAGAGCCAGCAAACCCCTTTTATGGTATCCATGCTGCAGTCACTCGTCAGGATCATAATAATCACCCCCCAAAAGGCTGGTACCCTGAAGAGAAATTAACAGTAGCAGAAGCTCTTAAACTGTTTACCTATAATGCTGCTTATGCAGCCTATCAGGAAGATAAAGTAGGTAATTTACAGCCCGGGCATTGGGCTGACTTTATTTTATTAGAGCAAAATCCTTTTGCAGTCAATAAGCAATCACTTTGGAAAGTTCAAGTTGCTGCAACTTGGGTGGCAGGAAAACCAGTTTACCAACAACCCTCTACACAACTAGCAAAACAATAGCTACAGCGAGAGTGTGGTAATCAGGTAATTACCACACTCCCTTCATCAAGTAAATTAGTAACGATAGTGGCTGAATCAGCTGTACCAAAATCAACAGATAAATCAACACCACTCAGCAACACTTGTTGTGTGACAACTCCAGAGCCATCAGGGCTAATATTAATGAGTGTACTGCCCCCAGCAAAATTAAGCTGTAGAAACTGGTCTAAATTGCTGGCATCTTCCCCTACCAATAAATCACTGACATTTAAAAAATCACCTTCACCTCGACTAAAGTCAGTAATCGTATCGACGGCAGGTGCGATGGCTGTACCATCATCGCCCTGACTCCAAACAAAGCCATCAGCTCCACTATTACCAGTAATTGTGTCATTGCCTGGGCCAGCTTCAATTAAGTCATCCCCTGACGTGCCAAAAATAATATCATCTGCTGCCGTCCCTATTATGCTAACCGGTACAGGTGTTATAGCAATCGCTTTATCAGGTTCGTCTACTTCAATTTCTGAAATTGTGCGCGCCTGGCTCTCCCTCTGCTCTATTCCTGTGGTGGTAATTGAAGGTAGAATTTCTTCTGATAAAACGGCTTGAGGCTCACGCCCAATAATTGGAGGAGTAGAACCCAAGTCTTCTATAGCGCCTTCAGTTGCAGGGCCTGCTGCTGTAGGCTGGGCAATATCGGTAGGGTCTTTACCTGCCACTAATGCTTCTTTAATAAGTGTTACATCATCTGGTTCAATGTTCATTAAAGCGGTTAATGCCTTTTTACCGAATAGACTCTCATTAAACGTCATTTGGTCATCGGCACCCATATCCATCCAGCTACCATCAACAAACTCCACCATAATAAACCCAGAGTACGTTTTAATGGTATCAAACCCATAAACCTCTTCACCGGACTTTAAAATTCGTTGCTGCCCACTTGCGTCATAAGCATATACCTCGCCATAAGACTTTTTTACAAAACCAATCGCTGTTTTAGTTGCTTGAGTTGAAGTGGCCATTACTATGTTTACCTGGTATGAAGCGCTATCACTAAGTACAGAATTAAAGGTTAAAACCCTCTATTCAGTAGATTAGTAGACAACGATAGAAATGGTAGTCAGTAGACACTTTTATGTCAGAAGAAATGACTGTCTTGCGTTAGCCCAAGTCTGATGAAATTGACATAAAGCATCACGTTCAATTCCGGTGTTTGTCAACGTAGTCGCCAAGTTTCAGTGAAATATTCAAGTCAGATATCCTATGTAAAATAATTGTTGATTCAGGTCATCTCATCACTGTGATGGATCAAAGATACTAAAAGCAGGACAACAATAAACCGTTAGGAGCCCTCAAATGAGCTTACTTTCATTTAATTCAGTCATTGTTCCCATTGATTTTTCAGAGGAGTGTGTCGGTGCAGTTAACACCGCATTAGAATTGGTCAACTCTCCTAAGCAGGTGACGCTTGTTCATGTGAAATGTCCAACCACTTACATTACTTGTGGTACAGCTTATGTACAGTTGGATGAAGCTGAGCATACCAAGCAAATAGAGAAGCATTTTCAGCAATTTATTCAAAACCATCAGTGGCAAGAACTGAATTGGACATTACTTACCGGTAAACCTGGTGAAGAAATTGTAGCTTATGCTAAAGAAGCGAGTGCCAGCTTAATAATCATTCCTTCTCATGGCTACCATGGTATTAAACGACTCATGTTAGGTTCGGTTGCAGAGCGGGTGGTACGTTTGGCTCCCTGTCCAGTCATCGTGTTAAGACGGGGAGAAGAAACAACACATCATTAATTGCAAAGTCAGTCATTCTACATGCCCTCTTATCTCAGAGAATACTCACATACAACATCAAGTGGATATCTCTGAGAGCCACTCAATGATATACCCTTCGCGAACGATTTTTAGGCTCATAGGATTTCATTACTCGACAGCTGCAACTAACAATCCTCCGCTTTGGGTATATCTACAATCACTTGTTCACAATTACCTATCCATAGTTACGGGCTGGAGTCCAATAGACTGTTACTGATAATTTGACACATATCGTCTTTCATCTGGTGAATAAAAAAGTGGTCTCCTGGTAGTTCATAGTAATTAAATTGATTACATGTGTGCTGGTGCCAGGCAATAACATCAGCCAAAGGAATATCAACATCAAGAGTGCCTGTAAATGCCGTGATCGGGATGGTTAATGGAGCATGCTCTGTAAGCTGATAAGTTTCTACCAGCTTAAAATCTGCTCGTACCACAGGCAACATCAACTCCATTAACTCATCCGAGTTCAATACTTCTTGTGGTGTACCATTCAGTTGTTTCAACTCAACCTTTAACTCACTATCTGACAAATGATGTATATTGCATTTTTTCCGAGATACATGTGGTGCTTGTCTACCTGATACAAACAAGTGCTCAGGTTGTGTTAAACCTGCTTGGCAAATTTTTTGAGTCAACTCATATGCAATGAGTGCTCCCATGCTATGCCCAAACAAGGCATAGGGACGATCTAAATAAGGGGTAATAGCAGATAACAGCTTATTTGTTAAACAATCCAGTTGATCAATGGGAGTCTCATCAAAACGTATTCCCCGACCAGGTAAATAAGCAGGACAAACCGCTATCTTAGCTTTCAGCAGCTGTGGCCAATGGTAATAAATTGCAGCACTGCCACCAGCATAGGGAAAGCAAAATAGTGTTAACTTGGCGTTATGGCCGTTTACATCATCAAAGTAACCCTTTGCTGGCCTTAATGGTTTATTATTTATCAACTCATTTCCTACCTAATTTTTCTATCAAGTTTATTAATGTCCAAATATTTAGAACCATTAACAGACCTTTTGTGTCATTTAACTGACTTTCAAACAACAAAATAAAGAAGATATAAAAATATGGAAACTATTTCAAAGAAGTATTCACTCAAATAGCTAATACTTCAGAAGTCGCTAATACCTAATACGTTGCATTGCCTAACACGTTGCATTGATTGTTATTCGCGAGATTACCCTATTGTTAACCCTCTTATTGATAGCCTACACAACACATGTCCATCATGATTCACTTTTAGATGCAAAGACTAATTTTTAGTTATTCCCCAAAAATATTTTTATACATATACCCATCATGAATCATTTTTAGGTGTAAAAATAAAGTGGTATATACTCACAGCGAAGGATTATTTATACCCCTAGGGCACAAGAGCGATGGTAACAAAGCCTAAAAATCATTCGCGAAGAGTATATTTCTAATTGTTTATTAAAAATAATTTCGAATTTGAATCACAAAACTTTTATATTTTATGACCAAACACTTACAAACAACCACTTCTTTCTATAGCCAAAATGACCGAAACATATACCAACTTCAAAATTTAGCGACTTCTATTAATTTGAAGTACAACAGATTAAATCTATTCGGGTCTTCTATACTAAGATAATTAATTAGTTTCTATCTAAATATTCAATCAATAAATAAGTGAGGCACTTCCAATGAAAGTACAAGGTTCAAATATTATTCCTATTGGTTTAACTAAAATTGCTCTTATGTGCTCTGTTATTATTGCCCAGGGTGTTTTTGCCCATGGTTATGTATCACAGCCTGAGTCACGCTCATTAAAGTGCAAACAGGGAGATAACGTGAAGTGTGGTCCAGTACAATATGAACCACAAAGTGTTGAAGGGCCTGACGGCTTTCCTAATGGTGGTCCTGCTGACGGCAAAATAGCCAGTGCAGGTCTGGTTCAGTTTTCTCAGTTGAATGAACAAACGGTTGACCGCTGGAATAAAAACAATATAAAGCCCGGCAATAATACGTTTACTTGGACTTTCACAGCCAATCATGTCACAAAAGATTTTAAATATTATATGACTAAACAGGGGTGGAATAAAAATGCTACGCTTAAACGCAGCTCATTTGAGCTAACACCATTCTGTAACATTCCCTATAATAAAAAGCCACCTAAAACAGTCTCTCATCAGTGTAATGTACCTAACCGCCAAGGATATCACGTCATTCTAGCAGTATGGGATGTAGGCGATACAGCGATGAGCTTTTATCAAGCGATCGATGTCAACTTTGATGGTGGTACCGATCCAAGCCCTAATCCAAACCCCAATCCCACCAATAACTGGACTGACATAGGCGATATTAACCCTACCATTACACTTAAGCCAGGTGATAGCGTAAAAGCCAGAGTATTCGATGACCAAGGAGAGTTACCGGATATGGCAACTGAGCTGGCAATCAATACAACCGATGATGGACGTAAAAATAACTGGCCTTACTTATTGGCCAAAGCGATTAATAACAAGCAAACAAAGATCGCAGCAGGTCATGTAGACGCCAAAGGCAATGTTGTGCCAGCAATGGGTAAAAATAATATTTACGCCTTAAAAGACAGTGGAATTAAGCGTGTAGAAATTCAAATTAATAAAGACCAACAACCTGACCCACAGGTAGATGTAGGTGGGCTTCAAGATAAATACACTATTACCGATAATCAAGCAATTGTCGACTTTACGTTAACGACTCAAGCTAAATTGAAAATTGATTACACTATATATGGCCCTAATAATTCACAAGTGGCATTTGGTTCAGAGCCTATTGATAACGCTTCTAAAAATGTTCAGGTCAATATAACCAATGCAATTCCAGGCAAGCATACCTTGGTCATAAAAGCGAAAGCACAGGGCATTGCTAGCAGTTTTATGCAACAAACCTATTCATTTGAGTTAGTAAAAGACGGTGGAGACAAACCAAATCCCGATCCTTCAGGTGATTATGATTTTAAATTCCCAGAAGGTGTATCAAGCTATAAAGCAGGCACGACTGTATTACAGCCCAAAGATGGAAAAATTTACCAGTGTAAACCATTTCCATACAGTGGCTACTGTCAGCAATGGTCTAAGTATGCTAACCAGTTTGAACCAGGTGTAGGTAGTGCCTGGCAATCAGCTTGGGAAGTAAAATAATCTCTGACCAATAAACAAAAGGCCTATAAAGATTAACTTATAGGCCGTTTAAATTTTACAACTATAGTTAATTTATAACCATTTACTTTGTAAAACCTACTTTTTTAAGCTAGGTTATTTCGACAAGGTATCAGTTAATAATGTATAAAAGTAACCAGGCAAGTGCTCAGTTAAATGATCATATAACCGCTGTTCTGTTAAATCGGGTTCTTGCCCTGACACTTTAAACGGCCAGCGTTTTTTGACTATAGCACCACTATCATTATAGATGGTTAATTCAACAGCCCCCCTTTGCCAATACCAATTTTGTCGATATTTAATTGGCAACTTATCTAACTTCAAGTTAACCAGATAGGGAGCATTGTCTGCAATTTGGCTTCCCACACCACCTAATGCCGCTGAGAGTAAATCAAACTCTTCTTGCGTATCAGCATCAATTTCAAAGCGCAAGTCAGCTATCAGCTGACGAATCATTTGTTCGATGTCAGCACTACTGTTTTTTTCATTTACCCCTCTTCCAGACAAAACATGTAGCTTACGGTTATTACTTGCCCGTTGTCGCTGCACTTGTTGTGCTTTATCCAAGGTAGCCAAAGCAAGAAAAGGGTTAGTGGCTTCTTGATGTTTAGCAAACGCAATCAAATTAGTGGTTTCTCTATCAGCGGCTAAAATGGATCGTCTTAATGGACGACCAACAGCAGATTTTTTAAGCACTACCAAACTGTGATATAAGCCATTTGCTCCTTTATAACGGTCTGTTATTCGCGCCCCTTCCAGCACCTGTCTTACTTCCGTATTAATTGAGCGACTTAGCTGTTGCTCTGTTTTTATTTTTCTATTTACACCATGACCTGACACACTCGACTGCACCAAATCAGTTGAGATATCAGCAATTGACACTTCAAAAATTTTAGCTAAATTGGCTAACGCTCGATTATCAGCTAGAGCTTGGTTGTCAGCCTCACCTACTGCCACTAAGTATTGTTTGGCTGGGTAGCTGGCTGGTTGAGAAGTCAACCATTCAGGCTGCTTTACAGGCCCAGCACAACCTGTAATAACAGCCAAACATAAAATAGATAAGTACCAGTAATACTGCTGATACTGCCGTATTTTCTTACTTAGTATGCTAACCATAAAGCCTTCTCATTTAATCATTTTTGCAAAAAACTATTGATTTTCTTGGTGAAGTGTCGAGCTGTACACTCGATTACCTACTTTTGAAACGAACAACAATACCTTTTGCCCTGCCTGTATATCTAAAATAAACTGACTTAGCTCCACTCCTTTTTCATTAACAGTAGGTATTTCCTTTTTTTCTGATGTTTTATTCACACCAGAAAAAAACCAGTCAATTAAACTACTGTCGTTTTTTCGTACTTTTTCAGAAGTAAATTGATATGGAAATAATCGATAACGGCCTGGGCTGAGTTGAACTGTCGCCGTTTGAATGGAAGAAGGCAACATATTCCAGCTTCTGACATCAGCAGCTTCACTAAATACTGACGCAACATTTAGCAGCATCGTTAAGTTTGCATTATTTTGATTTTGACTGGCTTTAATAGCCAGATGTTTTGCTACCATGCGAGCTAAAGCAGTGGAGTAAATAACAGTACTTTGTTCATCAAGATCTTTACGAGCTATATTTTCTACACTTTCAATTGTGTCTGTATAAAAGTTGTCACCATTAATTTGAAACGTTAATGGTCTAGATTGCTTATCAATATCAGGATAATAGGGCAAAGCCAGAGTAACATTATGCTCTAACTGAGGCACATAAACTGTCAAAAATCGCTGTTTTTTTGCACTAACCACACCATCCCAATACACAATGGTCACTTCACCCGAGTGTCTATTTGGAAAACTAGCCGTTTCACCAAAATGCTTAGTATATTTTTTATACTCTTTATGTAGCCCTAATTGGTAACTGCAACGTAATAGTTTTTCTTGCAATGCTTGAGGAATTGGTATCTCCTGGCTTGTTAAGATATTCGCTGCATTACGATAACTGATCATGGCATTATCTGTTTCGCCTAACAACTCATAAACAAAACCAGCAAGGTATTCCATACTGGCTATCCGCCCATTCGAAGCACTGCTTTCAGCAAATTGTCGTGTTTTTACCTGTGCTTGAAGTATTTCTACACGAGCAGCATCCAGTTGGCCTAACAATAAATAGTTTAAAGCCAGCAGCTCATACAGCAACATCTGCTCACTTGGCGTAGCAACATAACTTTTTAAGGTATCATTAACCGCTACCGCTCCTATATTTTCACTAATACTGATAGCGTCTAGTTGTTGGATGAGCGTTTTTGCCGTCTGCAAATCTTGTATTGCATCAATGAAGTCACCTGTTAGGGTTTTTAATAGGCCATAATCAAGTAAGTATTGCACTTGGTCCCTTGCTGAATATTTAATTGTTTTTAATTCAGCCAGCACCTGCTCCGGTGAATGCGCCTCTAACTCAGCGGCCAAATCATTGAGCCGCATCGAAGAAAGCGCACAACCTTGTAATAACAAGCACAATAACAGTCCTGACACCCCTAAAGGGTGTCTAAAAAGTAATTCCATCATTGATTAAATCTTAATAACGAAACTTGCCGTTTTTAACCAGCTTTTTAATCTTTTTGTGGCCAATCCAAACTTTTCTATTATCAGCCATACTCACCATGGTTAAGTCTACCTGGTAATAACGTACTTGTTTGTTGTCATTAACATCAAAAATGGTATTGATTTGCCCTTGCAACATAAAATCAGCACCCCGCTCTTGGCCCGCCGCATTTCGTGAGTCTTCACTGGCATGAAGATCCTGGTCCATTCGCTCATCACGAATTTCATTACGGTCATTTTGGGAAGCGACAAACTCTACCCGGCCTGAGTTGATTAACTCTCTTTCCAGCTCTGCTACAAAGGTTCTAACATTTATATGCTCGTGACTTAAGTTACGCACCGTGCCCACAATAACCGCAGGCGTTTTTCCTCTTCTTGTCATAAAATTAGCAATCCAAGGCCGTGATAGTGCATCATTAATCATTTCACGAGACACTAACTGAGAGTCAGTATCATTCCAGGCACCACTTAAATCAACGACTTCATCAGCACCAATTCGAGTCACTTGAGTACTATTACAGCCTACTAACCCCAATGCCATTACCACAGTAAATGCAGACTTGATAATCAACTTCACGAGTTACTTCCTTAAAATTGCAATTAGTTACTTGAGAAAGGTAAATGTTTGATAAAGCGACTTTTAAAGTTTTCGCTTAAGCGAGAAGCTCTTTTTATTGACTTTTCTAGTTTTTTTAAATCCAGCTGAGCAATTGCATAAATATCTTTCGTATTTTGATCTTTCCAATAGCCAATAATCTTCACGCCATTCAGTGCCAGCTGGGTATGAGAGTTTATTTCACGCTCAATATTGCTATCAGCCTCCTCCCCATCACTGGCTATATAATCTGCATGTAAGGCATCCATCGAAACAGATAGCACTCTAGCTACCTCAGCCCTAGCACGGTTAGCAGCAGTGGACTTTTGTAATGACAAATCCCCCACCACAGGTGCCATGCCAACGCCGTGAATAAAACGGCCGTCATCATTCTCAACTGCTTGAGAGCCTTCATTCACCCAGTTTGGTGCATCTTCAATACCTAAATCGCTTTTTACTTTAGGTGCACCAGAACAACCTACCAGTAACAATACACTTACTGCACATAGCAGTAAGTACTTAACTCGCCCTACCATAATTCACTCGCCCCTAAAACAATCTTTACAGTTTTATCTTTACAATTTTTTAAGCTTGTCTTGTTAAAAAAAGAATCGTTTTAGCCGAAGTCTACGACAATTGCAATGTAGGGATTATAACTATAGTGTGGTTGAAGCTAATGAAGTAATATTGCAGGGTTTTATTAGTAAAAACTAATATCATCGCATTCAGTCAGTAGAAATTATCAGCCTGTTTGAAACAGCTTCATCAAAGTACTTGATTTCATCAACAGGAAAGTTAAGTTTATTTTCATAGTTTAATGGCTCGTAAAAGGCTTGATATAAATACCCATCTTTTTTCATATAATCAATTAACTCTGAAAGTATATCTCTCTCACTATTATTGCTTGTTTCACTCCGACTTCTTGTTTCCACCGTTTTTATTAGATATTCATGCAAAGATAATAAGGCAGAATTTTGACTCTTAAACGATACAACAAAGTTATAAAGCCCCCATTCAGAAAATGTATCAATTCGCCCACCAGGCCCAAAGTCAATTCTTATATACTGACTTTTATCTTTACTTCGAATATCGCATTCGTAGCCATGAAAAAAGTAAATATAATCCAGTTTTACTAACTCACCATGCTGCTTGAATTTTCGAAAACACCAACTATAAAAAATATCATCTTGTTCACAACCAAGCACCTCACTTAAGTCTTTTATTATTACTTGCTTGGTATGCGTATAATAATCCAGTGCTGCAAGTGTGCTTGTTATATTATGATCTGGAGTCATTTTTTCATCACCGGCGTACTTAGGTGCTTTTTCTATGTTTTTCCTATACTTCAGAAGAAACTAAAAAGAAGGCTAACACTTAATGTCCCTTCAATGTTAATAAGAAGGGACCAGAAGCTAGCAAATATACTGCTACTTTTATTATTTATAAATTACCACATTGCAAATCAATAGACATTTGGCGAATTCCCCAGCTTTCTCGATACCCCCGTTCACGAGCATAATCTATTCTAGATTGGGTATTATCACGCTTACCACCGATAACAGCATAAGGCCGGAATTTATAGATTGTCGTTGTAAGTGGCTTACCAAATGCATTCGTAGTCTTGCCATTGGCATCATGTGCTAGCTTGGTGTTTACTGCATGAACAGGCAAGCTGTTATTATAGGCATTATTCTCAGGATAAAATTGAAATAAATACACATTGTCACTATTATCCCACTCCCCATTCCAGCTATTCGCCTTTACAATATGCTTTTCATACATCATTTTTTGATCAATACAGCCAAACGTTGTATCGATCACCAACTGATTACCAAGACCAGAAGAATACCAGGTCAATGTTCTTTCATTTGCACTGAATGCCTGCCCAGTAACTAAACTGACGCCTAAACCCAACGCTAATACAGCTGCTTTATTTTTCATTATCTACTTCCTTACTTTTACTTATGTGTTATGGAAGCAAATACTAATCTATCCTGTATTTAGCAGCAATGACTAATACATGGAGATAACCACTCAACATATAATACTTTAGTCGTATTGATTAATTTAATATTTTCTGAAAAGCATTCACACATACCCAACACGCTTAATTTTTAGATATAAAAATTAAGATAACAACTATTAAATCATATGTTAAACAGTATTTTCTTTAGCTTTTTATGATAATAATCAAAACCACTTTCATCTACCACTTTACACTTTCTATCCAAAACATACTTAAAGACTTCTAGGACATGCAGAATAATAAATACAAAGAGAAAACTAAGTCTCTATTTGCTTCATAACAACAGCAGAAAAAGGTTAACTACAGGATAACTACTAGTGACTCTTTAAAAATAACTTTAGTTAAACAGATGTTGAATTTAGTGGGGTAGAAAATAATCGCTGTGCAGAACGTATACCTTTTAGCCATGTTTGCCCTAATTGACGGCTCAGTTGTTGTATTTTTTCTTTAGGGCCAACCGCTCGGTTAAATTGGCGGGTGAGTTTTTGCATAGTATTTAGCCACTCATTTTCATTAACCCCTAGTCGCTGCAAAATAGGAGGAATATGCGCAGGAATACTACCTCGCTTATTGTCACGAATAGCACGACCACTCCAGTCAACTAAATCATAATAGTCGCTCTCATGAAAATAAATACCACAGGTTGGATCAACCTCAGGTTTTATATTACCACTAAAAGGTAACAACATCGGTGATTTGTTTTCCTCAGCTGATTTTGGTTGCGTAGCCCTTTTTGAAGCTTTAGCTTTTTTAATGATTTTTTTCTTTTTCTGCTGCTGCCGAGTCTGAATTCGACTTTGTACCGAGGTAAAATCAGAAGTTTCTGGCCTATCAGCCAGCTTAGCCCGAATAGGATTTAAATCCACGTAGGCCATAAAGGTTAGCAGAGCCTCTTCTGTTAACAAGGCTTGGCTCTTAAAACGAGACTCCCAGAAACGACCTTTGCAGTTATCTTCCTTATTCGCTTTGCGAGCAATAAACTCATTTAAACAACGCATAAACCAGCTTAAATCTGCTAACCGTTTACGCCATGTTTGAATAATTTCGCTAACTACAAAATTTTCTGCTTTACCCGTTTCACCATTTAACCAACGATTAACTAAAAAATTACCGTTATAAAGCTTCATCCAACGCTCAACCACCTCATGATTACTCCACTCTTCAGCTCGATGGCTATCAATGCGCACAACAATATGGTAGTGGTTACTCATCACCGCATAAGCACATAAATCAATCGCAAAGATGTCTACCAACTCTGCTAGACGATCCACAATCCATTGACGGCGGTGCTCAAAGCTACACCCTGTCAATTTATCCTCACCACATAAAAATGCTCGCCTAACACAGCGGGTAATACAATGGTAAAAAGGCGTCGCATCCAACGCCACCTGTTCACGACGGGCACGAGTCATATAGGCCCACCCCTTTTATTTGACAGCTATTTTAAGCTTAGATGAAGCTTCTGTGCTGTCAAATTTCATAGGATGCTGAGATGGATGCCCTTTTAATCCACGGCATCATATGTACCACGCTAGAATTATTTTTGGCTAACTAGCAAATTAAAAAGGGCATCCACCATGAATAATAGTGTAATTAGCATTGATTTAGCAAAAAATAGTTTTCAAATTTGTGCTTTAAATAGTCATCATAAAGTCGTATTCAATAAAAAAGTCACTAGAAAAAAGTTAGTAAGTGAGCTGCAACAACTATCGCCTGCTCCTGTTATTATGGAAGCTTGTTATTCAGCTAACCCTTGGGGTCGCAAACTACAGGAATTAGGATTTGACGTAAAGTTAATTCCCCCTTATCAGGTCAAACCATTTTTAGTAGGCAATAAAAATGATCACAATGATGCAGTGGCCATTGCAGAAGCCTCGCTACGACCCAAGGCACGTTTTGTCCCAGTTAAAACGTTGGAGCAACAAGATGTTCAGTCCTTACAGCGAATTCGGGAGCGCTTAATTAAATCCCGTACGGCACTGGTTAATCAGTTACGTGGTCTATTAAGTGAGTATGGTATTGTTGTAGAAAAACTCCCTTACAAATTAAAAGCAAAAGTACCACTTATACTTGAAGATAGCTCTAACCCATTAACCGTCAAAGCAAGGCAGTTTATTCAATCACTTTACCAAGAGTGGGATTATTTAGATAAACGCATCAATGATATAGAAGAAATGACTGACAACTCCGTTAAAGATAATGAAGACTACCAACGATTAATTAATATACCTGGTATAGGTCCAGTGACAGCTACTGCATTAATTGCATCTATCTGCGACCCACATCATTTTAAAAATGGTCGTCATATGGCTGCTTGGATTGGTTTAACCCCTTCACAATATGCGAGTGGAGATAGTAATAAATTAGGTGGTATCACCAAACGGGGAAATCGTACTTTAAGGCGACTACTCATACATGGTGCTAGGGCTTTAATGAATTGGAGCCACAAGAAAAACGATAAATTTAGTCGTTGGATTAATGCTTTATGTCAGCGAATGCATGTGTGCAAAGCCATAGTTGCCATTGCAAATAAATTGGCACGAATTGCTTGGGCTGTGCTGGCTAAAAAAGAAAGTTATAATCCGGCTGTAGCATAAATAGTTTACTCACCCACAACGGCAGCGTTGCTGCATTAATGAAATAAAAAACGGTTATGCCTTTGTCAGAACCTGAGTGAGGACACCGGTCATCAAGACCTGTTGGATGCATAGGCGACAAAGGCTTCTTGAATCTCATTAAGGCTCGGTGCACTAATTGCCATCATAGAAGCCGGATATATGTCTTTTGCCGTTTTTTCATTTCTGTGCCAGCTAGCTGGATAATTGGGTAACAAAAATGAAATAGTTTAACAAGAAAGAAGTTGACATAGGCCGGGCATCCATATATGTCCTTAATGTCCTACACTTAATGTCCTACAATCCATTGACGGCGGTGCTCAAAGCTACACCCTGTCAATTTATCCTCACCACATAAAAATGCTCGCCTAACACAGCGGGTAATACAATGGTAAAAAGGCGTCGCATCCAATGCCACCTGTTCACGACGGGCACGAGTCATATAGGCCCACCTCTTTTATTTGACTATTACTTTAAGTTTAGATGACACTTCTGTGTTGTCAAATTTTAGTGGCTGTCCTTATTATTACCCTATATATAAAAAAGGTGTCGCGTCCAACGACACCTGTTCATGACTAACGCGAGATAGACTCACTCTTTTTATTAGTTTCTTTATCGTAGTAAAAATACTTCTATCGTCAGTTAATCTTCATTAAGAGGTAACCACAAAAGCTCACTACCACAAGCCGGACACATATCACCAAAATACTCTTTTGCATATTTTTCACAAAATACACACCTTTTTCCGTATTCAGATATATTTTTCATATTTTCTTCATATGCTTCAGGCTCTATTTTTTTAAATGCCATTTGCTGATATTTTTCATACAAAAACTCAATAGTTTCAGAAACATCATATTGGTTTGGCACTGGAAACCAATAAGCGCCATCAATTTTAATGGGTTCAGATTTAAGTATATTATTAATCTCACTAATATTTCTCTCTGACCAACAATTCAACTTAAATATTCTTTTTTCAATTTCTATCCAATCTTCCCAAGTGCTTATTTTTAAAAAAAGTTGGTCTAAAGTGTTCTGATTAACTGAAATTTTAGTCATTGTATTTTGTTTATCTATCAATAATTCATTGTTCTCTATATTAAAATCTAATTTCTTTTGACTAAGTATTTCTTCATACCAGCAAGGCAAGGCTAACTCCAGTCTCGGCATTTTCCGCAAAATCCCTACAGCATCAGCAGACATCTGTGATAAGCTATTTGTAAGCTGATTTGGCAAAAGACTTTCTAAATCCTCAAGTTCCATACCTGAGTAAACTAAATCAATTAACTCCTTACTAAATCCAAGCTTTGTAAACAGTTGTATTATTTTTGGAGAGAACAATAACTGTTCTGCTTCGTCTATACTAACAACACCTTTCTTAATACTTTCTGTTAAGCCAAGACTAAGGATTAAAAATAACTTTTCATTTTTTTTTGCATCCACCGTTCAATTACTCCAATAGTTTTTAGTTTTGACATCAAAAACTTTTCCTGACTGACTCCTAAAGTAATGTATTGAAATTCTATTACCCTGTGCATCAAATCCATCTTTATAAACTTTTTGCCACTTACCTGCTTCATGCTGTCTCAATACCTCCAACAACTCCTTATTTTTTACCGTATGTGTTGTGGTACCATTGTGTCGCGCTCTAAATCCCTTAGGATATTTTGGTGAGTCTTTTATTGAGTTAAAAACCTCCTTACACTCATTATGCACCCAAGCTCCAAGCTCACCTATAAAATAGGTATGGGCATTGGCTACTTCTAAATTATACGTCGGTAAGTGTTCATCTGAAAGGCTGACCCCACCGACTTGCAGGACTCGTCCATCATGGGAGGCAACAACATCACCTAACCTGAGTTCACTGGCTTCTACCCAGCCTTTACCTTGTACCCAGAATGGATGTTCTTCAGTGGTTCCATAGGTTTCCGATTGCCCTTCATCATCCGTTAATGTGACATATAAAATTTGCTCTGGATGGGCAATTAATGCTGAAACAGGTTGCCAACTATTTTCTGCCGTTTCATCATTCCTGGCTGCAACCAGCTCCCCTTTTTCAACTTCTTCAATGGGCTTTAAGCCCTCTTTAGTCTTAACCAAGGTGCCAGCAATAAAACACTGACAAGGAGATTTCTTTCTTGGGTTTTTCTTTTTACTAAAACCTTTATAACGCCTAAACCAGTTCCATGGTCTTGCACAAAAACCAGCACACTCCTTTGCAACACTGAGTGCTTCTTCACCAAAAGAGGATAATGAACCTTCACTACAATTGTTGTTATACCAGTCTATGAGTGCACTGGCTGCTGCGCCAATCGCTGCTTCTGCCACACAAGCAGCAAAGCAACGACTTGCAGCTGCTGCGGCAGCAGAGCCAACAGCCATTGCAACAGGTATAATTGGTGCTTGGCCATAAGGGTCTGCCTTTATGATAGGGTTAGCATTGGCAAATAAATAACGATTTACCCCACCACCTAAACCAATAGGGTCTGACTCTATATATCGACCTAGCTCTGGGTCATAATCTCGCCAATAGTTATGGTTTAACCCTGTTTCTTTATCATGGTATTGGCCAGGGAATCGTAACGGCGTATCAACCTCTGCCTTATTAATAATGGCTTTACCAAATGACTGGTAATTCGCAGACCAAACCACCTTACCATTAGCAGCCACCATCCGGGTGGGGGCACCTACCTGATCTGTTTGGAAATAATACAGTTGGCCATCTACCCGTTGGAATAATGGATTGGTCATCCAAGGGCTATAGGGGACAAATTGGTATTCGCGAATTAGCTGGCCGCTACTGTCGTACTCGGCAGCCAATCCATTCAGGTTATATAAAAAGTAACGCTTTTCACCATTGGTTTCTTTCCATAGCCTGTGGCCAAACAAGTTATAACCATAACGGGCAATTACCTGACCGGATCCATCCTCTACCCTGACCAAGCGTTCTAATTCGTTATAAAAAAACTTGGTCGTTTTCGCACCATGGCTTTTTTCGATTAAATTACCATTAGCATCATAGCGATAACGTATATCACCCTGCTTAACCAGTTGATTAGCTTGATTATACTGCCAAACGGTTTGGTCATTATATTGGGTGCGGTTACCTACGCCATCATAACCAAACTGTTCATCTACTAATTGTGGTAAACCACTCCCTATATTTTCATTAGATGGCTGAGGATAGTCTGCCCCTGTGAGTTGATATAAAGCATTATAACTAAACTGAGCGGTTCCATTTTTATCAGTACGACTAATAATGTTACCAACAGCATCATGTTGATACTGCTGTCTGCTAATAATATTGCCAGCAGGGTCAATTAATTGATTATCAACTAAATTACCAAAACCATTAACCGTACGTTTTATTTTTGTACCACCAGGTAAGGTAATTTCAACCGGTGACATCCACTGGTATTGGTTAACAATTAATTGACCAACTGAAGGGATTTTAAGTGATTTAAATTCACCATTAGGTGTATAACTATATTCATAAGTAACCCCTTCTGGTGTGGTATAAGCTTGGATTTGACCATGCTCATTATAGCCATAGGTAAACGTCTTACTAAAAGGCCCATAGTTAACTGTGGTTGTTTCCAATTCACCTAACGTTGAATAGTGGTAGCTAATTTCAACTTCATTATCTTTATAGTGGGTTAACAGCCCTACCACATCATAAGTTAATTCAACTACACGAGCCGGCTTTTCATCTGCTTGCTGAGTAAAAACTTCCAATTTAATTAATTGGCCAACTTCATCATAATGATAAAGCCTTTTTTCACCACCCGCTGAAATACTTTGTTTTAAGTTGCCATCAGGATCATAACTATAACGCCGTATCCGCTCCTGCCCCGAAGCAACCACAACGGTTTCAGCTGTTAACAAACCATCTTTATCATAACTAAAACGCGTTTCTCCCTCTTCAGCATCGATAACTTTAATAACTTGGTTTAAATGATTATATTCAAACGTGGTTTGCCCACCTTTTGCATTAGTAACCTGGCTGACTCGTCCTAACTCGTCATATTTAAAAGCAGTTTGAATGTTATTGGCATCAATCTCTTCGGTAACCTGCCCAACAATATCATACTGAAAACGCCGTGTACGGGTCTTGCCATCAGCCACTGTATCAACATGGCTAACTAAGCGACGTTCATTATACTTAAACTGCTGCTCAAAATTTGGATAAGTAATTTTCTTAAGACGGCTTTCTTCATATTGATAGCTGACTTTGTTGGCTTCAGCATCAGTAAATAAAACGACTCGCCCATTACTATCAAATTGAATGGTTGAGGTATGATCACCATTTTTAATATGCGCTTGGTTTTTACCTCGATCAATAGTGCGCGTTAATTGATAACCTGTAGCATCTGTCGTAGTAATATGTTCATTGAGAGCATTATGACCGTAATTAGTTTCTGCTTTATTGGCCTCAATGGTTTTTATTTGATTGCCAGCTTTGTCATATACATATTGGGTAGTTCTTCCCAGTGGGTCTGTTTCCTGTATTAAATTGCCTGCCAGGTCATACTCATAGTGATAGATATAGCCTTTTGGGGTAGTTTTGGTTAGTTTTAAACCCAATACATTAGTCGTATATTGGGTAATATGGCCTTCACCATCCTTAACTTTTACTAGACGGTCCAGGTCATCATAGTAAGCAGTCTCAGATACATTAGCGCCATTATGACCACTGTATGTTGTAGTGACTGTACTACCATTAGTATCACTATTTGAACCGTAACTATAAGAGACACTTCTAGAGACATCAGTGCCTACAGCGTCAGTTGTTGCGGTTAAACGGCCAGCGCTATCATAACTAAAGGAGTATTTAACACCTTGTCGATCAACATAGCTTGAAATGTAATTAAAAGAACCTACATAACTAAAAACTTCTTCCGTACCATCAGCATGGGTAAATTCAAGTGGGTTGCCCCAAATATCATCCTGAATTGTTGTTTTTTTACCTTCTTTGTCAAAAATTGTTCTTACATTCGTCTCTGCGTTAAATATAACTCGTTGTATTAATACGCCATTAATATGTTCACGGTAAATTTCTTTTATTTTACTTCTTGACTTTTTCTTAACACTAACAGTTTCAAAGCCACCACCAATAACAGCATTCCCTCCGCTACTACCACTGCTCCCGCCTCCACCAGAACAGCCGCCGCCACTACCGCCTCCTCCAGCACTACGAACAACACCGTCAGCAAATCGAGGTTTCTTTTTTTTCTTTTCAGGTGGTTCACCATTGACTATGCGACGCTCAATGACTTTTCCTGTTGGTGTTTTAATGGTGAAATGGTAATAACGATTTTTTCTATCATAGTCATAATGATAACGAGTGGTTAAACCATCAGCACGAGTAATGCCAGTCACTCGTGTTTCGGCATACTGATATTGAGTGATATTATTTTCTGGATCAATTCGCTGGGATAAATGACCTGCTTCATTATAGGTATATTGCCAGTCGTATCCCCTAACATCAGTGACTTTTACTAATTGACCATTTTGGTAGTGGTATTGTACTTTGCGCTCAGTGTAATCAGTAATATATTCGACTAAGCCACTGTCGCCAATATAATTAAAGGTAAATAATACCCGCTCCTGTTTATCAATTACCTGATGAATACGACCCTGGCCATCTTTTTTTAGGGTGATTTCATTTCCTTCCGCATCGCCATATTTTAAAATAGCGCCAGTTTGATCATATTCAATCCAGTTACCTTCCCGGTTTTGCCAACGATACCCTGTTTCGGTACCAATAATATGAGTACCACCTTTCCCAAACCGCTTACTATTAGGCAACCGATAATATTTTACTTCATCTCTGACAATATAATCCCATTGAGTATAGTGCAGCTGTGCAGGAGTAACTTCTTCATTTTCTGAGCCTGGTGCATCAACAGAAACTGTATTCGGGCCAGTATCACACCCAGAGGCAACACCTACTGAAAACTCACCAATTAATTGTTTTTCTTCTTCTACTTTTTTCAGTGATAAATTAACCCAACGTCGATTCCAAGCCCAACCTACACCAGGCTGATAAGTTCGTATAATACGCGCTGGGGAGCCTTTAGCTTGCAACCAAATATCCAGTTCTTTTAACCTAAATATTCCTGTGTGGCGAGGTTCTTCTTCCAATAGAATAATACCGGGCGCAGCAACAGTTAATTGCCCCCCTAAAAGTGAAAATAAAAATAATAAACAATAACCAAGCCGTATCAACGACCTTAACCACCCCGTCATATCTACCACCATAAAAAAGACAACAACTCTCTTGTGCACCTCTTCAACTGAAGAAGTGCACAACATAAATAATTAAAGGATTTTATTCTGCTGGCTCACTGCCACCTAAATTGCTGCAGGGGTCATCTCCACCGCCGCCACAGAAGCTATCATTTGGCCCTTCAGTAGTGGTTGGGCTCGGGAAGTAGCTTGTACCCCAGCCTCCGCCACCACCATAGTAATAGTGAGCACCACCACCTGTTGTGCCACCACTGGAAGTACTACAACTGCCTGCTGCTGACCATTGCAATAACACAATGGTTCCACCCGGTACCCACTGGCCATTAGCACACTGGCCTTTATAAGACACCGAAATTTCGTAACGATGGTTTATACAACCTGCACCGGTTGCTTCACCATCTCCTTTAGGTACAAAGTCTTTTAATGCTCTCACTTTAAAGGGAATAACTACTACTTGGCCTGGTTCCAGCTCCTCAGGTATCTCCGTCAAGTACTCAATTTGTGCAAAATTATCACCTGCCGGCAAATTTGCTTTCATGCTTTCTGCTTTAATTAGGCCATAGTTGGTTAACGTAATTTCCCCTTGGTAAATATCCCCTTTTTCCATGGTGGGTAAATTAATAGACATCGGCTCAAATACCACCACTGGTGCTGGTACATGGGTTTCATAAGTAGCATTTAATACGATGTCATAACGGTCTTCCAGAGTAATTTCTTTTACCGAAAACTCGATTGAAATCAGCTGATTCATCATAAAGACTTCTTCTGCCGTGGTAATTCCAGGTTTTATCCATAAAGTACCTGTCGCTGCTTTATGATCAAATGCGGAAGCCCGATAACTGTAACGGCCAGCAGTGATATCTTTAATTAATAATTCACCATTTTGATCCGTTTTACCTTCAAAGGTAATACTGGGCACTTCTACATTTTGTAATTGAATCGACGTGTTAACCAACCCTGGAATTAATACCCCATTTTCATCGAAGGTATTGGTGTAAATATCCGCCACCTGAAAATGTACCTGTCCTTTACCCGATTGTGATACAGCCACAAACACAGGAATGGATTGAGCTGGCCAGTTTTCTCCTGAAACCACTAGGTTAAATTGATATTCACCTTCTACCACCTGCTCATTTGGCTGCACCAGCAACTGAATACTTTGTTCAATGCCTGGTTGTAAGTCACCAAATTGTGCCGGTGTACCCAGGGTTATCCAATCAGGTGCCGGTTGGCCTTGGCTATCCTGTAGGGCTAACGTCAATTGTCGTGCAGTTTCTTGCCCAACATTGCTCAGGTTAATAAAGAGTGACTCTTCTTCACCGCGGGCTAAGCCAGTGCGAATATAACTGGGCTCTGCTTTTAATGCCGGTTTGGCTTGGGTAAAGGTGTAATTAACCTGAACGGTTTTAACTAGTTTTTCTTGGCTTTCATCCGTGGCTAATACATCAAACAACAACTGACCACTGGCAGGTGCCAAGTTATTACCACTTAATGTTAGTGATAATACCCCTTGTTGTTCTGCCACTAACTGTTCTAAAGCCACAGAGTTAAAATTAACGCCTGCTGGTGCAGTAACTGCTTCTCCGTTTTCAGCCAATTGCGGACGATATTTTAAACGTATATTGGATAACGCCGTATGATGCCCAGCTTTCACATTCAGCTTAATTGGCTGCTGATAATTACGAGGAATGCTCACATTAACCTTTGCAGGCCATACTTCTACCCCTTTCACCACAAATGTTGCCTGTTGTGGGCGAGTCAGCATACTTGGATGCAAGACAGATACGGTGTATTCACCCGTTTCACCACGGCCAGGGGTAAAAGTTAAATTGAACTCGCCTGTTTCATTGGCATAAACAGAATATTCACGCTCAAAACCTCTTACAGATAGCACCACCTTCACAGGTACATTGGCTACAGAGTTATTATTAGCCCGTTCAACCGCACGTCCTTTAATGGTTACCGTTTCCCCTTCATAAAGCTCAGTTTTATCAACGGTTGTCACTTCTGCTATATAAGGCGTTTCTTGCAACGTCAGTTGATAACTTGCCTGAGTACCACTAATCGCCACAGATGTTGGCTTGCTTAGCTGATAATGGAGTTTATCCACTTCCAGCTTTAACACCACCACATCCGGGGCCGCAGCTGGTACTGGGATTTCAGTAACGGCTGAAGTGAAGGTTGTATCAGGGGCTACACGAGCAACTACTGATTTATTAGGTAGTTGTACGACATCTCCCACCAACTGCTTAACAGGTGCCGTACTTAAAATATTGCCTGCTAAATCTTCCAATACCCAACGGACTTCAGTTGAAGGCTGTTTCCCTTTCGCCATCAATAATTCAATGGCAACATCTGTTGGGTTATTGATTTGCAAGCGCGCTTTACCCACTGCTCCTCGGACAAACTCATCGGCAATAATAGTAGCTTCTACTCCTGCCTGACTAACAGTCACTAATGCTTCCTGCACTATGGTTACCTGCTGGCCAGGGTTACGATTAGATATCCAATGGGGTTGCCAAATAGTTTCCATGGTTAAAGTAACCACGCCAGGTAATTGCTCATATCCCCCTATTACCACTGGAACATCTGTAATATTGTCAGCCTCAACTGTAAAACCATCAGACCAGTGGATATAGGTTTTGCCATTAATGCTCAAGCTAATTTTTAACTTAACATTATTGACTGTTTGTTTACCTAAATTAGCCACTCTAAATTGCAGCTTATTCATAATGCCACGATAAAGCTGAGGTTGTTCACCAGCAACGGTTGTCAATTCAGTGGACAATGCAGGCAAGGCAATATCATGGGCCAGGCTTTCCTTACCATTATTATCAACTGCCTTGATTTGGTAGATTCTTTCACCTAATTGGCCTCGATTTAACTGACTATCGACATAATCAGAATCAACAAACTGAGGTTCTGGTAATAGCTGATCATGCAATGACCGCACATCGTTAATATCTACAGCACCTACTTTATAGCCATTAATATTTTGGCCATTATGCTGCCAGCTAATTTCTGGTTTACCGGTTAACGGTAAGCGTATTTTTACATCAGCGACAGGCAACAGTTGGGTATTTAAGTAAACCGCATTGGATGGGGCTGATTCATTACCCGCAGGGTCAATGGCCGTAACAAAATAAAGGTGTTCATTAATTGATGGCGCTGAGTCGAGTGCTTTTAACCCTTTTATTGGCGTTAACACTGGCTGATAGTCAGCTAATGTTGTTAACTCCTCCAGGCTTGTTAATGGCAACCGATAGAGCTGATAACGCAGTTGACCATTTTGCAGCTCACCTGCTGGTACCTGCCATTCAGCCACTACCCCTTTGCCTGTTAATTGGGCTTTAAATTCCGTAGGGGCTTGTGGTTTTTCACCATCGGCTACAACTTTTACTACCTCACTTAAAGCACTTTCAGCACGCTGACCATTATGCTTTCTGATCGTAGCGATAGCATACCAATAATTACCATCCACTAATGGAGCGTTTTTACCGTCTAGATAACCAGGCGCTTCATTCGCTAATTCAGCATTGGTTAGCTCAATTAATGAAGTAAAGTCCTCATCTACCTGGTTTTTACGATAAACCACATAACCATCAGCCTCTGCTACTGAATGCCAATTAAGTTGAACTTTACCACCCGCTAAGGCCGTTGCAGCAACCCCTGTTGGTGCTGTTAAAGGTGGTAAATCCCCTTGGTAAACCTGGAATTTATGTTTTACTTTAATTCCAGTCGCCTGATTACCTAAACGGTCTTCTGCCTGGAAATCAAAACCTAAATATTCCACCACAGGTTCACCCGCATTATCTAACCCCACATCAGCAGGCAAAGTAAGATAACCAATATAAACCGGCTGGTTAGGCTGAGACTGTGGATCAAGGGTTAAACTAATGCCGTCAGCATAATCAGCCAGCACTTGTCGGCTATTTTGATCCTCAATATAAGGAATTAAAATCGGTTGAGTCCCTGTGCGTACGGTATCTTTTAAGGTAATCAACACCTCTACTCGTTGGCCATTACCAGTTTCATCCACTTGATTAACAATGGGGGCAGATGGGTTAATAACTAGTTTGGCAATTTCAGGGCTTAACGTATCGATGTTAATCGATTTACCTTGTTGAATTTCTGTACCTCGATTACCTGCTGCATCATGGGCTGTCACAATGGCATGGCCAGTACCTGAAGGCGTATTAGAGGTAATGTCAAAATGTCCTTTATACACCCGAGGGTTGTCATAATCAGCCGTTAATTCCGCTGTTAATGGCAGGCTACCTGGTACCGCAATAGCAAAATGTGGTGTATTTCGTAGCGGCTCGCTAAAAGTCACTACTACCGCTACCGAACCTACACCAAAGATACCATCCATTTGTACTTCAGGTTGATATTCAATTTTTTCTACCACAGGTGCCGTACTGTCCGCAGTAATCGTTATCGGCTTAGATAATTCACCGACCGTACCCAACTGATTAATTGCGGCTACCCGGTAAACATACTGACCATCTTCCGCTAACGTGTCATTGCCTGTATCCGTTGTCAGTAATTTATTATTCACCTGTACAACACCAGGTTGATCTACGCGGGTAAAATCAGTAGTTGACCGATAAATTGCATAGCCTTTTAGCAAATCACTATGAATAGGCTGCCAACTCAATGCCACCTGACCTAAGCGCTTTGCCATACCTGTGAAATTACCAGGTGCAGGCAGTTGAGAATGATCCACTGTCACTTTTATTGTTTGGCTGAATTGGCTGGCTTTTGCGTGACCAATATAGCGCGCAGCGGCTTTAATAACGTTTTCACCCTCTTGTAAACTAATAGTCTGACTAAATCGGCCAGTGCTACCGACCGTTATAGCTTCCGCAATAGGCGTATCGTTTACCAATACCGTTACTGTCGTATCAACTTCTGAGGTGCCACTTAAAGTGAACTCATCACGATTAATGCGTAATTCCCTATTATTAATACCAGCATTAACATTTGCAGGTATTGTAAGGACAGGCGCTGTGGGTGCAGCCAGCTCTACAGTTAAAATGATGGATTTTTCAGTCACATTTTCCAAGTGATCAAATAGCTTTATAAGTAACTGATTGTCACCTTCAGTTAATTGACTCACTTGCAGTGGCAGCAGATAGTCTGGCGAACCATTAGTAACGGTTGCTAATCGCTCGCCTTGTAAACTGAATTCCACTCGGCTGATACCACTTGAATCGTCAGCTTTAATAGCCAACCGCCCATTACCCGTTACCATTAGTTGGTTATTGTTCAGCTCATGGGTAGTTGTCGTCTGAATAAAACGAATGCTTTCTATTTCAGGCCCTTCTTGATCGGCAACAGGGGTTACCTGAATCGTTTGTACCACTGGGTTTTCGACACCTGCCGTATTTACCGCAGTCACTGCTACAAAATAAGGATGATCATTTTGTAAACCAGTAATAGTGCCTGTTAGCTGATTTTTATTGACTACCAGCTTAGGCTGTAAACCACTGACCGAGTTAAAAGTAGTGTCACTGACATAAACCTTATACTGTTTAATCAGTGCTGTTGGTTGAACGGCCGACCAAGTTAAAGTAGCCCGACTATCATTAGGCTCTGCGCTTAAACCGGCTGGATTATTTAAATAAGTCACTGCCTGGCGAGGATTAGCAGTAGACTCATTACCTTCCTGATCAATAGCCGTAATTTTTACCTGATAAGCTGTGGCAGGTTTTAACCCAGCAATATCAAAATACGCCCAACCATTAACATACTTCAGCTTGTCAACGGCAATCGTCTTACTCTTTACTGCATTGCTTTCGCTACTGATACTCCCTTCTGGAGACCAATACAGTTTATAAGACACTACATCACTTTCAGTGACTGGCTGCCAATTAACACGTACTTTTTTATCAGTCGCTTCAACTTTAATTTGGGTAATTGCTGGAGGAGCCTCAGTATCTTTAGGCTCAACAGGCTTAGACTCCACGGCTTCAATCAATAAACCTTGCTGATCTACCGCAATAACTGCCACATAAACGGTTTTATTACGTTGTAAGCCCGTTAATTGATATTGCTTTTGAGTAGCAGGTAATTTTGCCAACGGCGTTAAACCCGCTACTGAAGTAAATGGCTGATCAGACAAATAAATATGATATTGGGCGATATCATTGCCATTAGCCGCCACATCATACCCTTGCCAATCAACAACCGCGACCGTACCACTGCCTTCACCATTAACAGAAGCCACCACTTTGCCAGGCGCCTGATCATCAAAGCGAATGGTAATATTGGTGGGTTCGCTGAAGTTATTGGCTTTGTCCGCTTGCTTAAACTGAAAGTGATTAATACCTGGCGTTAATTCCACCTCATAACTAAATACACTAGAGTCAGTTGCGTTGAAAACTTGCTTATCCTCTAAATAAACTGCCGCACCTGCTTCTTTACGGCCTTTCAGTAATACCTTTTTACTGGCAGTCACTGCTGGATAGTTTTGAAACACCAATGGTTTAGGTGAAGAATAATCAATCGTAAACTGATAATTGATCGGGGTAGACTGATTGCCTGCTTTATCTACAATAAATCCCTTAATGTGATAAGCACCTTCCAAGAAAGCCTCACCATAGGTGATAATCGCCTGTTTGCCATCAGTAGATAAATCTGTCTCTACTGGTAGGATTACATTATTTCGTGTCACCAAAATTCGGCTATTAACTATATCAACCCCACTACCCGATTCCTCTATATGAATAGTTAATTGCTTAGGAACCTGATTAGTCCAAGGCTTAGGGGTAAACTGATTTATAGTGGGTCTAACAGTGTCTACAATAATTTTGCGAGTAATTGTTGCCGAGTGATTGCCTGCTTTATCTTTACTGGAAATCACAAATTCATTGGCACCTTCTTTCAAGTTACCCACTAATAGTTGCCATTGATCACCGACAGGCGTGACTTCACTTTGATTTATTTGCACAACTGTATTTGCTGGTGCAGTCCCTGTAAACCTAAAGTTATAGCTATTAATAAAAGTAAGTTCAGATTTTGGTGCAGTTATTGTAGGTACGGCTGGCTCAATAGTATCTACTTCTATACCCAATTGGTTTTCAGCAGGAAGCATTTTATTGCCAACATCATCAGCTGCATCAACCACACTGACTTGTAAACCCGTTTCAATTGGTTTATCAAAACTGACTAACTCAGTGACAAATACAGTATCTGACTGCCATGTACCACTCTCAAGTGTTTTAATAGTTTGGCCATTACTATTTTTAAACAACACTTTAGGTACTACACCTGTATTCATTGGCCGGTTGAACACCAGTTTACCTGACCAGCTGTTATTTTCCTTATTTAACACTTGTGTATTCGACGTTAACTCAATCAGTTTACAAGTGCGCTGAACATTATATACACCAGTATCAACAGTGTTATTGTCTATTTCATCCTCAGCTTGTGCCTGGTTGCAGTTAGCCTTAAGTAAGATGTGATATTTACCTGTATCAATATCTGGCCAGGTAATTTTATGAGTTAATTTAATAGATCCATTAGCATCAATATAATCACCTGTTATTTTGCCAAGCAAGGTATCAGCATCATCAATAGTATTATTGCCAGACAAATATAAGCACAAATCCCACTGATTACCTGCTGGTCCTTTACCTTTATTGACTAGCTCCGCATTAACTTCTACTGGTTCACCTGCAATAAAATTTCCTTTAATCGTTTTATCTTCAAGCTGAATATCGGGTTTAGCAAAGGTAAGTGGAATGGTTGTAGAGTTAATAACCCCCTGCGAATCGATTACATTAATATAGAGTTGATTATATCCATCAGTGAATAGCTTATAGATTGTTGAATAGGGAATAGTAACTTCTGTCTCATTTTGATCAGATTTAACTATAGGATTAGTAAAGTCACTTATAGAATTAGCCTGTTTTTTATCGACAGCAACTAAAGTCGTCTCTCCAAGACCTAGTTCATTATCAAGATCATTTACTTTTACAGTAAAATTAAATGGTTGATTTGCCGTAATCAGTTCGTCAGCTTTTGTTATTTCAATGGTTGGTTGAGAAGATTTTAAACTAATTTGCGTAGTTGCCTCATCAGATAAACCGTCTGCATCTGTGACTGTTAATTTAACCGCTAACTTTTGACCAAAAGCTAAACCATGGCTGATTAACTCAGTTAAAGCAACTGATAATGCTGGCTGACCAAGTTCTTCAAACTCATAACTACCATCATTATTAATATCCCACTTAAAGGTTAGCTGGCTATGGCCATTAAGAGAGTCCAAGTCAGTTGTTTTAGATGCATCAATAACAGCTGTGGTATTTTTCGCAGAAAACTGAATAGTCTTGGGTAATTTAGCGATAGGTTTTTGTAGAGTAGCAGTAGTAAAACCTTCGTAAACGACATCCTCCTGACTGAAGTTATAAAAGCCTACCTTTCCTAAGCCGATTGGCTCCTCATCTACAATTAAGCCACTATCCCATAGTAGATCACCACTTTCTACATCATAAATATGCACACGAATATTACCATTTACTTGGTAGGATAAACTAAATCGATACTCTTTATGAGGAGCCCAGCCTCTATCACTAGCAAACGTTTGGCTAAGCACTTTTATATGTTCGTTACTAGTAAGATTCCAAAAATAGTCTCTATTTGATGTTGGTTTTACTATTTTTATAATACTAAAGCCTTCTTTTGCCGCTCCTTGATTATTTTTTTTCCATGAGAATAAATAAAAAGGACTTTCTAAATCTTTAAAACCAAAAACAAAACCAATAAAGTCATCATCCCCTGTATCTTCAACTTTAAATTTACCTTCAAACCGGTTTCCTGCCAGCTCAAAATCACTAATAAAGAAAGTAGGCTCACCATTTATATGCTGCTTAACATAACGACCATTATCAGAAACTCGCCAATCACCAGCAGAA
This sequence comes from Spartinivicinus marinus, assembly GCF_026309355.1. NCBI lineage: Bacteria > Pseudomonadati > Pseudomonadota > Gammaproteobacteria > Oceanospirillales > Zooshikellaceae > Spartinivicinus > Spartinivicinus marinus. The sequence goes on from NZ_JAPJZK010000001.1 coordinate 131,039, forward strand.
CCACCTTCATAGTCGTATTCTTGCCAGTTGTTTAAGGAGACAGGGGCAGTAGACAACGGATGATCTGTTTCGGGTAGTGCTGGAATAATTAAATTATCTAACTCAAAGTATCCACCAGCACTAACCTGCTTAGCACGAAACTCAATCGTGTGCTTGCCTGGTTCTAACGGAATTGCATACTGGGCATTGTACTCATGGTAACTATACCAGTGGTAATTACTATTGTACTTCCCATCAATGTAAAGCCGCATTTCTGGCCCTTTGGTTTTGATGGCCTTGAAATACAACATACTTTTTACAGGCACATTAATATGCGTTTTAACGAAAGCATCTTGCCCTTGCGCCATCACGGGACGCCATACTTGCCCATCGCCATTTGTTGCTGCGGTAATTTCCCAAGTCCCTGCGCCACTATGATGCCAGTAATAGCCGCCTAATTGATCATCTTCAAAATCAATCAATAAACGACGTTTGTCGTTTGGATCCGTAGGATCTGTTTGAGCAATCCATTCCTCAAGATCACGTACACCGTCTTTATCTGTGTCTGTGATGACATCATATTTAAGCGGGGATAACTGGTAACGAACTTCCCACTGATCTGATAACGTATCGCCATCGGTATCTGCCTTGGTAGGATTGGTATCGTGGGTATGCTCTTCTAAATCCGTTAATCCATCACTATCGGTATCCGTTTCTTTCACTTGAAAATCTTGGTCTAATTTACTAAAAAATTCATATTCCCAGCCATCCCTGACTTGATCATTATCGGAATCAACCAAGGCCGGTAAAATTAAATTATCTAATTCCAAATACCCACCAGCATCTGTCTGTGCTGCACGAAACTCAATCGTGTGTTTGCCGGGTTCTAACGGAATTGCATACTGGGCATTGTACTCATGGTAACTATACCAGTGGTAATTACTATTGTACTTCCCATCAATGTAAAGCCGCATTTCTGGCCCTTTGGTTTTGATGGCCTTGAAATACAACATACTTTTTACAGGCACATTAATATGCGTTTTAACGAAAGCATCTTGCCCTTGCGCCATCACGAGGCGCCATACTTGCCCATCGCCATTTGTTGCTGCGGTAATTTCCCAAGTCCCTGCGCCACTATGATGCCAGTAATAGCCGCCTAATTGATCATCTTCAAAATCAATCAATAAACGACGTTTGTCGTTTGGATCCGTAGGATCTGTTTGAGCAATCCATTCCTCAAGATCACGTACACCGTCTTTATCTGTGTCTGTGATGACATCATATTTAAGCGGGGATAACTGGTAACGAACTTCCCACTGATCTGATAACGTATCGCCATCGGTATCTGCCTTGGTAGGATTGGTATCGTGGGTATGCTCTTCTAAATCCGTTAATCCATCACTATCGGTATCCGTTTCTTTCACTTGAAAATCTTGGTCTAATTTACTAAAAAATTCATATTCCCAGCCATCCCTGACTTGATCATTATCGGAATCAACCAAGGCCGGTAAAATTAAATTATCTAATTCCAAATACCCACCAGCATCTGTCTGTGCTGCACGAAACTCAATCGTGTGCTTGCCTGGTTCTAACGGAATTGCATACTGGGCATTGTACTCATGGTAACTATACCAGTGGTAATTACTATTGTACTTCCCATCAATGTAAAGCCGCATTTCTGGCCCTTTGGTTTTGATGGCCTTGAAATACAACATACTTTTTACAGGCACATTAATATGCGTTTTAACGAAAGCATCTTGCCCTTGCGCCATCACGGGGCGCCATACTTGCCCATCGCCATTTGTTGCTGCGGTAATTTCCCAAGTCCCTGCGCCACTATGATGCCAGTAATAGCCGCCTAATTGATCATCTTCAAAATCAATCAATAAACGACGTTTGTCGTTTGGATCCGTAGGATCTGTTTGAGCAATCCATTCCTCAAGATCACGTACACCGTCTTTATCTGTGTCTGTGATGACATCATATTTAAGCGGGGATAACTGGTAACGAACTTCCCACTGATCTGATAACGTATCGCCATCGGTATCTGCCTTGGTAGGATTGGTATCGTGGGTATGCTCTTCTAAATCCGTTAATCCATCACTATCGGTATCCGTTTCTTTCACTTGAAAATCTTGGTCTAATTTACTAAAAAATTCATATTCCCAGCCATCCCTGACTTGATCATTATCGGAATCAACCAAGGCCGGTAAAATTAAATTATCTAATTCCAAATACCCACCAGCATCTGTCTGTGCTGCACGAAACTCAATCGTGTGCTTGCCTGGTTCTAACGGAATTGCATACTGGGCATTGTACTCATGGTAACTATACCAGTGGTAATTACTATTGTACTTCCCATCAATGTAAAGCCGCATTTCTGGCCCTTTGGTTTTGATGGCCTTGAAATACAACATACTTTTTACAGGCACATTAATATGCGTTTTAACGAAAGCATCTTGCCCTTGCGCCATCACGGGGCGCCATACTTGCCCATCGCCATTTGTTGCTGCGGTAATTTCCCAAGTCCCTGCGCCACTATGATGCCAGTAATAGCCGCCTAATTGATCATCTTCAAAATCAATCAATAAACGACGTTTGTCGTTTGGATCCGTAGGATCTGTTTGAGCAATCCATTCCTCAAGATCACGTACACCGTCTTTATCTGTGTCTGTGATGACATCATATTTAAGCGGGGATAACTGGTAACGAACTTCCCACTGATCTGATAACGTATCGCCATCGGTATCTGCCTTGGTAGGATTGGTATCGTGGGTATGCTCTTCTAAATCCGTTAATCCATCACTATCGGTATCCGTTTCTTTCACTTGAAAATCTTGGTCTAATTTACTAAAAAATTCATATTCCCAGCCATCCCTGACTTGATCATTATCGGAATCAACCAAGGCCGGTAAAATTAAATTATCTAATTCCAAATACCCACCAGCATCTGTCTGTGCTGCACGAAACTCAATCGTGTGTTTGCCGGGTTCTAACGGAATTGCATACTGGGCATTGTACTCATGGTAACTATACCAGTGGTAATTACTATTGTACTTCCCATCAATGTAAAGCCGCATTTCAGGTCCTTTGGTTTTGATGGCCTTGAAATACAACATACTCTTTACAGGGACATTGACATGGGTTTTAACGAAGGCTTCTTGTCCTTGCCCCATCACGGGGCGCCATACCTGTCCATCATCATTCGTTGCTGCGGTAATTTCCCAAGCCCCTGCGCCACTACGATGCCAGTAATAGTCACCTAAAGAGTCATCTTCAAAATTTATTGTTTTACCTATATGTTCTGAAGTACTGGAAGTAATATCATCTGCATTAGCACCAACCATCAAACCTAGACTGATCAATAAATAAAAAGTCACTTGTTTTCTATTGAAAAAACACAACACAACAAAAAACAGGAATAAACCCCAAATATATTCCATTGATACTACACCGTTAGTTTTAGTCCAGGTAATGCTAATTCATCGTTACTGTTAAGCGCTTATCATAACGATAAAACCGTTGGGCACGTAGAAAATCTGGCGAATTATCGCCAACCATAATTCTAAACGCAATATAATCCTGAGCTTGCTCAAGATTATTATTTAATGGGTCTGACAGCTGCCAACTGTCTTCTTGCTTAAAAACAGTCCAATTATGATAGTTGGCTGGCTGTAATACAGTCACTTTATTTTCAGCTATAAAACCAGCGACACCTATTGCAGGTGATTCAAGTTGGCGCATTAATGCAATAAATGCATACATAAATTCAGTACAGTCACCTTTTAAGTGGGTAAGTGCATATAACGCACCACGGTCTTCTTTTATATAATCAACGGCTTTGATATTGTCATATAGCCACTGGGTAATGACCAATGGCATCTCTTGTTTGGGCTTATTTTCAAATCGAGCAGCCACCTGTTTAATTGTTGGGTGGTTAACTTCTATAAAGTTACTTGACTTAGTTAGCTGGCTGTGCGCTAAACCAGTTAAAAACCGCTGATGTTGACGCTCATACAGGTCCAGCTTTACCTCAATAGTAATTTGTTTCTGACTATAAGGTGCAATATCAGCTAAAGCATATACCAATGATTGATTGCCAATACTGTCTTGTTTTAGCTGATAGTCATAATTACTCTTAATATCAATAACCTGTTGAAATGGTGTACTTGTTACAGGAGCAAAAGCCTCAAATTGAGCTGATTTAATATATTGGTCACTTCTATTTTCAACTAAAAAGCTATACCGAACCTGTTTAGCCACTGGTTTTAAGTCATTAACTAATTGTTCAGTACTTTTAGCGGGCTGGCTATTAATCACCCAATAGCCTACTCCTATCAGCACCACTAACAGAATGAGTAAGGATGTCAATATAATAACTGGTTTCTGCATATATTCATCATAAACTGTTTTTAAGTGTAAAAATATAGACTCACAGCAAAGGATATTTTAGGCGAGGCCACCAAGTGATGAATCCCCAGGAGTTTAGATAAACTAAATGACTGGGGTGAAGAGCGATGGTAACAAAGACTAAAAATCATTTGCGAAGAGTATATTATTGACACTGATAGCGATTGGGTACAGCCCCATAACGCTGGGCGGTTCGTTCTGACTTTGCGTATTCTACAAGCAACGCTTGAATACTATCAGACAGGATAAACAGATTTCTAAGTGGTAATTGCTTATTTAAATTGTGCTTTAATTGCCCGTCTGCCAAAAGAACAAAAGTTGGATATTGTCCCATAGCAGTCATTCGTTGCATTTGTTTTTCAATAAAAGCACTCAACTCTTTTGTTTTCTTTGGAAAATAAATAACCTTGTTGTTTAACAAATCAGCTAATGTTTGATTAGTGCCTATTAATTTTGTCAAATACTGTTGATACATATCACTAACAAGTAAGTAAAAACCATCATTATGCAAAGCTCGAAAAACCTGGTTAGCTGACACATGATTTAATTGTTTTATATCACCTTCTTTACCGGATAATGGCTTACTCGCTAAATGCCATGCCCAGATACCATTATTGATTATTTTTACTTCATTAAAGCCACTTTTAACCAGATGATAACAAAGATTAGCCATTTGGGTTGTATTGTATCCTTCACCCAGTAGTAGTAGCTTGTTATCTTTTAAAAACTCATGAGTAGCCAATTGTTTCGCTGACATTCTAATACTGGAAGGAATTAATACATCCTTATTATGTCGAGGCTCACGGGCATCAACAACCAGATAATCAGCTATGGTTATTTCACCGATATCAACAAAGCAAGCATAATCTACAGGTTGACTAATATTTTCCGCCAACCTGACTTGCTCTAAGTATTCCTTAGTTGCTGGACATTGCTTTACATCTGGAGCAGCTTGAATAGACTGCACCAGAAATACAACAAGCAGTTTTAACAATAAAATAACTCGAAGCATGAACAACACATTAGTCAACAGTTGATGTATTAAACCCGAACACTTTAAATTCCCATAACGAGTAACCCCAATGGGTACCACGCTTTATGCCTTGCATTTTTACATAACGGGCAATAACAGGGGTAAACTCAAGTACTTCTAGCCCTTCTTTACCATTATTATTTCGATAAATAGTACGCCACTGTTGGCCATCATTAGACACCTGGATTTCATAACGCTTACCATAAGCCACCTCCCAATTAAGATGAACACTGAATATTCGCGCCAGTTGCTTAAGGTCTAAATAAATAGAGCTTGCATCATCATAAGCACTGGACCAACGGGTATCTGCTTTACCGTCATTCACTAAATCCTGATGTAAGTAAGATACTTCATTAGATGAGGAGTGTGCCGTCGCATGAAGTGCAAGATTAGTTAACTCAGGAGTACCTGCTTTAGATAACCAAGTCAGTGCTATTAACTCGTTAATTTGCTGAGTCTGTTCAGCATTCAATACTAAGCTACCATTCTCAGGCGTTCCTATTGCTTTCATTGTTTCTAGGAGTTGATTAATACTAGATGACTCCAACACAAAGTGTTCTGTTTTTATACTTTTAATAGCTGTTTGATTCGTAACCCAGTCATTAATAATAATTTGATCATGGCTATTTAAAATTGAAATAATCAGATCATTATTGCGGGTATTAAACCATACCTGTTCTTTAACAATACCTGATAACTCAATAATATTGTTATCGCCATCTAAACCTGACTCACTAATAGTAGTTGTTCCATCATTTATCTGATGCTTATAAGTATCATTGCCATGCCCTCCTATTAGCAAGTCATTTCCTTTATAGCCAGATAAGATATCATCACCATCACCACCATCAATAACATCATCATTTGAACTGCCAATAACTTCATCATTACCAGCTAAAGCAACAATTCTTTCAATACTTTGTAGCTCGATAGTGGATAAATCAATCTTATCATTTGATGGAGAGCCAGAAATGATGTCTTCCCCGCCATTACCATCAATCACTTCTACAGACTTAATGGCTTGACAGTTTCGAGCAAACGTTGAATTAAAATACAAAGTGTCTTGTTGCTCAGATCCGATTAATGTGTCATATCCTTCTCCACCATCAAAGCAGTCTCCATTCGCATCTTGGTCTTTAAACAAAAATGTGTCATCACCAGCATTTCCTTCGATAATGTCATAGCCTGCACCACCATAAATAACATCATTGTTTGGTGATCCTTTAATCACATCATTACCTAAGCCTCCAATAATGAGACTGATATTTTTAAGTTGGGTATGACTAAAGTCCAATTCATCATCAGCAGTTGAGCCAATAATTTTATTAACCCCCGCTTGACCATCAATGATTTCAATAGAAGTAATTTGTTTAATACCAAATACATCGTTTGCAGCAGAACCAATAAGTTTATCTTCCCCAGTTCCACCATCTAGAATATCAAAGCCATTATTTATACCATTAACATAGAAGCTATCATCACCTTCAAGGCCATACAGCAGATCATTTCCCGGTCCACCAATGATATTATCATTCCCTTGTGAGCCTTTTATTAAATCATTGCCTCTCTTACCATCAATAGTATTAATATTCTTAACTTGGGTCTGACTTAAATCGATTTCATCAGCTGCATCTGTACCAAAGATTTTATTATTACCTGCTTTACCATCAATTATTTCAATACTAGACCCAGTAGTGAGTGAATTAACCTGAATAATATCATCAGCATCAGTTCCTAAAATCTTGTCTTCACCCTCACCACCAATAAAGCTATCTAAGCCCGCATTGGTACCTGCTACAATAAATGTGTCATTCCCTTCGCCACCAATATATTGATCACCACCCTGGCCACCAAGAATGATGTCATTGCCTTTTCCGCCATCTAATATGTCATCACCCTGATTACCCGTTAGGTAATCATTATTGTCAGAGCCGACCAAGTGATCATTATCCTCAGTTCCAGCTACTTCAGTTAAAGACTCACCAGGTTGAATATTCCATTTAATAGCTGCCAGGTTTAGATTTTCTTGATAAGTGACAGTTAACCAATTATTGCTAGTAACCTGTTTACCACTTATCACTTCCGAAAAGCTTACTTGGTTATTGCCAGCAATTTTTAACAAGTCAGTACGACTGACAGCATTAGCAATAACAGAAGTCAAGCTAGGGCCTTTATTACGCAGTTTTGGCTTGATTCTAACTGTCTTCCAATTTGTTTCTGTGCTTGCTATTTGCTCTTTTAAATAATCACAAATAAACAAGGTTTGTTCTGTAACTTCATTATCCTGATTAGTGAATGTTATAGGCTCTACAGTCGTTTCACTATAAAGCGATTCATCACTGGCCACGATATCAAAAACTAAACGAAACGCCTGATCACCATCGCTATCACAATCATCTTTGCCCATAACGGTAATAGCTTGAGGTGTATTCCAGTTATTTACATCAAAATACAAATAGCTTTGTTGATTAAGAATCGTTGCTTCAGCTTGATCACTAAGCGCAAAGTTAACAACAACTGTTTCTGCCTCTTGCAGTGGCATTGATAGAGATATATTGACTGTTGCAGTTTTTATTCCAAATTCATCCGTCACTAAATCCGTTACTGGCTCTATGATTAAGTTACCTTGTTTGGGATTAACTATCAGCGTACAACAATTAACCCTTACTGAACTTTCTTCATCTTTAATTTCTGCATAGATACTATATTGGCCTGGCTCAAACCCAGAAATATCCCATTGGTATTCATCATTTTCTGCATCTAGGTCTTCTGTTAGGTTTTTCTGGATAATGACATTTTCACCATAAAATAAGGTGATTTGTGCATTACTATCCGGGTCTGTATCCTGCCAACTCAGCTTAAGCTGATTACCATCAGCTGTTATTTGTTCTGGCAAAGTAAACGCTAAAGTGGGTTTATCATTGACACCATCATGATTAGTAAAAAATGAAGAAATAGCTGACCAGTCGCTTTCTAGTCCCTTTTCATCAATTGCTCTAACTCGCCAGTAATAATGTGTATTATCTTGTAATACTGTTGTCAATGCTGCCATGGGTTCAGTTACTTTTTGGCTCAGCACTAAATTAGTTAAGTTTTCATCTGAAAATAGCTGAAACTCGTAATAAGTGACTTGACCATCAACATCGGCAGCTGAATGGCTGGATAAACTGGGTGTTAATACTTCTATCCAAGCTTTATTGGCAGGATTTAACGGTGTCGGAACACTAGGAGGATCATTAACCACATTGACAAAAAAATTATTTATTTGCCATTCACTATGGCTGAGACCATCAGATGCTTTAATTCGCCAATAATAAAGTGTGTTATCTTCCAGATTGACTATCTGCTCAACAGTACTTCCTTCACTGGTTAGCTTGTACTGCTTCAATGAAGGACTGTCAAAACTATCTACCTTATCAACATCAATAAAATAAGTAACTGATTGCCCTTCTGGATCGAGACTGGTTTTTGCCGTTAATTGAATGCTCTCTTTTTTAGCAATAACAGTCGCTTTAGCGGGTGAAATGACTTCAGGTATTGATGGTGGATTGTTTATTGTACTAATAACAAAGCTAATGGGCTTTGAGTGTGTGGCTGCCTGATGTTCATCCGTTGCTGAAGCCACTACGATGTATTGTTGATCTTCTTCTAGTGGTAGTGGTACTTGCCACTGGGTAGTACCTGTCTTATCTGCTAAAATACCCTTAACTTCTGCAACCTTCTGCTTGGTTATCTCATCATTATCATCTTGCCCAGTATTTATTATTTTATATACAGTAAAGCCATAACGAATTTCATCAAAATCTACATCACTGGCATTATTGACTTTAATAACAGGCTGTAATGTAGGTACCACAGATAAATTAGCAGGTTCAGTAATGTTCACTGAAGCTGGCGGGTCGTTTTCAAGATTAATAAAAAACTTTCCTACCGCCCAATCACTAGAGCGGTTATGGGTAACAGCTTTAGCACGCCAGTAATAAAAACTATTATCAGCTAATTTTTCCTGGCCATCAATCAGGGTAGAGATATTCAATACCGTGCTACCTTGCCCTTCAGCGACGCTCTCTTGTTTAGCCAATAACTGAGTAAACTCACTATCTTGATAAAGCTCAAACTGATAACTAACTTGCTCATTGGCACCATGGCGAGTATTTTCAACAATTAAATCAGGGCTACGAGTCGTAATTTCTGAACCATATAATGGAGCAACCAGTTTAGGCTTGGTTAGCACCTGTGGTTTTTGGTTTGGATCCGTTTGATTTTGATATTCTTCAAAGTCCGTATAGCCATCCTGATCACTATCCAACTCTCCTGTATGACTCAAGTCGCCAAAATGCTTTTTCTCCCATTTATCAGGCAAACCATCACCATCTGTGTCATTTTTGGGCCTTATTATAATACTGGTGTTTTTAGAAGCCGTTTCTGTATCATTTGAGGCTTCAAAACTTACGTTATAGAGGCCTGACTGCCCTGGCTTTGGATACCAAAGAAACACACCATTACCGTCTCCTTTATCCTTAAATGAGGCACCAATTGGCAGCTGACTAGCTTTTAAACGAATATTGGTTTGGCTACCAGCGGTTGCTTTGACAATAAAGCCAATTTGGCCTCCTTCATGGCCTAACCTATCTGGCAAATCTTGAATGGCTAATGGTAGCTGCTTTGTTTCACTAAAGTAGAGTTTATATTCTTCAACTTTTTTTACATCAAATATATTCAAGTAGTAATCAAAGTGAATATTGTCAGCTTTAATGGACTTGGACAGCCAATAGTTATTGGGATTTAGCCTGGTACCATCTTTACGCACAACACTTAGTAATGCTTTTTCGCCAGAGTAGGGGTCATTAACTTTAATATGGCTTGATTGATCAGTTGGCTTAGTCACCACAAGCTTTCTAATCAACTGCTTGTTTTCATGCCTTTCGGCTTCCAACCTGGCAGCTAATGCGTTTACCTGGATACAGTTTTGGCAAAGGCCTTCTGAGTTAGCAATATACTGTGATTCGTAAACATAAAGGCTTTCATCATTATTATGCGCTAAAAAGTCTTTAGTATTATCTCTACCAGGTAAATCGACCAACACATCCTTTAACAGAAAATGGGTATTGGTGCCTTCAATTAATGAAGTTAAATCCCCCCCTAAGTCTTCAGAATGTGTCACCTTTGCAGAGAATGCTATAAACTCACCTGTTAAAGGCGTCTCAAGCATCCATCGGCCAGTAGTCACACTACGACTATCAATGGTGCCAAAATTTAACAATAAAGATTTCTTTTCAGGCTGATTATTGACATAACTTGAAAGGATTTTAAAACCAATCGCTAATTTTTGTTTATTTTCTACAATCTTTGGTTGAGCTGACTTGATTTTAACATTATAGGCCGGACCTGCGCCGGTATTGGTTACTCTTAAACCCAATGAATAAGGCTCAACAGGCTCAATTGCTGGTGTAAATGGATTATCCCCATTAACTTTCTGAGTTAAAAAATAATCAAGCACTAAATTTGGTTGAGGTTTAACCAAGATAGTATCAGGGCTGACCTGAATGCTTTCTTCCTTGCCTCCATAGTTCATTTCGAGAGTAGCACTGATTTGATAGACTTTTCCTGTCGTATCTTCTCCACCTGCGCCTTTAGTAGGTATAATCAGCCACTTAAGTTCACCAGTTTGCTTTTTCTCAATAATGCCACTGGTAATACTTCCTTGATCACCTTTAATGACATTGGTAATGCCTCGTTGCTGACTATCTAGTAAACGGATATAGAAAAGCGCATTGCTGTCACTAGCATTTGACGTTTTCTTAACTTCGTTACCTTCACTATCCTGAATTGACAGGTTAATTTTTATGTTTTCCAGGGCAAAAGTATCTAGCGTGTTACTAATACGCATAGAAGCTTCAAATGCTTGCCGCTCCATGGTTAGTTCTTGAGAAATTTCTATTTTAACAACGGCACACAGAGACTCAGTTGCCTGAGATGAGGTTGTTAGCAGTAACTGAAAAAAAAAAGGCAAATACAGGCAACGCAAATACTGTCTCATGACGACTTCAGCCCAACAACTGGTTAAAATTCCATCTCTCCTTGCCAATGGTTTATACACCACAAGACGGCAAAGGTCGTGAAATCTATCACATGCTGAATGCCAATTCAATTAGCTAAAAGGAGGGGTTTGTAGTGTATTTGTTACAAGACGTTAGTTGACTAATAACCTACCTTTCCAACTGTTCCTATCGAAAAATCAAAAGGGTAGGCCTTTTATTCTTAGATGAAGATTAATTACCTCAACTAAGTTAAGTTAACTGTAATAGCACTATATACTTCAGCTGTTGCTGTAACTTCAGCTCTTGTGGTATTCAACTCACGTTCACTAACAAAGCCACTCATAGCATGAATAAGTGATTCTACATTAGTCGTTGTATTTTCTAGTGAGAAGTCATCTATTGTATTTGGGTAAGGCTTAACCAGTGTTTCGAAAGCCTGGCGGTTCATCGCAAAACCATCGTCTGGTTGAATTAAGCTAATAGCACTGTCTCCCCCATTAAAATGATTTAATACCCTTACTTGCTGGTTTTTATCGTTATCTACAAGTACAACTAAATCCTTTTTATCTTGATAAAAAGATAGCCGGTTGCGGTTGATGTCTATAAAAAATAATACGTCCCTACCACCACCGCTGTTATCAATAGTATCTTTGCCTGTTCCTGCCTGATAATAATAATGGTCGTTACCAGTACCACCTTTTAGCAGATCATTACCCTGCTCACCATATAAAATATCGTTACCTTCGCCACCCTCTAAAATATCATCACCATCGGCTTGGTTTGCACGACCATTACCGCCTAATAAATGGTCATCGCCTTTGCCACCTTTTATATAATCATTACCCATCATACCAAAGACGGTATCATCGCCACCATTTGCCTCTACCCAGTCGGCAAAGCGAGTGGCTGAAAACCGGTTACTCTCATCTGTATCTTCCACAAATGCTTGATAAGATTCACCTTCAGGTATTTCATTGGCTCTTGCCAGTGCATTGATTTCTGTTAATGAATAAGCGTAACCTTCAGCAGGTTGAACCAAGTCAATAGAGTAATCACCACCCAAAAAGTGATTAATCACCCTTATACCCTGTTGACTATCCCCATCAACAGTAATAATTAAGTCGTTATTATCTTTGGCAAAAGTGAGCCCTGCAGGCAGTACATTATTAAATATAATAACGTCCTTACCACCGCCTTCATTATTGATGGTGTCAAAACCGCCACCATACACATATTTATCATCACCTTTTCCACCAACTAATTGGTTATTACCAGTACCTCCCATTAATTGGTCATTTCCATCACCACCGTTAATCTGATCATCACCTTCCTGACCATCCAGATAATCATTGCCAGCATTACCTAGTAAAATATCATGATCTTCTCCACCAAATAACACGTCTTTTCCAGCACCACCGACTAAGTGATCATTACCTACTCCACCTGACAATTGATCATCACCTTTACCACCATGGATAGCATCATTGCCAGAGCGACCATGTAAAACATCATTACCTAACCCACCAGTAATAGTGTCATTACCTGATCCACCATCTACGTAATCATTACCCGCTCCAGCATCAATGGTGTCGTCTCCTCCTCGACTAAAGACTTTATCATCACCACCCTGCGCATGAATGGTTTCACTCAGCTCACGATATCCAACCAACTGTTCACCATTATCGGTACCTTGATAAACTGCAATTGCTTCTACTTCAGCCAGGGTTAGCTTACTACCATTATTAAACTGCAATTGCTGGGTTTTGTAGTGGCTACTGGTGTAAGTGAACCAATAATTAAATTCTATCCTTTCTTCAGTTGTTTTGTGCTCAATAACTAACTTATTACCTCGACGCCATACGGCCAGATCTGCTTGTTGAATATCCGCTGGAAAAGTGACTGTTTGATGGTTAGCGATCACATCAGAAAAATGACCATTAGTTGTAGTGGTGATAGTGATTGCATCAGTGGTATTTTCGTTTATATTATTTATATTCATTGCTAGTCCTTGCTAACGAGGGTAACACTTACGGGTACTTCTAAAAATGCTATTTTTAGAAGTACCCTAATAAACTATCAACATCATACTAAGGATAGTTAATAGCTTTACCCTACTACCTTATTATTCGAATTCATGCTTTCTTTTAGCAAAACCAGCTTATAAAACAGTATGTTTTGTGTCTATTGTTTTTTTAGAAGGAAAGTTAACTAATTTCAATCGTTTGAGTGGCCACCTGATCTAGCTCCTTTGGATGATGAGTAACCATTAGCACAGTTAAATTATATTGTTTTCGCATTGTATCGGTTAAAGCTATACAGTCTTCTCTGAGCTTTTTATCCAAAGCACTGAATGGTTCGTCCAACAATAGAATTGGTTTTTTATGAATAATCGCTCTTGCTAAAGCCGCTCTTTGTTGCTGGCCACCTGATAACTGTGGTGGTAATTTATCTAGTTGATCAACTATTCCTAACTGCAAACAAAGTTGCTGCAGCTGCTGTTTTTCTGCCTCATTTAATCTAGCTGAAGGCCTTACACCTAAGGCAATATTTGTATAAACAGATAAATGGGTAAATAGATTATCCTGTTGAAACATCATCGACACTGGTCGACTTTCTGGCTTCTGATAGGTAAATGACTGCCCTTGCCAGCTGACTTCCCCTGCCACTATGTGATTAAAGCCTGCAATGGTTTCTAACAGGGTGGTTTTTCCTACGCCACTTGGCCCTACTATACGGCAAAAAGCACCTTTATTAACCTGGCTATTATAGGTAAATAGGTTATCGCCTTGTTTGACTTGCACACTTAATAACTCAAGCATTCTGTCGCCTAAACAGCTTCTCAATTAAATAAAAACAAATAAAGCAACTGATTAATAATACTACAGATAATACAGCAGCTTGTGGATACTGATAATTTGCTAAGTATTGATAAACCAACAAGGGTAAAGTAATAAAATCAGGGTCACCGATGAGAGCAACAATTCCCATATCACCAAGAGAAAGTACAAACGCTAATGCTGCAGCCTGGCCAATAGCGGTTGATAATGCTGGCCATGCCACTACCCACCACCAATGCCAACCTGTGACCCCTAAGTGCATTGATAGCTGTTGGTAATGGCTTGCTATTTGAAAAAAAGGCACTTTAATGATTCTAATAGCAAATGGCATTGCCATTAATACATTGATAATAATAACCAGCCACAAGGTATACTGAAAAACATCACTAAGCTGCCATAGTAAAATAAACCAGCCAGTTGCTAATACAATGGCTGGAAAGTACAAAATATTAGCACTTACCCCTTCAGCGATAGCCGCTCCGAACTGTCTTCTAATAGGCCTTAAGAGGCTGTTTGCTTTATAGTGACTGGATAGATTAAATAACAGTGCATTGATAACAAGCGCCATACAGATAGTGAGGAATGATGTACTCACTGCGATAATTAAAGACTTTATTCCCGCATTGATTAACGACAGAGAAAAAACCTTTATGACAGCCTGCCAATTAATTATTTCTTTTATTAGTGCCATAAAAGGGAGTAATACCCATACCGTTACTGCTATCAACACCGGTATTAGCAACCATTTATCTAATAAACTTGTCGGCTTTTGATAACTTGATTTTTTAGTTTGTTTTAATGCAGGCTGATAATAAAACAACATTAATGCAATGGGCGCTGTTATTACTAATTGAAGTGTCGCTAGCAAAACAGCAAAACCAGGTTCATAGTCATAACGCAATGCCTGATAGATAGCCACTTCTAAAGTGGTACTTTGAGGACCGCCCCCCATGGCGAGCACAATGGTAAAGCTATTAAAACACAGCAAAAAAATAAGACCCAATAATGGGAATAATTGACTTTTTATTGCATGCCATTCTAACCAATAAAACCGGTAAAAGCGATTAAACCCTAATTGTTCAGCTACACGCCATTGATTAACTGGAATCTGCTCGATTGCATTAACCAATACCCGAGTCGCAAAAGGGAAATTAATAAAAACATGGCATAATAAAATTCCTGGCAACCCATAAATTGAATGTTCACTGTTGAGCCATTGATTAAGCCAACCAGAACGGCCATAAACAGATACGACTCCAAGCACAACGACAATAGTCGGTAATACAAAGCATAAATTAAAAGTGGTTAATAACCCCTGCTTACCTTTAAACTGTCGGCATCCAATCAGCTTAGCAACAGGTATTGCACAGAGTAAACTAATAACAGTAGACAATAATGCTTGCTTTAGCGAAAAACCCGTTATATGCAAAAGATAAGGATCCAGTAGCGTTTGCCAATTAAACGCTCCCCATCCTTCGCTGGCTAAAGCAACTAATGCCGCTGTAGTGAAGCAAAAAATCAAACTGACAATAATAAAGCCAAACCAGGCGGCTGTTGTAAATAACATTTATGCTCTTATAGTAGCCATGCGAATGTTTTTTTTAGGCGAGACCGTCGAGCGATGAGGCCTCATAAGTATATAAATAACAGGTGATTGGGGTGAGGAATGACGACAACAATGCACTTGTGACCTAGGGATATAAAGCTCATTCACGAAGGCTATAGCTATTTTACTACTGCCTGGCGCCATTGCTTAATCCACTGTTTTCTATTTTTAGCTACTTCCTCAGCAGTAAATGGCGTCACCATTTTTGGTTTAATTATATTATTAAACCCTTCTGGTAGAGTGGTTTCCACTACAGGCAACATCCAGTTATGAGTCGCTATTTGCTGCTGGACATTTGGTGTTAATAAAAACTGTAAAAACTGTTTAGCTAGTATTGCTTGCTGCGTTCCTTTAATAATAGCTGCGACTTCTATTTGAGGGTAATGTCCTTCTTTAAACTCCACAGCTTTATAACGGGTATCCTGCTCAGCCACTTCGTGATAGGCCTGAGATGTTGTATAGCTTAAAACTAAGTCGGCTTCCCCTTTTAAAAACAAACCATACGCCTCAGTCCAGCCTTTGGTCACAGTTACTGTTTTCTGTGTAAGCTGCTGCCATTTTGCTGCTACGCTATCTCCATAAATAGCATTCAACCACAACATAAGACCTTGGCCAGGGGTACTGGTACGAGGATCTTGATAAATGATTTTCAATTTTTTATCAGCAAGTAACTCTGCAAATGACTGTGGGGGCTGTTTTAAGCGTTCTTGATTATAGATAAATGCAAAAAAGCCATAATCATAGGGAACAAACTGCTGATTTTTCCAGGCCATTGGTAGTGTTAATTTTGAAAGGTCCTGCTGGTGCCCAGCAAAAATACCCAACTTATTTGCTTCAACTAAGAGGTTTTGATCCAGACCAATGACTACATCTGCTTTGGTTTTAGTTCGTTCAAGTTTTAATCGGTTTAGAATACTAACGCCATCATCCAAGCCAACCCACTTAATCTGACAGTTGCATTGCTTTTCAAAGCTTGCCTGCAACTTGGGGCCTGGCCCCCACTCAGAAACAAAGGACTGATAGGTGTATACAGTTAAAACATTTGCATTTACAAGAGAAGTAACACTTAACAGTAATATGAATAACCCTGTTTGTATGGTTTTCATTCAAACAACTCCCCCAATACCGAATGAGTGGCCACCAATAACAGTAGCCTTCAGAATACTTATACTTAACTGACCAAACTGGGGGAGATAAAATTTAAGGAGGTAGCAACTATCAAATAGTCAGGCTATCTTAACCAACTCCCTACGCCAGCATTATCTGGATCAGGTTTATGGGTATAATCTCAGCCACACTTAACAAGCCCAGCACCCCAACGACGCCCCAATTGTAGCTCATAGCCACTCATGCCTGCAATCATTGCCCAAAGGGTATGATTGCTATTACACATCTTGCTAAATAAGGCAATAACAGCACTTTTGCAGTAACGAACTTTCTAAAAACATAACTTCAAGTGTATCACTCTGCTCGCTCACCATGCTTCATATGATATCGCTGCAAAATTTTTGATAACTTCCCTATAGGGTCAATTGTTCCATCCCTTTGTCCAAAATAGCTATGTACAGGACAAAATAGTTACATAATATTTTGCTCGCTTATTATTGGTGAAAAAGCAAGATAGATTGGCTCTTTAGGAACGTACTCACCTGCACTATGCTCACGTTGATTTTTGTAACTACCAGTGGATTAGCGATCAGTGGGCTTAGGTTTAGGTTTAAACGTTGAAGGTTGACTTTTAGTGCTTGAGGTTGTTTTTGAGCTAACACCCGAACGGGACGTTGATGGTCTCGTCGTTGGTGATGTAGCGGCTGTAGATCTAGATGTGGTGGATGAAGTTTTAGCAGATGCCGTTGAACTACCAAATGTTGAGGATTTAGTAGAGCTTCTGGCAAAAACATCCTCGCCTTTAGATACATACATAATGCCTGGCCGACACTGAACCATCTCATATAAATCAGCTAACCCGTTTAAGGCTTCAGATGCACCTAAAAATAAATAGCCTCCAGGCTTCAGTGTTTTATGGATACGAGATAAAATATCTCGTTTAAAGTCAGCCGAAAAATAAATAAGCACATTACGACAAAAAACCACATCAAATTTACCTAAAGAGGCATAGCTCTCTTGTAAATTCAGCTCTTTAAATTCAATTCTTTTTTTTATCTCAGGCTTAACTTCCCAACGCTTACCTTGTAGCTCATTAAAATAGCGCTTTAATCTTTCATCTGATAAGCCTCTTCCCAAGGCTAATGAGTCATATTCACCTGTACGGCATTCAGCTAACACTTTATTAGACAGGTCAGTCGCTATTATTTGCAAGCCTGCTTTTAACTGACCAAGACTGGTTCGTTCAAACTCATCGGTCGCCATACTAATTGAATACGGCTCTTGCCCACTGGAACATGCCGCAGACCAAACTCGCAAACGCTGATTTGGATAGCGTTTGCACAGTTCTGGCAGGATAGTATTTTTAAATACTTCAAAAGGATAATTATCACGAAACCACAAGGTTTCGTTAGTTGTCATAGCATCAATTACTTTGCCTCGCAAAACATCACGAGGATTTCGCTCAATTGTTTTTACCAGCTCCGCAAGGGTATCGATTTTATTGTCATTAAGAATTTTTCTTAGCCGACTTTTGACCAGGTATTCCTTATTTTTACCCAATACAATCCCGCATGCTTTTTCAAGAAATTGGCTAAATATATCAAAGTCACTTAACGCTACCTTGGAACTAAGCCCGCTCTGAGTCAAATTTATAACTCCACTTTTACCATCAATAAAAAATAACGCACTTTTTAATGTGTGTTGTGTTTATCATTCAATTCGTTGTGCTTCCGATCAAATAGTTATCCCTCCTGCGCTGCTGCCGCATCTTCCAGCCGACCAATAACAGTGCTCGCCAACAAGTCAGGGTTAAATTTAGCAATAAAATCATTAGCGCCCACTTTTTCTACCATGGCTCTATTAAAAACCCCACTGAGTGAAGTATGTAGAATAATATAGAGATCTTTCATTCGTGGGTCACTCCTGACTTCAGTTGTCAGGGTATAGCCATCCATTTCTGGCATTTCTATATCTGATATCATTAATAGTAATTCATTCGAAATATTCTTTTCTTCATCAGCCATATTTTTCAGAAAGTCTAGAGCCTCTCGACCATCACTTTTTGCAGTAACGGTTAAGCCCAGCGTTTCAAGACAGCGTTGAACCTGCTTACGCGCAACCGCAGAGTCATCCACAATTAATACATGCTGAGAAACAGCTTTTTGGGTAATATCTTCTGAAATAACCCCTTCACTGATTTCTTCAGTCATCGGTGACACTTCAGAAAGAATTTTTTCTACATCAATAATTTCAACGAGTTTATCGTCTACCTTAGTGACTGCAGTTAAATAGTGGTCTCGCCCTGTACCCTTAGGTGGAGGATGAATTTCTTCCCAGTTCATGTTAACGATGCGATCGACCATTCGCACCATAAATCCCTGCACCTTGTTGTTATACTCGGTAATAATAACAAAGCAATTTTCAACGTTATCTAATAAATCATGACCAGTAGCTAAATTCATATCCAGCAAGGGAATTGTTCCCCCCCGAATATTAGCCACTCCACGTACCACAGGGCTACTTTTCGGCATCAAGGTCATTTTCGGGCATTGTAAAACCTCTTTTACCTTAAAGACATTAATGCCATACAACTGTGGACCTGCCAGCCGAAACAATAGGAGTTCCAGCCTGTTCTGCCCCACTAGCTGGGTTCGCTGATTGACACTGTCTAATACACCGGCCATGTAAAGTTACCTTGCCCCACTACAACATTATTTTCTGCCAGGCATGAGACTTGCCTGACTCTCTATAACTTTGACGCTAATGTTTTGGTTAGTGAAATACTTATAGACCATACTCTTAGCTTAGGCGAATCTGGGAATTTGCAAAGTTTTAAAGCGTACTCACTTAGTCTTTAGACCGCAGAAAACCTGGCTTTTTCAAAAATTCGCCTCATCTCTTCCTTAAGCAACTCAAGTTTTGCTACAACTTTTTTAGCTTTTTTTGCTACAAATTTTTTCTCATTCGTCCACTTAAGAAGCCCTTGATACAACTCAACAGCGAAAAGGTGTTCGTATGAAAAATATAGTACAACGTGGAGGCACTTATCATTTCAGAAAAGTTATTCCGCCGGATTTAAGAAAAGTCTTTCGTAAAACAGCTATTACACTTTCATTAAGAACTACATCAAAGCAGCTTGCCCAAGTAAAGGCCGTAACACTTTTGGGTACTATTAATGCCGCTATTTATGAAATGCGGTGCTATGAAGCAACAAATCAACGAGAAGCTGTGCTGAAGGTACTTGAAGAAGCTCTGAGCATTCACACGGCAAAAGACAGCCCCCTTTTACAGCCCACCAATATTATTAGACCTGGGGGAATTCCTGAAGCTACACCTGAACCGAATATTGAAGAGCCAGGTATAACTCTAAAAGAAGCTTATCGGCTCTTTGAAGCTGAAAAAGTTAAAACTGAGTGGGGTATTAAGTCTAGGTCCTGCTATTTGACCTCATTTCGTATACTTTTGGATATCATGGGTAACCTGCATGTAAATCAGATTAATAAGGAAGTTGCCCTCTCCTTTGCTCAGTCTCTGTATGAGTACCCACGTAACCGCCATTTAGGCGCTGGTAAAACGATGACGTGGAAAGAAATGCGAGACAATGGAGCACCTTCAATTTCACCTGTAACAGTTAAAATACACTTTACGCGTAACAAAGCTTTTTTTGGGTGGCTTGAATCATATGATTATATTTCAGAGAACTACCTAAAAAAATTAACGCCAAAGGGCAAAAAAACACGTCCTATTGGCAGAGATTCCTTTACCCCTGAAGAAATCCAAAAATTATTTCAGCAAGCCGTATTACCTGAGAAAACAGCCGAAAAATGTTGGCGCTTCTGGATGACAGTACTCCTTCTTTATACAGGAGCACGCCGAGATGAAATTGTACAACTTGATGTTGATGACATTAAATTTAATAGTGATTTTTATTATATTGATATTCATGATAGAGGGGACCATCAATTAAAAACTGAATATTCAGCTCGCGTAATTCCGCTGCATCAGGACATTATCAAAATTGATTTTCTCAAATATTTTGAGTCCCGAAAAGGTAATAAGAAACTGTTTGATGTAAACCCAACCTTAGGCGCTTTTGGTAGACCGTTAACCAACTGGTTTACCGGCATTAAACGGGAGCTAGGCTTTGCAGATACTAAGGTATTACACAGTTTAAGGCATACTTTTAGAGATTTCGCAGTCGAAAGTCGGGTTCCTAATGAGCACCTAAAAGCTTTATTAGGACACTCTCAAGGTGATATGACCCACGGAATTTATGGCTCAGGGTTCAGTTTAAAGCTGCTCAATGAAAGTATGCAACAGATAGACTTTAGTTGCGTGAGAGATATTTTAATCTAAACGGGACATACCAACAGAGCAGGCTTTTTTATCGAAGGTGTAAACTTTAGCGCAGCCTTCATTAAGGCTTAAAACTGCAATCAAGGCGTCGCTAAAGTCGCCATTGCCTTCCTGGTATAAGCGCAGGGCTTTACAGGCTTCACGGTGATTCTCAACAACAAACTTTTTAGTCGTTAGTACTGTTGTGATGACTTCTAGTAGCTCTGCCTTGCCTGCTCCATAAGCACGCTTCAGGACCCAAAAGACCTCAACCAAGGAGATTAACGTAATGTAGCCGGGTACCTGTTCACTTAGCTTGGTCTCAATTAAGGAAGTCGCAAGCTTGGCCTGCTTTGGGTCATCCTGGGTTATATACCTCACCAATACATTTGTATCTAATCCGAACATTCATCCCCCTGAGCGGCTATAGCTTCGTTCATTTCCTCAATTGAAACTGGCTTCTTAGGCTTCTTAATGAGGCCCTTAAGCGCTGTTACATCCTTATTAACGGCTACAATCTCGAAGCGTTCATTATTAATCTGAATAAACTCTATTCTATCGCCAGTGTTGAGAGCTAAGGCTTCTCTGACTTCCTTGGGAATTGTTACTTGTCCCTTGCTGGTTATCGTTGCTGTGCTCATTGTCTTTTCCTTACTTATATCATTTATCCTTACTTTATGCTTATAGGTAAGATTGGTCAAGGCTGTTTCCTCCTGTTATCTAGACGCTCTGCAAGGCTGTAATAGGCGTCTTCTTCAAGGTGAGCATAGATAGCCGTTTGCGTAATATTCGAATGGCCTAGCCAGTGCTGAACCTCTCTCAAGCTGGCTCCAGCCCTAAGTAAGCGGGTAGCGCATGTGTGTCTGGTACAGTGAAATACAAAGTCAGTGTCGTGCTCCAGCTTCATCTGTTTACGCAGCTTGGCCCAGGCTTGAGTAATGCTGTCGATTGTCCATTGGGTAGGCCACAGGTTGCCAGCAGATTCTAAACGACGCTGTAAGACACCTTTGGCCTTTCTGGTTAATGGGACTGAGCGCGTTTTGCCGTTCTTCGTATCGCTAAAAATAATTTTATTTTCAAGAATATCTTGCGGCTTTAATTTAAATATTTCTGAACGTCGGCCACCTGTTTCTATGGCGAGCCAAATAAAGTCGGCCAAATCTTTATCAGCTAATAAAAGCAACTGCTCTTCTTCCTCATATGATAGGTAACGGATACGGCCTTGCCTTGTCTTCATGCGCTCAAAGCGTGGCATTGAGGAAATATAGCCGCGCTCGTGGGCATAACGGAGCATTTTTTGTAAGACAGCTATTTTTCTATTTATTGTTGCTGGCGCGTTGCCTTCAGTTTTACAAGAGCTAATAAAGGCATCAATTGTATTAAGATTAATATCAGCTGCTAATGTGGACGGACCAAGCAACTTTATTATCTGCATTCCTGTCTTATATTGCACCACCTCGCTTTTTGTACCGGTCCAATAACGTGCTGTGGTCAACTCTAATAGCTCGCTTAAGGTTAGCTTTTTGTATTGCTGGGGAGCTTGCGTGTTTTCTTCATTGCCTGCTTTGACTGCTAATAACTCAGCCTCTCTTGCTTGGGCTTTTGCCTTGGTAGCACAGTTTTCACGTACTCTATTTTTATTTATATATACGTCAACTTGCCACCTTTGGCCACGCTTACGGATAGCCATAGGAATTCCTTTTGATGATAGGTGTTTATTTAATTTGAGGAGAAAGAGAAGGAAGAAAAAAATAGGAAAGTGAGGTTATGCAAATTCGCTAACCTCGTATGGACCAGAAAAAGAGTTAAATCATATTTACATACTTAGCAACAAACTCCTTGCCCGCTTCATTTAAATATAAACCTTTTCGCCTTGCATCCATTGGGTCAAAGCGGACATCAACAAGTCCATAGCCTTCTTTTCCTGGTCCAGCGCGCTCTGTTAGAGCTGTAATAGTTCTTGTGCCGGTTGCTTTAGGTAATCCTAGCCTATCTTTAACTTCAGTAATGCCTTGCCCTTCTTCTCTTGCAATAGTTAGTAAGGCTGCAAACTGAACTAGTGACATTCCTAAATCTTCTTTATGCAACGTTACTACTAAGTTCTGTAGCTTTAAAAGCTTTCCTCTATTATACATTGTGGGGGTCTCGTCTATATATGCTCAGTTATGTATGATTTGTAATCATTTATTATTCCCTCCGAATATGTTACATAAAAAAGCACTACGTAACAACAGAACATAAGTTCAAAATGTAATGTAGTGCAATTAAACTATAGGTGATTAAATAAACAGACGCCTCACTGCACTCTCTACGTCGCGGGTTTCTTCAGTCAGCCCAAGCCAAGTTCCATAAGCATGCTCAAGTATGTAAATACCCGCTATTGAATTACTCGCTAATTCATGGCCTAATTGGGGACTGATGGACCACCAATGTTTAACGCTTTGGTACTCGCTTTGACATTCCTCCTCGCTTAGTAGGGCATTAAATACGAGGTCGGTGTGTTCTGCGTAAATTAATTCACTTAAATTCATTCTTTCACCTATTGAGTTTTTATCCATTACTTCTCCTTTATCAGTGAATTTAATTCTGGAGTAAGCTTACATTTACTACTCAAGGTGCGTAAGCTGGCTGTATTACGGAACGCTTGTAACACAAATGTCTTATTGTATACATGTACAGTGAATTAGACCACACTTTTGTAAAGAAAAGTTCCAGAAAGACATCTATTCCTATGCTAGATACTCGACATGTACTGTATATATGATTAAGAAGAGTTGCGGCAGGTGAAATGCTTCACTATTGTAGAACAATTAGTGTATTTATTATTATTTACTCGCTTTAACTTATCTACAGGCTATCTACTCGTTTTATACTCGAAAGAAGGTATAGCCCTTTGATACCCAGTAGGTATTAATTAGCTCATCTTCTGCCATTCGTTCCCAATCAATGTAATAGCGCAAGCGTTCAGGAATGTTAGACAAGTCTTCAAGCTCTGCTAAATATTCCTCTCCAAAGTCGCGAGGTGTCGCATAGTGGCCAACGTAAGCGTCTTTTACCTGCTCTGCGTCTAATGGGTAGCCGTAGTCAATCCAGGCTTGCAGTATGTTCTCAGCGTCATTCATGTACCACTCGCTAAGCTCGTTAAGGACAGAAACGTAAGTAAAATATTCCGAATCAAGGCTATGCTCTCCCACATATTTCTCGGGTATATCCTCATAATCAGCGACTATCCACTCTTCGCGAAGAACCCCGTCATTAATCTGCTTGGTTAGTTCTTGTAGCCATGCATGTATATCGCTGATTAATTCGGCGCATTCTTCATAGTTGTCAAGGTCAAAAGTTTTAGCAAGGAGTTCACCACAGTTGTAGTCATAGAGAGAGTAGAAAGTGATTGTTGCCATGATTAAATATCCTTTTAATTAATAGAGAAAAAACAAATAATTATTTTTATTCTGGCTGAATCCAATAAACATAATCAGCGAAGAAGACAGCAACAGGCTTACCTTCCTTCTGGCAGTGCTCAAGACAGCATAAAGCTTTTAAGTTAGGTGCTATCTGCTCCCTCTGGCCTGAGTCTATAAGTAGGTCTATGTGCTTCTTAATCTCATCTTTTATATAATCTAAGGCTTCGCTGTGGGTGCTAAATGTGGCCGGTTCAACTTCAGGCAAATAGCCCGGAACATTCCAGCCTGCTATGTAATTAGTCATTTAATTGCTCTCCTTGCTCTTTATTATTAAGCACTTGGCCATGACAAGACGGACAAAGTAGACCACAAATAAAACTTGCTCCCTCGCTACTCTCAGCCGTGACTAGGTGTAAGCTGTAGGCTCTTTGGTTGCACAAGATGCATGTAGGGCCTGCGTGCGTCTCTGCGCTACATTTATTTAATGATAGGTCCATTGGCTGTGGTCTCCTTTTATTAAATTAATTTATATTTATTTTCTTTAAGTAGGCTTTAGGTAAGCCACTAGATAACTAATGACCTACTTAAAGCGCACTTGCTTTTTGTGTATAGCGTGAGGAGGTGAAATATTACTCTCACTAAATCCGTACGCTACTAACCAAATTGTTAAAGAGCTTGCTTACAGTGGCGTGCTGTAGAATGCTGGTGGTTATTTATATTGAGTAAGATTATAAAAAACATTTTATTGGTCGTGCTGCTCGACTATTTTTGAAAACTTAAAGAGAACCAAGGAGGTAACAGTAAGTTATTTAAATCAATACTTGGGGTTTATTTTTACATCTTTCTCTTTGCCCCTAAGATGTATAGGAAGTATTAATTTGTTTTTTAAGTCGCGCCGTTCGACCATTAATAAGCTATCAAAATGTATTGATTACGTCAAGAGTAAAAACAGGATATTAAAAACAAAGAGAAAAATAAAAAGCAAAACAACTGAAAGCACTAGATAATAATACTGGATAAAACAGTATATGTATTTCCTGCCCTTGTTTTATAAGGCGTGAGCATGCGCATGTGACTAAAAGTTGTGACTATTGCACTCAAACAGCTTATATTGTTGGAAGGCTACGGGGGAAATTGCGATTGAGCTTTATTCAAAAAGACTACTCAGATTTTTTGGTAAAAATTATTTGTAATCAATTTTAGTTTTAATATCATCTAACACTGTACGGCCAGTTTCTGTTAGGTACAGCTCATTTGCATTTGCATTATGCGTACTTTTTAGCTTTCTTATAAAACCCCGTCCTCTTGTTCTGGGTGTACCTTCAGCAAGTCTTTGTAACGGAGAAGCTACTGTAGAGACTGTGCTTGTTGTAGGTAAAAAGCCTCGGCTCATTATTTCGAGTAATGTAGCCCCTTCATTCAACTCAACAGCTAATAGTATTTCAAACTGAAAAGCAGTTATATTGTGTTCCAGTAAAGCTTGCCTAATTCGTACAATATCCTTCATCCGCACCACAGAAACACCAATCCTCAATATCAATCCAAAAGAGCCAAAGTCTACCTCAACGCTCCCTCTACGTCCAATGTGTCGTGTATAGCTCCTGAGAATCCTCACAAGTCGCTTTTACCTCACACCAATAAATGGAGATGGGTTGGCCTGAAGCGAGCTTACAAAGCCTCTCAGCCCCTCTAATGACATCTAGTGCATTTAACCTTGATAATACAACAACAGAAGCACATCACTAGACGCCCTCAGAGTTGCTATAAGGCACTTTAAGCTTTAGCCATGAAAACATACCAGGATAAGGATAAAACAGCTTACACGGCATATGAAGAGAGGGCAGGACCACGGCTGTATTATATGGACAACAAAAGGAGAAGCTGGGCTTGGAGGTTTACTTAAAGATGACTAAAGGAGAGTTAAAAGTCAGCTAAAAGATGACCAAGGTAAAGCTTAGCCTTGGTCTTGAGTAGCTTACAGATATTGTGTCTTAGTAGGTAATTATTTTTCTTATTAATTGGGAAATAAACAACAAAGAAGAACAAAGCTGAAGGTGTATTAAGGTTTAGCTAAGGTGAGCTTTAAGTCATCTATATTCATAGGAGTCTTAAAGTTAGCTTAGGCATCCTTAAGATAATCTCTAAGTATCTATATGTATCTTAAGGTTAAATCTTATATTTCAACCCAGGGGGAAATGTCTTCTAAGTTGCGTGGTAACTCAAGCCCCCGGATACCAAGGGCTTCAGCGATTGGCCTTTTTAAGATTCGTGCCTGCTTTTTGTACAAAAAGATTGTTATTTATACATCGAAACAGTTCTGCCACAAAAACTTAACTTTACCATCATGGTACTTACGTTTATATACTGTCTTATTTCTGTCACAAGGATAGTGTAATGGGAAGTGTTGTTATTATTGGTAATGGATTGGGAATGGCTATTGCTCCCTCAAAATATACGCTTAAAAGCGCTTTAGATTCAGTTAATAATATCCACCCTAAAATAGACTTAATAAGAAAATTTATTTCCAATACACTACCTGATAATGAGGAGGTGTTAGGACAACTACAGTTACCTTTATTTTCCTATAGGGCTTGTAGGCTACTGAATATACCTCAAGAAAAAAGCGAACTAAAAGAGCTAGATACAATTTTGAATGATTATGTTTACGAAGTATCTTGTTATTTTCATAATTTAGTCCCATATACTGTCATTGAGGATTTTATTAATCATTTATACAGCTACATAATGAGGACAACATCCCATATTGCTACTTTAAACTATGACAATTTATTATATAAAGGCATTTTAAAACATAAGTACCGTACAGACCAAAGTATTGCAGATGGATTTTTGTTTGGCCCCATAAACTCAAGAAATAGCTATATGGTTTACAAGTCTAAAGAATTCAACTGGAAAATAGAAACTCAACCGAAGTACTTACATTTGCATGGTTCTCCTTATTTTGTAAACAATTCTCATGGGATTGTAAAATTGCGCGATACAGTAACAAAGTTATACAACAATACAACTGGAGACATTGATGAGGTTGATGGTAAAACGAAAGGTAAACACATCGTACTAACCAGTGTTGAACATAAAAAATTTATTATTGAAAACTCCCCTTTACTAAAAAAATACTGGTCAGTATTGAAGCACCTAATAGGAAAAAATAAAACCATAATTATATTTGGATACTCAGGTTATGACACACACCTTAACGAATTGATATCCCTCTACCCCAAGAAGAAAAAAGCAATAATTGAGTGGGAAGAAGCAGGAAAAGATGATGGAGGTTATACAAAGGAAGATAGGTTAGAATTCTGGTCCAAAAGACTGAAAACTCACGAAAGCAACATCATCTTAGAACAAATGGCAAACATAACAGAATTCACAGCTTGGGATAGCCTATTCGAGAAGAAAAAACAAGCAGCAACTGCCTAAAGGGAGCCTAAAGCTCCCCCAAAAACTAAAACCCAATGGCTGCAGCTTGTATCGCCGTCTTTATCTGTGAGGAGCCATTCATACACATTACACTTGACTTAATTCCCGCTGGGTCCGCTTCAGCAGCGTGTCTAAATTTAACAGCGGTCCCACATGACGCAAGCCAACCGTAAACGTTAGGGCTTTTTGGAATACACTGGAGTAAAGTGCCTAAAGCATGACTCTTACCCGCACAGCTTTCTAGCTTCCTTATGCCCTCTTCAGTAGCCCTGACCACATTGTCATTTACATTATGAGGCGGGACATGTAAATCAAAAACAATAGCTATAATTTTTGAGATGTTTTCTTTATCACTTTGTAGCAACGGCATTTGTATGCACCTTATCCAGTTCAAGCGAGTTTAAAATTTGGCTAAGGTACTTCTCAGCACCACCTTTTAAAGTCATAAATAAGACCTGATGCGTATACTGCTTATTCGCAAGCACTAAAGAGGTTGCCTCAGAGCCAACACCAACATAAGCCTTCCAAGGGCCTTTGTGATATTTCTTCAGTTTGGCATCCGCTTCAAACATACCTTTTGTGATATATAAAATGCCTGTCGCAGAGTTATTGAAAGGTAATTTTTTAGGCAGCTCTTTTACCGAGGTTTTAAAAGTGTAATCTAAAGCACTGGTCAACTCTTTGTGGCCGTCAACAATACGGTAACTAATCCTTTTTCCATCCTTATAAACTAAGCCTGCCCCTTGGTTACCGATTGTCCTTACTGCATCAGGTGCTGGTACAACAAATGTAAAGTGGAAGGAGCCTACAAGAAATCCATCAGTAGCTTTTTCCTCTGGCCACTCGGCATCCTCAGCTACAGCTGTGCACACAGCTTTATGACAGAAATCTTCAGGCCTTCCTTCATCCTCGTGCTTTTCCTTACAAGCCCAACTAAAGGCTGTCAGTGAGCACAAGGCCAACCCAAATAATAACTTCTTTCTCATTACAACCCCTTTGAGGTCCATCTTTAAGTAGTCGCTAATAATACCAAGGTCGTGCAAGGTGTATAAGTACAACCTTGGTGTTATGTGAAGTGGTAAAATTAACTACAAAAAGTCCCTACTTCTTTCTTTGACTTAAACCCTAGGCAATCTTCAGCAAACTTTTCAAACTCAGCTTCCAGTGCTTCCGCTCGGTGCCTCTCAGCCTCCACAGCTCCATCAAGCGCCATCTGCTCAACCCAATACGCAACAGCCCCTGCGACAGCCTCAAGCCTGTCATCGTGCTTCAGGGCTCCTCTGTCGTGTGTTATGCGTGACATCTGGTAAAAGAGGGAATAGCTAAAATCACCCTCACATTCCTTGTAATCTTTTTCTATAAGACGGGTGTCGACTATTAGCCTGTGCTGGCTCATGACAGGCTCAAGCGAATCAATAATACGCTTTTCTTTTTGTCCCTTAGCCCTTTTGCCCTCAACTTGGCAACTGTGTACCTTTCGTAGGATGGGCTTAAATAACTCAATGAACATGCCATCACCGAAGTTATCTTCCACTTGCACCATGTTCACTTTATGCTGCTGGGCAGTATTAGCTAATTTTTGCAAGGTGGAAGGCGTATAGCCATCACGGTAACCGCCAGCGTCAATTAGGAACTGATAGCCGTGTAAAAACTTGACCACAGCATAACTGGTTTCATCGGCTCCCCTGCCACTTGGGTCAATAAACATGACAGAGCCTGTATATTCTGCCATTTCCTTGTCCATCCACATTGGCGAGTAAAAGCGGTCACCATCTAAGCCAAGCGTAGGTACATCTATGACTTTATCGGTAGAGTTACACCAAGCTAAATCAATAGGTGCTCGTTTTAAGTCAAGGGACATCGCCATTAAGTCAGCCAATTTAAGTGGATATCTCTCAGCATCACTTAAACTTGTGTCCAACATAAATTGCAGACCAAATCCCGACGTACCATAAGACAAACGCCTTTCTGCTAGGTTTGAATCAGTAAATCTACGCGGCTCTGTTGTTCTACCCACTAGGGCTAAATTATTACTAGCTTTTTCTTCAATAAATGGAGCTAAACGCCCTTTCCATTTTGGGAATTCAGAGGGGTCAGGATATAAGGCAGTCCATACACGAACAGAATAATTTCGTTCTGACAGTGTATTATACACAGACATTTCTGTTTGGGGTGTTCCTAAATAGGTAATTCCCGCTTCTTTATTAGGCTTCAAAACTGCATCAAATTCTTTAACTGCTTCAGCTATTTTTTCACGGGCAAGTTGAGTTTCACTGTTATTTGTAACTTCTATATCGTCAGCAATTATTAAATCAGCGCGGGAGCCTGTAATTTGACTTTTAATACCAACAGAACGTATGGAAGGACTGTCATCAGAGTCTGCTGGCCCCACATCGAATGCGATTTTAGTATCTCTTTGTCCTTTCCTTGGACGCAAAAAATGTAAAAAAGGTATTTCCTCTAAAAGTCTACGTGCAAAGTCTGTGAAATTGCCTGAGCGTGTACTTGAAGCAGAAACAACAAGTACTCTTGTCTGAGGGTCACAATAAAGACGCCATAAAGCATACGCAACTGTAATCCAGCTTTTACCTACCCCTCTAAAAGCCATGACTATTTTCCGTTTTGGTCCATGTTGTAAGTATTTAGCTATATCTATCTGTATTGGGGTTGGTTTAGGTAGTTTTTTGTATTTCCATATAACAGTTAAGAAGAATACAAAATCTGTCTTTAATCGGTGTTCTAGTTCTTTCTCTCTTTGTTTCATTAATTCCTGGTGGGTTAATATAGGCGGGAACAAGGAGGGCTTAGAGCAGCCCTCAGCTTGTTTATTTAGTGGGTATAACGAACGTCGTCCGGGTCGAATGGGTCTACTTCATTCAGTTTATTTTCAAGTTCAGCTAGCGGACTCGTTGGGGAAGGAAATTCATTAATATGGTTATCTTTCAGCATTTGGCGAGCCACGTTTAGCTCTGCTGCTTTCATTTCTCCGTTGCGGAGTTTTTCAAGAAGGTGTTCGGCTAGCTCTTTGTGTAGCTGAGCTAATAATACGTTTACGTCTTTATCAGTCAAAAAGTCTCCTATTAGTTAATTAAAGAGCCATCAGGACGAAATTCTAAGGCTGACTCTTTACCCACAGCAGTTGCATAAGACATCGTAAAATAGCCGTTTTCGTGCTCGATTAAGTTATATGGGTGATTAATCTGTCTAAATAATTCTTCGTAATCTACCAGTGTCTTAGTGAAGTCATCAGTCATTTAGAGCTTCCTTTTCAACGATAGCCACAATTTCATCATCTATTTTATTATCAGTCCGTTTAGCCATTTCTTTTAACAAGGTTAGGACTATTTTCTTCACTAGTTTTGTCGCAAGAAATCGTAAAATAAAACTATTTATCATGTTTTCTCCATCCTCTATTTTTCTTTTGATTTGTTATTCGCAAATTTCTAACACTGTTATTTAAGGGGTTTCTATCTTTATGGTCTACGTCCTTACCATCACCTTTCTTAGCGAGACCCTTTTTAATCATTAAGCGTCTTGCTGCATTACGCATTGCGCGTCTCTTTTTCTGTTCAGGTTTACTGTGATATTCTTTATATTCTTTTTTATAATTCCTCATTTGCACCTAATAGTGTTGTCTCCATAATGCTAATACGTTTATCCATTTTATAATTCAGCTTGGTTAAATCATTAACTACCTGAGTTAGCGTTTCGAGGTGCTTATAATTAGCTTCTAAATTACTTAACCGCTGCTCTATAAGAACGACGTAGCTGCCAAAGGCTAATGTGAGAGTAACTAAAATTGCAGGGAGGGAGGTTTTAAACCAGTCTTGCACTTATATATCAAGTCCTTCTGTATCTGGTGGAATTGGCCACGTTACTTCCTGTGGTTCATTATTTGTTTGCGGTATATCTCTTAGCTTCTGCCTGTATGAAGACCAAGTCTTTCTCAGCTCCTCAGACAGTTTATTATCGTGCATTTGGGTCCAATCTGTAGCACGCAATAAATTATTTCTGTGGCCGCGTATAATGTCCCAGGTGCTTATCTCTGAGTGGTCCTCGGTAACAACTGGGTTATACAGCTTGTTAAGCATGGTGCTTATGACAGGGGCTTCTGGAATATTACGGTTAAAGTAGGCATCTTCAGGCAGGGACCGGGATATTGCTTTTATTAACGCTTGTTCTGTTGGGTTATCTTCATCAATGAGGGAGTCAAGACCAATATTTATTTTAAATCCATTTTCCAGCTCAATATCAAGTGAGCCTGTATTTCTGTGGTAATTTATTATTTTAAATTTCATGTTTTATTTTATTAAATTCTCCTTCCTATTATGTAACTTGTATCTCTGTAGCCAGTTAAAGCAATGGACCCAACATTGTGTATAGCTATACCGGCTGTGCCTCCAGCGCCACCCGAGCCTAACTTGGGAAACTGCATGATACTGAATCCACGACCTCCTCCAGCACCTGCTGCCCCGTAGTTACCGCCATGGCCCCCTGCCCCACCTCGGGCAGTCTCTCTGCCACTACCACCGGCACCTCCTGCTGCATATCCACCTGAGCCAGCCCCTCTACCACCGTGACCGCCTGAGCCTACAAACTGATGACGGTCACCATCGTTACGCCGTTGGCCCCATGAGCCACCACCGCCGCCTCCGCCACCACCACCGGCATAAATACGTCCACCTGATGTATTGTAGAATTCTAAGCGTTTGCAGCCGTGACTAGGGTTAATCCATAACGCTGTACCACCAGCTCCTCCTCCGTGTCCATTTGTTGCGTGCCCTGTGCCGTTATTATTTTTTATTCCATGACCGCCAGGACCTCCGGCACCTTCTTTACCTAAAATGAGGGCATTATTAATTATTTTAACTTTCCTCCCGGCAAAGTGAGTGCCTAACGCCAAGGCCACGTTACTTGTCGTAGAAGCTTGGAAAGTGCCTGTTAAAGTGATTTCAATGTTACTGGCACCGCCAACGTGGGGTAGTAAATTTCCAAATAAATCAAAGTTGACGCCACCAGTTACTGTAGTACGCTTTAATGAAACTAATTTCCAGGTCCCATTTACATTGACGTAGACATCAGCCTCACGCCAGGAGCCGTGCACATTGACAAGGGCCGTATCTAGGGAACGCCAGGAATTATTAATATTTAAGAAAGTTTCTGACATAAATTAACTGTATTTAAGCCAAATATGGCCGTGAGTACCCCCTGAAGGGTTAGACGAGCTTATTTTAATATTGCCTTGATGATAGGCTTCATGACCTCCTATTGATGCTTTACCCGTTACATAAAAAGCGCCATGTACCGTTACATGGTTCCAAAGGCCCACACGATACTCACCGGTTCCTACTGAATTATTGCCGTGGACCATCAGGCATTTATGGGTTGTTCCGTCGTTATAGATGGCGGCGCGCCCTTGACCAACGCCAAGGGTGGGCCACTGAACATAATCATCAAAAGTCCAAGCGCCTTTTACTTCTGGCTTATATTTCTCAACATAGCCTTTTGCTCGGTTGGCCTCTCCATGTGCGCGATTAGCCTCCGTCGTTGCCTTATTTGCTTCTGCAATAGCTTTCTCTTTGTGCGCATTGGCAGTCACCATGTGTTGTTCAGTCTTCCCTCTTAATACCTCAGTATCAC
The DNA here is from genome assembly GCF_026309355.1 of Spartinivicinus marinus. Lineage (NCBI taxonomy): Bacteria > Pseudomonadati > Pseudomonadota > Gammaproteobacteria > Oceanospirillales > Zooshikellaceae > Spartinivicinus > Spartinivicinus marinus. The sequence continues at coordinate 164,872 of NZ_JAPJZK010000001.1, forward strand.
CTTTAATTGAAGTAGTAAAAGTTCTAGCTTCATTTAATGTTTGCTCTGTGTCAACTTTTAGTTGATTAGTTGACGCCCTAATCCGTTCTGTCGTTTCTCTTTCATTCTTTGCACGGTCGGCCTCTGCTCGCGCAGCAGGAATATATTGCGAATTCATGAAGCCTAGATTTACAACATCATTATTTTCAATTGGATTAGCAACATTTCTAATCCGTCTATTTAACGCATTAAATTGACCATCCTCTTTCATCTTCAGTAAGCCCTCGGAATAATCGAGCACTTCCTGAGCAACATAAAAAAGCTGCTCATTTGCCATGTCCAAGACTGCCTCAGATAAAATAGCGCCATCATCAAAATCAACGGCGCGTTCATGTAGTGGTGTCTCTCGTTTAACACGGACCACAACATTAGCTGCTGGCGGTGAGGATAAAGAGGCTACATTATTATTTATTGAGCAGTTAGCTTGTTTACCGGCAACATAAACTTTAATGTGGTTTGAGTTTAAGAATTTAAAAGGAATAGCAAAGTCTTTGGTTTGTCCATCGGCAATATAATCTTTGTATGATAATGCCATTAATTAATATCTGTCCTCCGAATATTTGGGTAAGTCTGTGCCTAAATTATGTAAAAACTGCTGTATGCCTAACATGTTCTGAAAAGGTAACGTGCGATATAAATTATTCCAATCCCTTTGTGAAAAATCGTAATTATTGCTTAGTCCTGCTCTGGCGATACCTGACACACCTGAAGAAGCTTTTTCTATCCAATCGTATGACGCGTTACCTGTCCAAACATTTGTCGCTAGTTCTGACATACGTGAATTAAAGAAAGGTTCGCCAGTCACCATCTCAGCGGCACTATCGGCAAACATGGGGAATATTGAAGCATACGCTGAGCGCTGAAAAGCTGCCTTTGCGATAGCTTCTGGCTCTAGCCGCTTACGTAGAAATTCCCGCCTGTCGTGTCTGCCTGTCGCTTGTAAATGAGTTTGGCCAACATAGACAAGACCAGCAAAGAAAGTTGAATGTAGGAACAGAGAAGCGGTTTGTAGGTCCCTATGCTTTAAACCATGCAACAACTGTTTTGAGTAAGCAGTGATAGCAAAGGTGCGGAATTGGATTAAGGTTTTGCCAAGCTCCTTGCTCATCAGGTAGGAAACACCGTCACCAAAGTCTTGCTCCTGAATAATCCGTCTACCCCACAAGCCTATTGCATAAGAAAATTTAGCGTGAACGTCAGGGTCCCACTTATCGAAATTCATCCGGGTTAATTTGCCGTTTTTACTTTCAACATGCCTGTATTCGTGTTTTATTTTGGATAGCAACTCATCATCAATACCAAGCTCCCGTAATCTATCTGTTGACATAACTCTTTTATTTTTCAGGCTATAATCCAGAAAATTTTGAGCCATACCTTTCATAGTTAGGTTTTGGAGCATGTGGTTAATTGAATGGAAACCCGACATGTTAGCTGTAAACTTGCCCATGTGGTCTAATCCACGCTCCAGCTTATCCCACTTATTTGTATGCCCATTAAAAGTCGCACCAAAGTCGTCTATTTGATTAGTCACCTGATGCATAAGCCGACCATTAGCCCAGCCACCCATCGCGTCTGAAAGTTCTTCTAGTAGGTTATCTTTATAATTACCATTCTCCATGCGTTTAATCATTTTGCGTAGCTCTGGCACATGCTTCATAAATTGAAGCCAACCAACGTGACTTAAAGCTGGTCCCATTTCCATCAGCTGAGCAAAGCCCACTTGGTTCATGTTGCGGGCATATTGGAGCTTTCTTATTGTCCGAAGAGTACGGCTACTTCTGGCTGTAGGGTCTGTATCAATGGGACGACCGACAAGGTGGTTATACTCGATTCCGAAGTTTTTTTAGGTTGACATAACTGCTAATTTATTTATGCAGCCGCTCTGTATTTTAATGAGTCAGTGGGCTCTTGTTTGCCCAAATCTAAACCCGCTAAATGCTTTTTCGAGCGGCGCTCAGGAAGCACACTGATTATTGCAGCGGTAAAGGCTTTCAGTTGCTGTTTTGGTTCATCAGCCGTGACAACTGCTTCTACAGTTTTTATTAGGGCTTCTGTTTTGATTCGCTCAGTCAAACAGCCAACAGGAAGCCCGGGCTGCTTATTTTCAAGGCGGACGGATTGCTCTGGATGTAGCAGTAACATATGGTCGTACAGCAGGCTCATGATCACGCCTCGCGTTGATCCTTCTTCGCCTTGTTGTTTGGCCAATCGGTTCCAGCCAGCATGTTGCTTCCAGTCCTCAATGAAAACCTCAACTAACCATCTCAATGTATAAACCCTAGCAATATCACCATGCCGCCAGGACATGTCGGATGCCACTAGATATCGATAATTTTTTTCTCCCTCATATTTCAAAGCAACCACAAACCGCTTTTTACCATGGGCTTTCACATAAACCCGAGCCGCCAGCATGGTGATTGACTGTGTTTTTTGGCCTCGGATAATTAACTTGGTATCGACGCCTGTTTGGCGTGCAAAGTAATGTGTAAGTCGTACTTTTTTTCCTTGGGAAAGGATTAGTTGATTGGAGCGTAATTGACTCACCACTTGAGCACCACCCGTCGCAATGGAAGCCTTATCCATGAATTCTGCTGTGCTATACAGTGCATCAGCAATGACCGCATTAATCTTTATATCAGAAAATGACAATGAAAATGCTTCAACCATCTCAAGTGCTAAAGCTTGTTTGGTCGGATAATCTGGGTTGGGCTTAGGTTTTTTGGGTCTTTCTTTTCCAGGAATACCCAGCCTCTTTAGGGCTTTATTTTTCTGACGCCAAGCACTTAACGCTGGATCAGGTGTATAAAAGCGAAAAGCAATCGGTAAGGTAGCTACAGGTGTCACCAGTAGCATAAACACTAGCTCTTGCCCTTGAACATAGCCGCCGGATTTTTTATGTTTTATTTTATGCACACCTTTAATACGTCGTGTTCTCTTGGAGCGGACTTTATCACTATCGTCAAAAATGAGTACTCCTCTCGTAATATGATAGTGATTGAGTACTTGTCGGACACTGGCTTGCAACAACAATGACCAGGCAATTTTACTATGGTAAAACATCCAACGTAATTGGTCCTGCTTGAATGCTCCTAAGCTACACCGCTCAAAAACAGCCCAGCAAAATACACCAGTGACACCAATTCCCATCAGCATAATAGTTAACCAGCGACACTGGATACGACTTAATCCAGGAGATTGAAAAGAAACAGTCAAGGTGTCGTTTAGAGTTTGAACAAACTTTATCACATGGGGAATAGGGGTAATCAACACAAGTCGTCATCAAGTCGCTATTGAAATACAAGCGCGATATACTACACCATCACTGGTCTGCAGGTGTCGTGTTGATCGTTCTTTGCTAGGCGAAGAAATGGAGCAATACCTGTAGTCCAGTCTTCTGAATCTCTCTCATCGTGCTAGTCAAGCATTAAAAACTTCGGAATCGAGTTATAGGCATCGTACAGTTGCTTTATTTCGAGCTTGTGGCGTGTCCTCTCAGCTTCTGTTTTACCAGGGTTATACGCTCGCTTCTTCTCGATTTTTTCCATGGCTGTCTTAAAGGTGCCCTCGCTGTCTATTCCTTGGCGGGCTAAGGCAATGTGACCCAGCATCGTATTGGAATAATTAAGGAAAAGTAATTCTGAGTCATTCTCCAGCAAGTCAGCTATTTTATTTTCGTCAAGGTCCACACGACTCTTTAAGCGTGTTGTTTTCCCCTGGTCTTTTTGTTTAATGGCCTTTTGGATTCGTTTAGCAATTTCAGCTGCTTTATTTGCATCAAGACCAAAATCATTAATTAACTGCTCAGAAATATTTTCATTAATGGCTTTATTTAACTGAGGTAAATTAACATTACCTTTTTTTGCCGTGGTAATAATATCGATAAAAGCCCCAGCTAGTTCTAAAGCAGCTTCGCCTTCAACATTATTAAATGCACCAGCTATGGTATGTTGAACTCTGGTGTAACCGGCTTGTTGAATTTGCTGGACTATCTTTGCAGCGCTCCAATGTCGAGGGCTGTAAAACTCATTAAAATCTACCTCCTCAGAGCCCCGCACAGGTACAGCATTCGGTATAGTCTCGTCACCCTGGGGTTTCTTCGCCATAGATAAAATACGCTTGTAGGCGTCTTTCAGCATATCTCCATGGGCTTTTACGTGCACATTATCAATGGCTTCTCCGCGAATATAACGGGTTACCATCTCATTAAAGCGCTCTCTGTGCTGGTGCTTCATACTGGACCCAACAGTAGAAATACCTTCAGCACGTAAAAAGTTATTAAAATGTTGATTGTGGCTTTTATAAAAGGCAACCATAAAACCATCGGTTTTCATACGCTTCCAGACGCTAGCCGCTTCTTTAACTAGCTCGCCTTTCTTTCCGCCTAATGCATCTGACATTAAAGCGGCTGAAAGTCCTCTAACTTCGTCTAAATCTGAGCTTAAATTAATGCCTGCTCTGTCAAAGCGCTGCTTACCAAACTCTGTTCCACGCTCTGCGCCATCTTCAAAAATAGCGGCTATACGTTCGTCTGGAGTTGGAATTGAACCATCTTTATTGAGAAGCTTTTTATATTTATTTTTCCCTGCCTCACTCAATTCACCACCAGCTTGTCGTATTTCTTCAAGTTCTGCTGCTTGCCTAAACTCATCAGCTTTAGCAGCAAACCGCGTACGCCAGCCTGTTATACTAGCTCCCATTAAGAAAGATGCAGCTGAACCAATGAGCACATCAGTAGCATCATAGGTTGGGTCCTGTGATGCAATATAGCCTTCAACTGTCGCTGAGCTTGCCGCTGTAAGAAGACCAGAGGATAAAATACGTTTAAACCGGGTAATTTTATGGGCTGCTAAGAGTGGCGAGGCTAAGCCCTCAGTTGCCACGGCCATTCCCCAAGCGCCAGGGTCAATGATGGAGGCAGCCAAACCAGCACTAATCCCCATAAAGGCACCTTGAGACATTAGCGTTTCTTTTCGTTTTAAGGACTCTAAAATCTCATTCCTAATTTGAAAGGCATGACCACGACTTACCGCACTATTAAATTCGTCGTGTAAATCTTCAGGTATCCCATTAATTAACTGGTCGTATTCTTCCATTGAAGGGACCCACGAGGGGTCTGGTACAAGGTCGTCACGGTTAAGTTGTCTTAATGCATGAGATGAAATCCAGTGCTCGTCAAGTGTGGTAGAAATAAATTCGCTGGTAGAAACGCTGTCCGCTAGCGCATCTTCTTTTTGCTCTATGTAAGCGTTGTACTGCTCGTATTGCCTATCTGAAATAGGCCGCATGGAAGTTATATCAGTGTCGGCTGGTTCACTCAGTTGACCAGGAAAAGTGCTATCGGTCTCGCTGGGGGACGTATCCGTAATTACTAAGCTTTCTTGCTCTTGCTTCAGGTGTGTTATTTTTAATTGCCTCCCTTAATTGGTTTAATTTATCCTGCTTCATTAGTTGAGAAACAGAGTCGTCACCTTGCCCCATCATTTGCTGATAAGAGAAACGGTAAGCCTTGTGGTTATTATCGAAGTAGAGGAAACCAGACTTTTTATCGACCAAACGGAAAAAGCCGCCTTCCATAGGTTCAAGGGCTAACTCTTCATCTGCATCAATAGCAGGATTTTCTTTTTTATAGTGGTCGATTAAATGACGGAAACGTGCAGTGAAATCTGCTTTATCATAATTAAAACCCAATAAACGCTTATTAATTAATTGGCCATCGATAACGTCATAGGTATTTTTTGTTCGATTAACAACAAGCTCTCTAGCTTTGTCCGGCGCTACTTTGCGTTTAATTAAATTGGTATACATAGCCTTCGCAGAAGCTTCAAGACCCGACAACATAGGAGGAGCATCCCCCCAATAAGGCGCCATCTCGCTCTTAATATCTGCTGCCACATCGTTTAACTCATTCCAGGTAGGCACAAGATGTTGTGTGTTTGGGTCATTCTCGACAGCTAAATGTTTATTTAAAGCTTCTTCCATTGTATCGCCTGTTTCCACATAGGCATCAATAGCAGCATAAGCAGTAGCCTCTTCATTGGATAGGTACATATCAACCATACCCATAGCTTCCAACCGCTTATAAAGATTAACCGCTTCCACGGTATTTTTCGGTATGTCTTTTTCAGAGGTTATAACAGCGCCTAATGAGGGAAGACCAGCACGCAAAGTAGACTGATACGGCTTATAAACAATGCCATTTTTCCGTAACTTTACATCGAAAATGTCTTGGCCATGCTTGGACCCGTATTGCTTTATATATTCCTGGCGGCTAAATTGCAGCGCCTTTTGTTGGTCTTTTGGCTGAAGATGTTTAACGTTTTCAGACCCAAAAATAGCGAGGTAATTAAAATTAGTTGCAGCTTCTTCTTGTAGCTTTTTCTGTTGATTTAAATAAGTTTGCACTTGGCCAGCCGTGAAGATGCCTTTAGCAACGTAGGGCTTAAACCAAGAGCGGGTTAGCTGATTTTGAGACATTAGCTTTTCAATTGTAGGCTGTACTTCTAATTGCTTCAGCTGTCGTTCAGCTGGCTGCATAGCTTCAGCTTCAGCCCTTTGTTTCTTCAGGGTTGCCCTGTGACCAACTGAGAGTAGCTCCGAGTTTTCCAGCGCCTTTGCTAAGGCTGGATTCCGTCCATTTAATTCTTGCAACTGAATCGCAAAGCGGCCTACATCTTCCTCGCTCATTGCGATAGCTTCAGATTCACGGGCGTATTTAAATACAGCACCTATTTCTTGGTTATACTGGTCTTGATTTATTTCACCTTTATCAAGCAGAGCACCTAATTCCTCTACCTTTGTTTCAAGGACATTCTGGCCCAGCTCCAGGCGTTGCTTAGCAGCTGCATTTTGCTGGAGTGCACCTAAGTGTCCTGTATTCCAAGCGTCTATTTCTGTATTTATTCGCTCTTTTAAACGACCATGCATAATGCTGCTGAAGTACTTCTTATGTAGTTTGCCTAGTTCTTCTTGATATTGCCCTGCATCACCTAAGCCACCATCAGGCGTGTTATCCAGGTACTCTGAAGCTTCTTTTTTATAAGCACTCATATTTGCCTGAGCTGTTAAGGCTTGTGTTTCAAAGGTGGCTTGCTGCTGTTGGCGTACGGCTCCTGCGAGGCTTTGCGTAAAAGAAGTTAACCCTTGGATTAACGCGTTACTTTGTGGGTCGATTGAACCAGTGACGGGAGCAGCAGAGGCAAAGGAAGTTGTGGGCCTAGCGCTTACCTGTCGTCTATATTGACCACCTCTATCTATTTTTTGTCTTATCATTTAGCTTCCTCCAAAGGAGCCGCCAGCAGAAGAATAGGCACCCATAGCAGCGCTACTTATCTGCAAGGCAGACCCAATACTTTTAGCCATCTTACTTGGCTTATAACTGGCGTGTGACCGTAAGCCGTACCGGGCATTATTCCACAGCGCCTGTCGTTCTCTTTGTCTTTGCCAAGCGGATGACTCTAAATTACTTTCTATCGTGCTAACGTTATTGGCACCTCCTCTAATTATGTCGCTAACAAGGGAGTCGATGGATAGACCAGAAACGCCAGCTTCCGCTGAGCTTACGCGAGCTTCTGCGATACGCTTCTGGGTTTCACGTTTTATTCGTATTTTTTCTTCGGTAGCCGCATCGTCTTCTTCGGCTTCTTGAATATTTAATTGCGAATTCTGATTTTTGTAATCTTCTAATAAGGCTTTATTCTGCCTATTTTGGTTGTGCTCTGCGAGAGCATCTTGAAAAGCGGCTTGCTGGCCTTGCTCATGTATACTATAAGCAGAGGTTACAGCCGCGATTGCTGCGGGAATTGCTGGGTGACACATAAGTTAATTTATTATGGTGAGTTTTTATGACTAAAGAGCATGAGATAAGTAACAAATTATCTGTAGAGACAAGAAGTTTAATTAAAGAGTTATTAGGTAAATTGCAAATAGACATTAGCTCATTAACTTCATTGAGCAGCACAGAGAAGGTAAAAAACAAGCTCTCAGATAGAGCTATAAAAAACATCTCTACAATAAATAAATTACTAGGTAATTCTAAAGGAGACATTATTATAGTTGAATTTGAGACTCCACACGATGTAGTGAACACTATAGATAATCTTGAAGATAAATTAGCGTCAGTAACAGATAAAGTAATCAGCCTATACTCTGACTACGGATGGGCAACTGAAATATTACAGCAAAAAATACAAGATAGTAAGTATCTACATAAGTATAAGTTAACAAAAATAAAATAATAAACTACGAAAAACAAAAAGGATAAAACCAAGCATCTTTAGCTAAATAAGCTTTGGGACCGAACTCCGCACCTAAATACGTTAGCCACTTAATTGCTATAGAGTTATCTTTGTGTACATGATTTTCTAAGTAATAATATTTAGTTAACCAGTCCTGAATATACTTTTTACCAAGCTTACAGAGGTTTTTTCCTTTATTTTCTAATGCTGTACTTCCTAAAAGCCAAGGTACAGCTGTACCGTCATGCTCGCTTATTCCAAACATAGCAATGGGGCTATCATTCTCCCATGCAGTATAACACTCGACACCATGACGCAAGCCGTGTAATAGCGAATCCAAAGGCGTAACCCCAAGAGCTTCTAACTCATCTAAATCTTGTTGTCTCAATCGTGTAGCCAGTAAGTAACAATCACTTTTATCCGCTTGTCGGATTTTTATTGAAGAATGTCTTTTAAAGTTACTAGTTTTCATATTTTATGTTTAAGTTAATATATATGCTGCACATATGGCATAGATATATTGCAACAATTGCAGGAGAGGTATAGTCGTATGTCATTTACATTTCACTGCAGAGTAATTGGAGAAACACTAATCGCTTGTATAACTGGGAACTTAGTTGCAGGAAACAGATTCAGTCTAAGCAAAAAGTTAAGCAAACGGATTAGTCAGGATAATGCCAATGTGATTTTAGATATGTCAGGAATTGAGCACATTGACTCTATGGGTATGGGTGATTTAGCTGTAATAAGCTCAATAGTTAAAAAACATTGCGGCCACTTAACAATCATTAGCCCTAAACTAGAGGTTACGGAATTAATAAATAATGCTCTTTTAGGCAAGCATGTTGAAATAAAGGAAGCTGTAGACGTTTAGCTAATTAAATGCGTTGATTCCTTTTGTAAAATCGAGCTGTCCACTGTGCCGCCTGAAATGTGAGTGGTAAATGTGAATCAGAGTGAAGCGCTATTTTTACCTTGCTTGCTTCAGACTGGATATTAAAAGAGAACTTGCCGCTTTCTATGGGCACCCGTGAAATACGGTTTCTAGTGGACCCAATAAGGCGACCTGTAAATGTGTAGCTTTGCTCTGGTCTGGCTTCAGGCTCCACGAATGCCTGAAAGAACCCACTGTCAACGTAGGACACCGTAAAGCGCTTAAGCTGCAAACGGCCCTCTAAAATAGCCACCTTATTTCCATCAGTCGCTACCTGCTCAGAAAAGAGATAATAAAAGCGGTAAGGTATGCCAATGTAGCAGTCCTGCTTAGCGCCACCAGCAAAGAATGCAGTTAACCTGTCGCCTTCATAAATGTTGCCCTCAATATCTACGGCTCGTGTCCTGTTATCCTGATATGGCCTGTTGTCACCTTTAGGAATAAAACAGCGGCGGTCTAAGTTAATCTCTGTTGGGAACGAGCGAGACTCTGGCTCATTGACCTTGGTTAACGTGATACGCTCCAAGCAAACGCCATCAGCTCTATCGACCACAAGCACTATATTGGACTCCATAAAAGAAGCTGCCAGAATAACGCCGTCTACCTCCCAGCGGGACCAGCTACTTTGTAATTTCTCGTTCCCTTGCCAGTAGTAGTTATATACGTAGAGTGAGCTTGGGTCCTGGTCTGTAACTGTGAGTAGCATATCCTCATTTGAAGAAGCCGACAGGTGCCTTACGCTGCCTTTAATATACGTCGGGCAATGTGAAGTTATATCAGCAGCGTCATTAACCTTACTTTCAGGGTCCACGTAATATTCCCTTATACCTGCTGCATTACCACGTCTTGTTGAAAAATAAACGTTTTTTCCGGCTCCTACAGGCTTAGCTTTAAGCTCACACTCAAAACGTGTTGTAACATCGACAGAAACTTCTTCTGCTGTTAATCGGTCTTGCCCACGAATAATAAATTGGGTTAAATCTGAGAATAATAAAAGAGTCTCATTAAAAGGGACTGCATGACGTAATAAGGATACTGTGTCATTGGTTACAGCAATATCTATGGGGTTTGTGTCCAGCATTTGCACCACGGTTGCCGGGTAAAAATTATAATAGGACCCAAGCTCACTAAAGATAATATTTTCATCTGAGAGTAAGCCAAGCCTATTTTTAAAAAAGAAAATGTCACTGAGGGGTTTATTGATAAAGGATGGTTCAGGTGCTGTATCCTCATCACCAGCCTTTCTTGCGTCCCAATCGATAGCTTCAAAAGTAAAAGAGCCATCAGCATTGGACACTAAACGGTGAGGCATAGTTTGTGGTGAAGGTCGCCTATTTAATCCTGGCTTAGCTACTTCAACCCATGAGCCCGACGTTCTTTCTCCTTTAGTATTTTCTTGATACTGCACATAATAATCATCATCAGCAATACCATTTTCACCAGCTACTTTAATTGTGAAGCCGTGGAAACATGTAGCAGGTAAATGGGTAAACGATTGGACACGTCCTTTACAAGCAAAAATAGCTTTATCACCTAAACTGTCGCTACAAGTTAACGTAAAGTCTGCGTTAGCATTTTTTGCAGTAATTGATATGACATTATCTTTTTGTGCCACTGTAAAAGAAGCACTTAGTTTTTTACTTAACTGTGAATACAGTCCTTCAGTAATCGCTACAGTAGAAATTTCCGTTCTATTTTTATCGCTTGTTTTAACTTGTCCTTGAAGAACACCATTAATATTAACATTATATGTTGTCCCGTAGTCGCCCACACGAACATGCACAATACCCATTTTATTTGTAGGCGTTGGCGCTGGAAGAATATCTCCTCCTTCACTCCTATACCCAATTAGGCGAGTACTTGTCGTGCTCCTGACAATGCCGCTAATACGTGAATAAGTACACCTTGGGTTTGTCTTCTCTGTAATCCTCTCGACGCCCTCCCGCTTATCTCTGTAATACGTGCGGGTATCCCAAGTGAGGTAACTTGTAGCACTCTCGTCGGCTACTGGGAACGGCTGCTGGCCGCTATTTAAAGGTATTTCGACAGCATGGCCGTTATTAACTACGTGAAGCCCTGTGTCATCTCTAAGCTTAGCTGCAAGGTATGAGGCGAAACCAGAAGCTCCACCATTCTCGGCTGAGTAAGAATAAGTACGGCCACCTACACGACATTTATAAAGTGACCAACAACGAAACCATTTTTCCCTTTTCCACAGCTCATCTTTGTAAGCTGGCACGATAGGCGTAATTGTTATTGTTTGGTATCGCTGGTTAACCGGCGTGAGCTTTATATTCTTTGTTGGGTCATAACTTCTGACTATACGCTCTTTGTTAACTATAAAGGTGTAGTCGGCTACTGTGACAGCTGAAAAGGCTGTTGCTGGGTCATGTGCTTTTAAATAAGTTACGCCACTTGGCTTTTTAACTGTCCGCTCTTTTCCGTTTAAATCAAAAACACGAATATCACCGTTAGCAATGACAGCAATATATTTTTCCCATTTATCTCTGTTTATTGTGTGGATAAAAGAGCCGGTAAAACTAGAGCTAGATATTCTTGCTAAGTGCTCCGTTGGTGGTCTTTTTTGCAGCCCATAGACTACACTAGATAGGCCATTTATCTGTTCCTCACATTGGGTCGGCAAACGGATTCCCGGCGGTTGCTGCGAGACTCCATTAATTAAGTTAGGTATTGGTTTTTCAATTAGCACTAAAATAAATCCCGTTGTAAGTCATACCTCATCGGTCCGTGGAATATGTTGTATTTTTCAGTGTCTACTTCATCTAAGAAGAGTCTTCTTGCTTCTTCCTCGTCTTGCTTTTGGTAGCCGTGTAAATCATTAGCACCTATTATTCTGTCTTGGAAAATTCGAGCAGCTTTAAGCGTGATATAATTACGCGTTGTGACTGTCAGTTCATCAAAGGGAATCTTCAGGACTAAGTTAACTACGACACTTGCTGAAAAGGTAAATGACTGTTCTTTGCTGTTATAAAGTTTGCGTCCTCTTTGTTTCACATAACCGTTATCAATGAGAGGACCACACACTTTTAAGGTGTTGTCAGGTAAGTGGATTATTCCGTCGATATCTCTTGCTAATCTAAAATTCTTCTCAGTATTGAAAGGATAGCCAATTGCCTGTATCTTTTCATTTTGTTTATCCAGTAAGTCGAGTGCTGTAGCTGCTTCAAGAAAGCCACTGCCTAATGAAGTGACTGGGCTTTCGCCTATTGATTGCAGCATTTCATTTACTGCGCTTAAAACAATTATGCTCATGTTATAAATAAGAAGTAAAAGTAAATAAAGGGGGAGCTAAGTACTCCCCCGATTTAGTATTTATTTTTTCAAAATTGTCATGGCACACGCTGGGCGTAAGATGTTATGACCCATAGCGTACTCAGCGACAAAGAACCAGCCACGCCGAGATACCTGCTTCTCACTATCTGTCTGTAAATCAAATAATTTCACAGTACATACAGCACTTGGTGACATAACAATAGCTGCGACTTTTGAATAATCACCACGATATGCATCAGGACGAACGCGAGACTCTGGTGTACCTACTAAGCCTGCTGTCTCGTTAGTGTTTGGCAGATTATTACTCATGTACAACTTAAAACCTGCTAACTCTGCCACATGGCCTTTAGCTACAGAGCCTTCTCCACCTACATCACGATTAATATGGATTAGCTTAGAGATATCTGTGTCATTAAACAGTGCGTAGTACGTGGTTGGATTCATAATACAGTAAGCTTCTTCTGTAACGTCTTTTAATGCTCGTTCTTCAGCTGCTTGCATTAAAGCGTTAAAGATTTTTGAACCCACTTTTTCATCTCCTGCTTTTGCGAAGGTAATATTATTTGTAAATGTTTCACCTTCAACAGGAGTAAGGCCAGCAGCAACACATTGTTCTTCATTTGTGATTGCTGCTGCTTTACACGCCATTCGTAAAATATTTTGGTCAGCTGCATTAGCTAAGGCGTGAGCACACTCTGAAGAGTAAGTAGCTCGTACATCATAATGATTCATTGCCTCGTCTAAGTTATCAATAAAGACTGGACTTATTAGCAGCTCATCGATTGTAACTGTACGTTTAGCGTGAGCAATTGAGTCTGCTTGAATCTCGTGCCCTGGGACGTGGTACTTAGCACCAGTAGTGCCTACTAAGGGGAAGGACCAAGACCGGCCACCTTTAATTGTTTTGACCTTGTGCTTGTCCATCATGATATTTTTCTTTTTGAAGGTTTTTATTACTTCACCAGCAAAAAGTTCTTCAAACAGCTCTCGTTTATCGCCTGATTTATTTTGTTGTCCAGTGAAAGAAACTGTTTGTGCTAAAGGAAAGTTTGAATTTGTTGTCATTTTGCTCCATTGCGGAAAAGGTGGTGTCGCTCGAATGGCAACACCGAAGATTGTTTAGGAAGGGTAAAATAAAGAAGGGCGGGATTAACGTGCGTTTATTGTTCGCATCATTTTTGCTTCAACTTCTTTTGTGTAAGTCTCATTAACGCCGTAGCGTGGGTCTGACATTGCCTCTTGGACATCATCTTGTGAATGGAAAATATCAGTAGTGACTTGAGGCTGTGTCCCGCTATACGACGTTATTTGCATTGAACCATTTTGTGATTCGTATTGTGCCTTGAGGCCATTTAAAGCTAACGAGAGTTGGCTCATGTCTCCATTAGCTGCTATTTCATTAAAGGAATTAATGTCCTCTTCTTTCAAGTGTTGACCAGCCCAGGATAAAAGCTGGTTTAAATTTTCTTCACCTCCAACTGTGTTATATAAAGCCTGCATTTGTAATTCTTCAGTAGCACGCAAGCCCTCTATATGAGCATCAACAATTTCTGGAGGAAAACCAGCAGCCTCTAGCTTTTGGTAGCTTTCATCAGATAATTTACCACCAGCCTCGTATTCACTTTGAAATACATTAAAATCAAGACCAGCCTGTTCAACGAGGTTTTTAACTTGCTCCTCGTCAACGTCAGCTTTTGGTTGGTCTTCGGGTTTTGCTTCAGGTTCAGCTTGAGGCGGGTCTTGTGGTATATCTTGTTGACTTTCTTGCGGCTGTGTTTCGGTTACTTCTGTTTCTTGTTCCTGTGTTTTATTTTCTTGTTCGTTTACGTCCAAATATTATTCTCCTTTAGTTAAATTATTTGCTACAGGACCAGCAGCATTAAGTGCCGCCTGCTGCATCATTTGTTGGCTCATTGCCTCTTGCTGTTGCTTAGCTTCTTCTGCTTTCTGGTCTGCACTCTTAATTAAGCCTTTTGTGTCTATGCCTATGGATGCCGCAAGACGTGCCATGTAATCGTTAAGATTTAATTCACGCGCTATGGTTTCTTGTCCTAAAACTTCAAGATAACGCAAGAATGTGGTTAATTTATCTAAGTCTTGACCACGACCTAACGCTTCAATACCTGTCGTTACAAATGGACGCACCTTGTCAAAAAGCGGAGGTATTTTGTCTTTCCGTTGTAACCGTTTAAGAATTATTTTAACGATAGGTAATTGGAATTCCTGGCTTAATATCGAATAGACACCACCTAGCGCCGTTTCTAATTCTTGAGCCATAAAGCGGATTTCTTCAGCAGTTACCCGTTCAGCGTCTCGCTGCACACTGCTATTCATTAGGAAAGCTGCTGCTATGCGCTGGGTTAACTGCTGCACTGTGTCAGAAGCAACACGAAAATCAGCAAACTTATTTAATTGCAGGACACCAACATCGTTAACGTCACCTCTTACTGTTTCTCCGTTGGGGGCTTCCTGTATATCTTTACGCTTGGTAACTGCATCAGGACGCACAAAAAGAAGAACTTTAGAAGCCGCAACAGAGCCCTCTACAATAGCTTTGCTTAACTTTTCTAAGCTATGTAAATCACCGTAGTACTGCTCAGCATAAGAGCGACCATAAGACTCTCCATCAACTGTGGTAAAGCGTAAAGGTAGCCAAGGGGAACCATCAAGCGGGAATATAGCTCTTGTATTAGGTAGTTCTTTTCCGTTAATTTCTTCATACGACACCCACTGATTTTTTACTCGTTTAATATGACGATATAAGTTAAGTGTTTTCTGGTTTGACAACTCCTCCTTTTTATCTGCATTGCCTTCTGCCAGATACATCAGGACTTTTTCTGGCAGCACAGAAGGGCTCAGGGTTTCGTGCGTAATTATTTCAAGCACATTGCCTAGTGGGTCCCGCGAGATAACATAAGATGATAGGTGAAAGACACGCGTCTTATTATCTTTTGGGTCCATATAGAGCAAAGCATTCCCTGTGCCAACTAAGTGTTTAAGGGCTTCATAGCAGGCGACACGTAAAGCCATTTGCTCTATTTCGTCCATCACCTGTCTTTCAATCGCTGAAAGTGCCTGCTCAACTTTGCCTTTGTCTCCTGCGTTTACCTCTTTCATTACTTCGTCATCTACTTTTAATCTAAAAAAGGGAGCATTAGGTGGCAGCAAGGTTAACAGGAAACGAGCAGCTAAATAGTTAAGCGCACGAGCGCCAATTGACTGATAAGGCGTTGCGTAATTTGTGTGACCTGTGGCTCCCTCCGGGGGAACTAAGGTTGGAATGGTTAGCTCTGCACATTTACGTGCTCTTTCGAGAAAGGGACCTCGCTCTGTTTTTAATTTTTCGTATCTTCCTTTAGCTGTACTTTTATTTAACTCCAAGGGCTAACCTGCATTAATATTTAAGCCAGCACCAGAGCCACCTACGCGAGTCGCCCGATTAATTCGTAATGATGACCGTCCACTTTTCTTTTTCGCTTTTTTAGCTGATGGACTCTGAGCGCTACCCTTGTCGGGTGTAGCTATCTGAGCGGGAGCTGGAGCGGGTTCTGGGGGAGGTGGAGGCGGCGGTGTAGGTGGTGGTTGCTGGGGGATTTTGGGGCGTCTTGATGAACACATTACTTCTGGTAAGCTCCCTCCTCTTGGTCTTTAAGTCCGAATACAAGTGCATCTATTGTATGTCTAGCACCAGCGGCATACATAATGTCTGCAATACTATCGCTAGGCTGTGGTGTGTTGAATTTAAACTCTTTATCTAAGAAGTGAATTAATTCTTTATGCTTAATTAGGTCTATTTCGTCCATTAATCAGCCTTTTCGTCAACGACTAGAATGCAGGTTAAGTATGCTTTACGCCCATTAGGTAGGGTGTAAGTAAAAATAGTTTTATCTTCTTCTCTTGCAAGGAAGTAGTTAATAACTGTTTCAATAGCTTTTTTCATTAATCAGCTCTCCTCACGATGAAAGTTTCCACTGAGCCGTCTTCAAGAAACCGTTTAAGTTCCATTGTGTCTTGTATTCGTAGAGTCTCAGAAATTAACGTTAGGTAATCCAGTGCTGTTATTTTGGGTTCTTTGTCTTTCTTTTTCTTCTTAGCCATTGTTATCCTCCAGTTTATCTAAGCAATGAAGGGCATGTATGGTGTAGTGAGCTATCTTCAGTAAGTCCTGTCTATTCTTACCGTCCTTTTTCCCAAAGCGGTCAGCGTACTTCACAATGTTACTTAATGTGTAATGTAGACCACGTTGGGCATCTGCGAAAATAAGTTCTGCTGTTTGTACGCCTTTTGATGCATAGTGCTGGCTGTAGGTACTGTCGACGTATTGCTCTAGTTCTTTGAAGTAATCAGGTTCATTAAACTTATATTGAATAGCTTTTTCCACAGTAGCTTCACTTGAAGTATTTTCGCTTATCGTTTCAAAGTGACCAGAGAAATATATACCTTCACCTTCTAAATGGACGGCGCGCGGAGAAGTATCAGCCACCTTATAAACACGGTTACGGTGCAAGCTTGGTGTTATACCTTCCCGATAAGCGTTATCAAAATATGAATCTTTTGGTGCAACGACATCGCCAATATTAAAGTTCAAGCTTCTTTCTTCTCCTGAGTTGCAATTAAATAAATAATACCGCCAGTAATAAATGTCACACAAAAATCAATTAAGAATAATTCCATAGTTTTACTTCCTTATTTTTAAAATTATAATCACATGCTCTTAGTATCCGAGCACACCGGGCTTGAATTAAGGCGGCCTCCTCACTTAATCCAGCTTTTTCGTAGCAAGACACAACAGTTTCCCAGAGAGAGATAGAAGGAACTTTTTGCCACCTTATTTCTGTGGTCCCCTTGCGTAGACCTGATTTAAATGTGTGCTCGTAAGGCTCAAACTTTAAGCCACCTTTAAGCAGCTCTTTTGCTAGTCCCTCACCAACGCCTGGGCAGCCTGGGTAACCGTCGGCTACGTCTCCTGTGAGCACCTGTTGCATAAAGTACAGCTCTGCGTCTTCTTCACTATTAAAGGTTGGTTCAAGGTCTCTGTTGGGATTAAATAGATATACGCCACCTATGGTACGCATATCCTTATCCTCGGACACAATAACTTTAGATGCTCCAGGCTTGTACTTAGGCCACGTTGCCAAAATGCCCATTACATCATCAGCTTCTAGCGTTGGCCGCTGGAAGGTTTCGTAATTATCTTTAACGTACTCAACGATACCAGCATAAGCACACGGCTTTTGTACTTCTTTTCGGTTACTTTTATATTCTGGATAAATAGATTTACGAAAGTTTTCTGCGTCCGTTAGGCACATAATTACTTCGTCTACTTGGCAAGCCTTGATAATGTAATCTACTTTACCTTCAAATATGGACCGAACAGTGTTGAAGTCCGCATGATAAGTCCACCAATCGTTGCCCCAATTGATAGCTGTCTGAGCGGCTGAGGAAGCCTGAAAACAAAGTATATCTGTGTCGAGGAGTCCTACTTTTTTAGAACTCAAATGTTAAGCTCCTATCTGTAACGTCATAATAAAGTTTATCTGTTACACATGAAGCAAGCTTTTCAAAGTCCTTGCTGTATAACATGGTGTCGTTAGGTATTTCGTTCTCTATTATAAATTGCTTGAGGTCACCAACGGTAATTACATCCTTTGTTGTCAATTCAATCATTTATTTTTCCTCTCATTAAAATTCAAAAGCTAAGGCTGTTTCTTCTGTGTCGTAGAAAGCGTTAGTTGCGTTTAATCGCCCTGAGCCACAATATGGCTTCTGACTGTCTTCTATTTGTAGCAGCGCATAATCAGGCACTTTATTTTTTTCAAGAAAGTCTTTTAGTTCACCTACAGTAATCCGAGAGTTATTGCGTAAATATTTAGTCATTTTTACCCTTGTTATTTTCTATTTAAATTGTAAAAGCCAAGCAATCCATAACCTCATCGTAGAAGCCACGCTTTAGCATGAGTAAACCAAAATCAGCACCACCGACATGCATTTGTGTTTCATTAGGCACATTACTTTCTTCAAGGAATTGTTTAAATTCACCTACAGTAATATTTAGGTCACCACCGAAATGCTTAACCGGCTTGTTTTCCATAATTATTTTCCAATTTAATAACAGTCTTGTAGTAACAACGGCAGCCATCAACCCATAAATAGTCTTTTAAATATTCATCTTGCTTTTCTACGAGACCAGGGAGAAGGTATGAGCCTATAGTGGAGTAAAGGACTTTATCGCCTACTTCTAATTGATTGCAGAGAACGTCATTCATACTTTTTCTAGGTCTAAATCTCCATCCTTATCTAATATTGATTTGGGTATTTTAGTCCTTTCCCCTTTAAATACTTTAGGCTCAGCCCAACACTGTCCGTTTCTTATACTGATTAGTCAGTAAGTATCGCGGGCTACATTGGCCACTATTGCTAGTTCGGCAGGTAAACCGGGAAATGTAACTCTTACAAAATCATCCACCTTGTATACTTCTTCAGGCTTTATCCTAAATTCTTCTGAATAGTTAAAGGTAGGAAAATCCTCGTCAAGCCATTCCTTTTCCCGTCTACAATATGACTCTATTTCTTTCCCGTTTTTAAATGCTTCGATTACTTCCCAGTGCTTTTGGATACCTTCACGAGTCGGCATTATTTATTCTCCTTATTATTTATATAGTTTTCGCAATGATGCTCCATAGTGTACTTATTTAGGCCCCACTCACCCTTTTATCTCGCGTCAGGACAACATCAGGCGGAATTGTTAAAGCCCATAGAACAAAAAGAGTTGTGATAAGACTGAAGATTAAGTTCATTAAGGTTTCTTATGCTTATTTATAAAAAATGTGATTATTAATTGTTGTGGTCCTGATTAAAGATTCAGCCCAGTAGGGCCTTACGTAATTTGCATGATAATGTGTTGCTCCCTTGGTTAAATTTAGCTTCACCCCTGAAAGAATTAGCTTGGCTACTAGTTGTGATAGGTGCTTAGCTTCCTCTTCCTCCATGCTGTCTGTTAGCTGGTCGTGAGTCCATGAGAACTGCTTGTCCTGATAGACCACTGAGCATATAGAGTTAGGCCACTTCTTATCATACACACGGTTTATAGTGACTTCACCTACTGCCAACATGCCCATTAAGCCCTCACCACGGGCTTCGTGATAAATGTTGAGGGCTAGGCACTTTAATTCTTCAGTAGGTGGTGGGTTTGTGGTGCAGGCGGTTAGTAAAAAGAGAAGTGAGAATAGTGTTAAGTGCATTGTCTCCTTGTATGCTATTCTTGATAAATAAAAGCTACACTTATTTATACAAGCTACTATGAATATACTGCAAATTGCTGTAATTATTATAAGTATTCTGACTATGGGATATGCAGTCTATTCATTTAGAAAAGGCGAGATAAAAGTCAGGTTGTTTAGTGATATTGACCGCCAGTTTACAAAAAATGATAATCCTTTGTTTTTTTATTTCTTTGTAGGGCTATTTTTTTTCGGTGGAGCATACGGCATTTATGTTGGGTTCATCATATAAGATAAATTAATGTGTATCCGCCCAAGTTAACCCTAAGTCATAACTGGCTTTTAATGGACACCTAAAGCTAAATATTTCCGTTACTTTTTCCATTGCTTGCTCACAATAAGCACCTATCTGCTTTGCTATTTCTTCAGTACGACAAGCTATCTGAACCTCGTCATGAACCCACGCACAGAAGGCGTAGTCACCATGCCAGCCGTGAGTTAAACCGTTAGCTTGGCACAAGTCCTCTATCTCAAGTAACCAACGTTTACAGATAAGAGCACCGGCACCTTGGAGTAAGTAGTTTAGAGCTGCGTGTTGTGATGAACAGTGTATATGTCTTCCATCTAAGCCAATGAGATAACCACGCTTTTTAACAGTTGCCTTTACGGTATCAAGCAAGTATTTAAGAGCAGGCAAGTTATTTAAGAAACGCTTTTTATATTTTGCTCCTATTTTTCTTTGCATTTCTGGTGAAGCATTGGTTTTAATTATTTCACCTATTTTCTGGTCCCCAGCACCGTACAGGAAAGCGTAGATAAACCGCTTGGCTATTTCATCCCTTACATAATTATGCTCTGAGTTATGCTTATCTCGTTGTGTACCTTTAGGCACAAGCCCAAGCGCAATTACATTTGCCCAGTGAATATCACCTGATAGAATTTCTTTAACGTAGCGGCCCTTGTCATAACGAGCCATGTAATGCGCTAAACCGCGAAGTTCTAAGCCATCAGCATCACTACCTAGAAGACACCAGTCTTCAGGCACAGTAAAGAGGGAACGGCACTCTGTCCCATACTCAGCCCTTGTACTTGGCACCTGGGCAACGTTGGGAAAAGCATGGGTAGCACGTCCTGTGGCTGCTCCGTTGGGATTGACGTAACCGTGAATAAAACCGTTTTTCTCCAGGCGAAGCCACGCGTTATCACCTTCTGCTAATTGGCCTATACGTTTATTAACCAATAAATATTCACATAAGGCTTTAGCATGAGGATTATTTAAGCGACCTAAAACAGATTCATCTATTTTCGGTTGGCCTTTATCCGTGAATTCTTTTGGTTCCCAGCCGTAAAGCTGTTTAAGTCTCAAGGCTATATGAGCACGACTAGCAGGATTAAAGGTGATGCGCTCAAAGGTTGTATAAGTTGCTCCTTCAACAACGCTTGCTCTTTTAGGGTCCTTATAATTCAGCGATTTTTTAGGCTTTTTGACATCCTTCTTTTTATTCCACCAGCCAAAGGAAATAATTAAATCCTCCTTAATTACAGCCCTTTTCTGTGCGAGTTTTTGATAAAGCTTAATTGCAGCAGACCTATTAAAAGCAAAACCGTTGCGCTCCTGTAGTGCCATGAGAGCAGAAATACGGTTCTCGTGGTCCAATGCCATAGGCGAATAATTTTTGCTTTCTAGCAGGGCTACAAGCTTTCTAGTGACCTCCACGTCCTGCTCACAATAAGAGAGCATTTCCTCAGAAAAGTGTTGCCAATCTGTGCTTTCGGCAAAGGAGCCCTTAAGCACGCCCAAACGGTAACCCCAAGCCTTGAGAGAATGAGAGCCGTACAGTTTTCCTGGTAAGGCATACTTCTTTTTCCGTCCTTTCTCAAAATCTATGTCCTTCAGGTTTGAGTAGATGAGGCGGCTTTCTGCCAGGGAATCACGCAATACGCCACGAGGTTTCCAGCGAGGGTACAGCTTCTTAATTGCTACATAATCGAACCCAAATCCGTTGTGTGCTATAAGCTCGTCGGCGTCTTCAAGGTATAAAATAGCATCCATAATTTCATTAGGGCGGAAGCTTTCTTTTATATCGTTTACTTTATCGTAGGTGCAAATGCAGTGGATTTTTGAGAGGACATCAAGAAGGCCGTTAGTTTCTATATCAAATTCAATTGCAGACATTTACCTCCTCTTAATAAGCGAATTTTAATTTCATGTTTGGATACTTTTTACTAAGCCGGGCGTACCTTTCCTTCATCCGCTTTTCAGCTTCAAAGTAGCGGTAATGCGTTAAGGTCTGGTTTTCCAAGTCTTTAATAAAGGCTTCCGTAAATGTCCAGCTTTTACCGTCAGTCCCTACTTGGCAAAGCCCAAAGTCCATACCTTCTAGCAGCTCTACAAGGGGCATGTCATATGCTAGGTAGATAATTTGTATCTCTTCGCCACACCCATCAAAATAGTCAATCGCTTGGATACCACGTTCATGCGCTAAGCCTTCGTAAAAACCGTCAGGACTGCCAACAGAACGTACTAAGGTGGACCCAAGCCCCTCTAAGCAGTCACGAATATTTAAGTAATTATCGGTGTAAACAAAAAGGTCTATATCTTTAATGCGCCTATTTAATAGGTAATCTCGTGGTGCACCTCCTGCTAAGTAGACTGCCTTAGTTCCTTTAGCTGCACTTAAATCATTAATTAAAGTGGACCACGGAAGCGGTATAGGCTTAAGTTTCATTTAGAAGTCCTTTCATTTTTCGTATTGTTTTTTTGCTATAGCAATGAGTTCATCAAGAATTAGATTTTTAACACTTTTAGCTGTATCTAAAACTTTTTGAAAGGCTTCTTCTATTTCTTTTTTATTATCAGACAGTGCCCTACGAAAATTCCTTACTGCATACGCGTACTTAGGTATTTCTTTATATACGTTACTTGGAATATAGGAATGAAATTTTAAAAGGTCTGCAACTACCAAGGTTAACTCAGTAGGAGTATCTTCAGTAGTTAGAGGTCCGCCTACTGGAAGAGTTTCCAATAAACGCATCGAGTAACCTAGATGATTTAATAGATGAACATGTGCAAAATGTTTCATCTCTTCCTCAGTAGCCCTGAATACTGGCGGTATATCCATTTAGAAGTCCTTAATATTCGTTATCCCACATTTTTTGAAGCTTAACTAAACCTTTAGCTGTCACGAGAGGCGTAATATTTTCATGCAATCTTCCATAATTATCTGTCCAAGGATTAATTTTTACATCCATTAGGCCCTGATTTATTTTTGCTTGATAAGGCACGTTGCGCATTGTGACCCACTCATTTCTACGTAAGAATGCCATTAAACGATTACGACCTGTGCCAATTATTTTTGCTGCTTTTTCGACGCTGGTAGATTCGTCAAGGACTGCTACGCGGTCATGAAAGTTAGCTTTAGGCTTTAACTCGGCAATTTGTTTATCTTGTTCCTGAACACGCTCTATTGATTGCGCTAAGAGACCAGCAACTTGGCTTGTGTTGCCCCAGTCAATTTTTGATAAGCCATAATTGCCTGTTTTCCTAATACTGGGGAGAACTTCACCAACAACCCAATCTTCAAACTGTTGGGCTTCAGGCAGCTTTGAGCGCATGATGAGTCGATAAACATCGCGTTCTGGAATGATTACTAACTCTCTAATGCCTGCCGTTGTAGGTAGGGGGCGTTTCATCCCCCCAAGACAATGTCTTAAAACAGCTTTCCGTGGCTCTTTATATCCTAGTAAAACTGCAACATCCTTAGCCACAAACCAAGGTTCACCGTCTTTATCAATGACACGGATTGATGAGGTATTAAATTGAAATGGAATTATTTGCACTAATTAAAAATCCTCTTTCTGTTCTGGCTCTGTTTTATTTTCTCGGTCTTGCTCGTCTACAGCATCGAAGGGGTTATATTCCTGCTTCCTTCCAGTGGCGGGGTCATACAGCAGCTGTATTGTGGTTCCCGTGGACTGGCCGGTATATCTGTCCTTAAGTATCCTAAATACAGTTTTATTTTTTTCTTCGTTTTCCTCCGCTTGTTGGTCTCGTTCAAGGGCAAAGGTGAAATTGGCATATTGAACATTAGCTTTTCCTCCCGCAAAGTCGTCAAGGGTAACGCGGCCGCCTTCTTCATGGCTCTTTTTACCGTCTTTTTTTCGTAGGTGCGAAACGTAATAAAGGGTAAAGGGCAGCTCTTTATTCAAATCATTCAGGCCACGCATAAAGCTTTTTAAGACCTCAAGTCCTTGGCCTTCTCCTACTGCATCCATAATGTAGGTGATGTGGTCTAGGTAGACATGACGTGCTCCGTAACCTTCAACGCCTAACCGGATATATTGAAGAATATCTTCAGGCTCGGTATTGCCATCCACAGAATACATTAATAAATTTTTGGCTACTTTTTCCCTGGTCTTTTTAAACTGTTCCTTGTCATACTCAGCACCAGGAACGTGGTATAACTTTGAGTCCACCTTGCCAGCGATAGTGTCTAACGTTAGCTGTAAATTAGGTTCTTCAAGAAAAAAGGTCATGCACTTTTCGTTATGGACCCTAATATTGTGGGCAATATCCTCCTTTAATAAATCTGTTTTACCGCAACCTGTGCCTGAGCCGATGGCGTACATTTCATTTGGTCTTTTACCGTAGGTTGCCTGGGTTAACGTGGGGAATGGCCAGGACAAGCCCATTTCAGGCTCTTGATAAGCTGTTGCTAAGACTTCCTCACCAGTGAATATACAAGCGGGTTTATAAGGCTTTGCGTCCCAAATGGCAGGTATAATTAAATCACTACGCCCTGCCACAAGCGCTTCATTGGCATCTTTAAATGGGAGAGAGGCAACACGAGCTTTAGCACCAAGTAAACGACAAGCTTCTTCTGTTGCTATCTGGCCCGCCTCGTCATTATCAAACATGATAATAATTTCTTCGAAGCCATCGAGATAAGCCTTGTTATCAATGAAGGTTTGCTTAACAGAAGAGGCTCCGTTCGGTAAGGACACAACAGGATATTTATTATTTTGGACCTCAGAGACTGAGAGAGCGTCTATTTCACCTTCAGTTATTACAAGCTTGCGCCCACCGTTACGCCAAGTGTGCCAGCCGAAAAAGGGAAGCTTTCGGGTATTTCCAAGTATTGTAAAAGTTTTATCAGGAAAGCGTATTTTCTGGGCTTGTACGACTCGTGTTTTAGGGCAAGCGTAATTAGCAATGTGAACGGATTTATCTTTAAAGCGGCCTATTTTATAGCCTAATTTACGGCATGTTTCCTCACTAATTTTGCGTTTAACTAGTTCTTTATAATTACCCTCAATTAAAGAGTGTGACACTGATTTTTTACTCCCTCCTTCCTCTCCATTGGCTTTAAGAAAATAGTTGCAGTTAGGGGTATAACAATTGGCGTGTCCATCATCATAAACTGCAACATTATCCTGTGAGCCACACCTGGGACATGGCTCGCGGCTTACAACCCTAGTGGATAAATGCGAAGTCATGCTTATGCATTAAATCGCGTGCGTGCTTAATATCTCTAACCTTGTCTAAAAAGTCCCAGCGGAAAGAGTAGGAATAATCAGTGTCCTCCTGCTTAGCAATGATAGGCACGTCATAATTCTTTGTCATATCGTGGACCACAGCAGCTAGACGGGTAATGCCGTACATGCCAATAGCTTCGTTGCGGGTAATGTGGCCATATTTTAAAATGTGCTCAGTGACTATTTGGCGCTGGGGTTTCTTAGTTTTCTTCTTTGCCATTTTGTTTCTCATACGGTATCAATTGGAATTTAAGAAATTCTTCGCCCTTCTTTACGATGTTCTTTTCGATAACTAAGCGATAAAGTTTATTATCATTAAAGTCATATCTTTTTTGGAGAACATCAATGAAGGGCTTAAGGGCATTATCAATGTCAGCTCTACTATTACTGTAAGAAACAAGAAGTTTTAGCGTTAATTTACCTTCAGGTACGGATACGTCAGGTAAGGTGCTTATTAATATTTCTTCGTAATCACGATATTTCTTGCTTTTTACCTTGCGGCCAAGGAAGGCTTCATTGACTGAGAGGGGTTTAGTTTTAACTGTGATAGGTTGCTTCACTAAAAGTCGCCGTCGTCCTCCTCGTCAGTTTCTGCTTCTTCTTCCTCTGCATCAAATGGGGCTTCATCATCTAAGGTAAAGCCTTCTTCCTCATCATCAAAACCATAAGAAGATGCTGACGCTGTGAAGTTTGGTTCCTCGTATTTATACACACGGACTGCTTGTGGTTGTAGCGTGAGCCCTACACCTATTGAGGGGGTATACCAAGTGTAGAAGACAGTAGAAATACGGACCTCACTACCTTGACCCAAGACTTTATCTTCAGGAATTATATTATTCTTGGTGTCATATAAAGCGGGACGCCTGGCATACTCGGTGCCATCTTTCTTTTTAATTTTTGCCTTCATTTTAAACTTAAAAGTTACTGTGCCTTCGTCTTCATCCTCTTCATAAGGCAAATCAGATTTTTTCAGCTTTTTCTTTTTCAGCTTTTTACACTGCTCTTGGTAGTATGCATCAAAGCGTTTGTCTATTTCATTAATGAGAGGCTGTGCATCTTCATGAGACAAAATAAGCTTTGCGTCGTATACACCATCAGCATCAAATTTGGTGTCTGCTGTATTTAAATGAGGGTAAGGGCCAAGGGTACCGCGAGGAGTAATAAAATTTTCTTTTGCCATTAGTGCTTTTTGTTTCTCCGTTGTTTCTCGTTGTTTACTTCTTTCTGTTCAAGGGCTTCTACGTTATACCCATCTTCTATTAGGCGAGCTGCAAGGTCTAAAGGTAGTATCTTGCCGTGGTCCCAGAAGTGAAGATAGGCGCGTGTCAAATTAGTCATGGGGAAATCCTTTTGATTTTAATTTAAGGGAAAGTATTTAATGCTTGGATAGCTCATACATAAAGTTTCGATGGAGTATCAAGTCTAAATGTCTGCGTAAAGCTCATGAGTTATACTACAATGAGGTAGGTTGTTAGAATTTTATGAATATGAAAGAAAAGTTACTTAACCTTGTACTAATAATACTGATACTAAACAGTACTTGTTGCTTTCTTTTGGGGGTAATGCTTCTTTCATTGAAAGTCATTGTTTTTATAGATATAGGGCACTGGGTAGATTTTCATTTACCTTTTTTTCAAAACATAATACCTGAATTCATACATAATATTTTTAACTTCTATGACACCTCTTTTTTTTGGTTACTCCTCGGCTTTTCTCAGTACGTATTTTTCAGGAAAGTTGAATCTATTGAGTTCAACTCCACTATTACTAAATCACGACAAGAAGAGCTTAAGCAGCGAAGCGTTTAGCTAACCACTCCATGCCACGAGGTGTGACGCGGGTGCTCTGGTAAACCATTTCATTAGCACTGTTTAACGCTGTCTTAACGACGAAGTAACCACGGTCCATATAGGCTTGTGTAGCTACGTTCTGCTTTTTCACGTTGTAGTAGAGGATGCGTTCTTCGCGTAGCTTCTGGGTAAAGTAGTTGGGCTTTATGTTTAGCGTTTTGGCAGCTTCACGTAGGCCAAGGGTGCCGTTAGCTTCTATGTAGTTGTCTACGAAGGCGGCTTTGGGCAACAACTCATTTAATCTTTTATCAGCAATAATTAGGGCACGAGATAAAAGGTTACTTTCCTCCTGCTGTACTTTTAATCGACCAGTTACTAGGTCATCAAAGGTACGGATTACTTTTAGGTGAAACGCTGGACTAATCCACATGCCGTAAGCGTAGACAAGTTCCTTGCAAACATAGGTTCCTCTGTCCGGACCTCCGTTAATTACGCTAAGTGCTTGATTTTCTTGCAGTCCGGGAATTCCCGGAGTGGAAATCTCAGCCACTAATGCTTGTGTAGTAGTAAGTCTTAAAAAGTCACTAGGCTGACTTTTCTTCAAACCACCAGCAGCCTTATGCAAATCATTAAGACAAAATCTGCCTTGTGAATCTTGGCGAATATTTACGTTCTCTATGATGATAGATGCTGTAGTTGTTAGAGATGAAGAATTAATATTATTCATTGATTGAGGTCCTTTCAGTTAAGGAGATAATGAGAGTTATCTTTAGTTGGCTATAGGTATCTTAAAGTTAATCTTTAGGTTAATTTCATTGATTGTTTTTTAGTCAGAAAGGTGAATTTTAAAATTGTCTAAGTTGCGTGGTAACTCAAAGCCACGGATGACGGGGCCTGTAGCGATTCGCATTTTTAACTTTCGCACTCCATTTTTGCTTAGCATATAGATGAAGAAGCCCCAGCGTTAACTAGGGCTTTAAACTTAGATACAAAAATGGAACCAATTAGGCAAAACTATACTGTGAATCCAAGATTAAAGAAGGCTCCAGGCTACCAAAGAACGGGACTGGTGGTATTTTATTTCTATCCTTTGGTAGCGCTTGTTGCTCTGCCTGGTCCCTAAACTGGCTAAATACATCATGCTCTGTATATAGCTCATAAAATGCATACCGAATGCTTTTGAATAGGTCTCCTGTTCTACTGGGTAGTGTGCCAAAAGAGTCATGAACCAAGGCCCAATTATTTATTTCATCTGAATTAGCGACAACGAGCATTAGATGAGTAGCGTCAAGTGAGTGAACGAAGTTTGGAGCTACAGCAGAAGCTTGTTTGGCTTTATCGACATTTGCTGTAGCAACTTTGATACTAAATTCAGCTCTCGTATTACCAAGAAAACTTGTACGCACTCTTTTACTTTGGTCTTTCCAATAATTCTGCTGAACAGGAAAGCCAAGCGGAGTTGTCCAAGTTAAAGCCTCGCCATTTTTCACAACAACTTTAGCTACGTCTTGCAGCCACTGCATACCTTCAGCCGCTTTAACAACAGTTTGAATCACACCATCATACATTAATGATGCCATTTGCGAAGCTGACATAAAACCATACCCAGTTCTATTCCATAATTGGAACCATTCAGGCGCACTTATCCCTATACCATTGCCATAATGCCTTCCCTCAAGCTTTGCTGGTTTAATTATGTCCTCCATAAGCTGTTCTTTGAAACCATACTCTTTACTGCCATAAGGGAAAGTCATTACATTTCTTTTAGCAATTTTACGGCTCATGCAGCCTTTTTCTTTATCGTAGCCGTAAGATAACCAAGCATATGTGCTCATTATTTTATGGTATAAATCGTGCGCCTCCTGTTCAGCTGCTGACCTTTTTACTGGGGTACCGTCTTTTTTTCTTTTATCTTTTTTAACTTCTTCTTTCCACTCAGAAAATGCTACTTTTATTTTTGTCCTATTTTTTCTTTTAATATAAATCTCTTCAATTTTTTCCTCAGCCCTTTTCTCAATACCTTGTAAACTTAAGTCCTGCCAACCTTTACCTACAATAGCTTCAAGTACTGGATAAACCTTATCAATTACACGCTGATAAATATCTTGTGGTTTATCTGAAGGAATTAAATTAACAGCTGCTCCAGTTTCTTCACAACGTAAGGCCATGCCTAAATGTTGTAGACCAGAGCAAGAACCATCAAGAGCTACAGCTATGCGTGAAACATGTTCTAACCCGTTATCAATATAGCCTTTCCACTCAAGGGCTGCTGCAATAGCCTGAAAAGGCTTATCTGCTTCTGTCCACTGGCGATTATCATAGGGGTTCTCAGCTATACGACAAATCATGTCTGAGTTTTCCTTTGTCCATTCTATACGCTCTTCAAAGGACACCTTATCAACACCCCACAAATTAGCTATGTGTACCGCTAGCCAATCCGCCGCTTCTTGTGTCCCTAATTTTTCACCTTCTGCAAACTGGAGTAAGGCTTTGACATAATCAGCACCTTGAGGGGACAAGGAGCCATTTGTTACGGGATAAACACGACCACGAAAATCTAATTGATAAGGAAAATATATTTTCTCAAATCGAGCATATTTTTCTGCTGTTTTTAAAGTCATGGCTAAGGAGATGCGCTTTGAATCCATTCTAATATTATGCTTCATGACATCAGCCTTAGTCATTTTCCACTCTTTTTTAGCATCTTCATTTATATCAATGTCATTAGGTTTTTCAGGCAAGGGTAAATCAGTTGCTCTTGGTAAACCTCCTAATTCGCTATCGGTTTCTGCTAGTGTTAAAAGTAAATCAAGCAGTGGTAAATTAATGCGCCATGGTGTCGCTTGAATTTTATTTAGAGCCTTATAAACTAAGGGCATTTTTTGATTTTCCAGTTTTTTCAGGTATGACTTGCTTCGAGTTTTAACCAAGGTGATAGGTGCTACTTGATTAGTTAAATATCCTCCAGTAAAAGGGTCTTGCCAAGGAAAAGGCGGGACCACCATTGGCTCATAAATAGCAGCAAACTTGTTGTGTAGTGCGTTTGAATTGCGTATCCAGTCTAAGCACTTTCTTGTTGGTGATAAGACATATTCACGCGAATCTTTGCGCGTTACTAGCTCAACTTGTATTAACCATAAACTTTCGACAATCAGCTCAATTAGCACTTTACCAACAAGGAAGCATTCTTGTTCTGTCCACTGGTGCAAGCTAGCGCCATCCTCACTCACAATAAAACGGGCTGTAGCCACCTTCCGGTGATACTGGCTTTTCTTATCGGCTGAGCGGAGGACACCACGATAAAGGCGTACATCCTCTTCTTTCAGGTTACGCATTTCGACTTCCATGTTAACTGCTTTACCAATGGCCTTAGCTGTTTTGGTTAACTTTTGCTCTCTTGTAATCCCGTTTAAGAGAATCTTTAAGCTGATGTAAGCGATTGTGCGGCTATCAAGAAGATTAAAAAAGCGCAAAGCTGTATGTTGTCTACCAGCTGCCTTCTCTGCTTTTTCTTTCCAAGCGTCTAGGGCATCTGCTAGGTCATCTGTTTCAGAAGACACAAGGCGTCTGCCATATGTTGTATCTGCTTCTTCCTCTTTTTCCATGGCTTTTAATATTTGCTTTCTGAAGCGGTCACGGCCTGCCTCGGCCATAGATGCCTCAAGTTTAACTTGGTCTTCCTCAGTACCTGCACTGCGCTTAAGGTTAGCGTATGTTTTCATTTTTCTTTATTCCTTCTTATTTTGCACTATTTGCAGTTAATTGACTTTGTTTCACTATTGAAATTATTTAGGCAAAAGAATCCCCTAGAGCTGCGTTAAGGTAGCCCTTGGGTTTACTTTTATATTTTGTTATGCACTGCTATTGCTGTTCTTATGGCATAGCTTATACCTCCTCTTACTTGATATATGTAAATTTGGAACTAATACATTAATGCATTAGAAATATATTTGTAAACATATTGCAAGATAGATTTAGGTTTTATTTGTGACCCATTGGTCGAAAGGTGTGGTATTTAAGAAAGACTGTAGGAAACAGGCGTAGTAGACACTATCTGTAGTTTATTGTTATCGGTCTTGTGGGTGCTTTTGGCGGCCACTGATACACTTTTGTTGTTTATTTTTATTTAGTCCCGGTTAAGGGGTGTTTTATATTATTTTAAATGTGTTGAACGTGGTTAAATTCATATCTCCTTTCTGGATGCATACCTCCTTATGTTAACTTATCTGTACTGCTGTAGGATTGATACATAAAAGCTTCAACTATGACCAATG
Organism: Spartinivicinus marinus; assembly: GCF_026309355.1. Lineage (NCBI taxonomy): Bacteria > Pseudomonadati > Pseudomonadota > Gammaproteobacteria > Oceanospirillales > Zooshikellaceae > Spartinivicinus > Spartinivicinus marinus. The sequence continues at coordinate 196,192 of NZ_JAPJZK010000001.1, forward strand.
TAACAGCTATTTTAATTGAGTGTTTATATTTTGTCTTACTGGTCATCCTTAGAGTGTTATTTCAGAAAGATGACAGTTTTAATTGAAAAATCGACTGTTTGCTCTGATTTTTGCTACAAAAACTGAGCACTAGAACTTTCCTTTCTGCTCCGTTTTAGAGACCCTATCCACTGAAAAAACAGCCCAAAATTTTGCTACAAATTTTGCTTCATTTTTTGCTACAAATTTGGATAGACTATAGGGGATTGTTGGACAAATGAGGAAAAATTTCGGAAGAGATTTTCTGAGCTAAGAACATACGTTTTGAAGTTAATAAGGAGAAGTCTTGTTAGTGGTTAGTAACTCGCTGATTGACACTGTCTAATACACCGGCCATGTAAAGTTACCTTGCCCCACTACAACATTATTTTCTGCCAGGCATGAGACTTGCCTGACTCTCTATAACTTTGACGCTAATGTTTTGGTTAGTGAAATACTTATAGACCATACTCTTAGCTTAGGACAAATTATGAACATTCATAGTGCGATTATACGGTCACTGTTAGCTTTTGGGCTTGCTGTAACAACAATGGCCAGCTGGAGTAACCCTGTTCATCGTTCCATTCAACAGTTGTTATATGGCTATCTTGAAAATCAGCTAAAAACCTACACTCAGCAACTTGGTAGTGGGCGTTATGAGATACATATCAGCCCCATAGATCCCAGGCTTAACCTGCAACCTTGCGCGAATAAGTTAACGATTGAACCTAGCCAGCGTCGCCAAAATCTTATTGGTAGATCCACCCATAAAATAAAATGCCTCCAATCGCCTTATTGGAGTCTATATGTTGCCACCCAAGTCAAGCTCTATCGGCAAGTCATTGCCGCTAGCCAGACGTTACAAAAAGGCCAGGTTATTACCTCAAATGATTTAATACAGTTGGAACAAGATATCAGCAAATTACGAGGCAGTTACTTTCCTGAGCCATCAAGACTGCTAGGCAAGGTGGTTACCCGGCAAATTAAAATGGGCCAACCAATTACTCAAAACCACATTACTCAGGCAATGGCAATCAAGAAAGGCACACAAGTTGCTATACATGCTAATACCAGCAATTTTAGCGTGCTCGCAAAAGGTGTTGCACTTTCAGATGGTAAACCAGGGCAATTAATTAAAGTACGCAATATTCGCTCTAAGCGGGTCATTCAAGCAGTGGTTAAAGATGCTTATACCGTTGAAGCAACGCTTTAACTAAACAACTTGAATTTGTCATTAAAGTTATTCTTCAGTTGGCCGCTATACTAAGTTAGACGGTCAGACTAAAAGGATTAATCGATGGTTAACGATGTTAATGGCGCCTCTGGTCAACAGAGCAGTCTCAAAAGCGCCCAAGCAAAGCCTGCTGAAAAAGCAGCTAAAAGCACCCTGCAGCCTCAATCCGAGCAAAATACTCAGCCACCTAAACAGGTGTCTGTCGAGTTGAGTGCAGAAGCCAAACAATTACAAAAACTCCAGCAAAAAGCTTCACAAGAACCTCAAGTGGATGAACAGAAAGTAGCCCGCATTAGAGCGGCACTGGCTGAGGGAAGCTACTCTGTAAATCCAGAAAAAATTGCAGACAAATTATTTGAGCTAGAAAGCCTATTACGTTAACGGGAAATTGTTGTTTAAGGTAAACCGTCATGATTAATCAAACCCTTCAACACCAGCTTTCCACTGACATAACTACGCTTGGCCAGTTAACTGAGTTATTAGAGAAAGAGCAACATGCTCTGCGTGATAGGGATCTTGATCAGCTTCATCAGCTGTTAACCATTAAAAATGATTGCCTTAATCGCCTGGGTCAAACAGCCCAACACCGGAGTGAAGCACTTAAACAAGCTGGGTTTACTCCTAACGATGAAGGTCTGGAACAGTGGCTGCAAACACTCCCCCCCCCCCAACAGGTTGAATCTCGTAAATATTGGCAGACGGTAAAAAGTCATTTGGCCTACTGCCAAACCCTCAATGAAATCAATGGCTGTGTACTAAACCGCTTACAACAAACGCTCCATCAGCTGCTGACTATCTATCGAGGTCAAAGCCAGGCTTCCATCAAGCTATATGGCGCTCAAGGTGACACCTCTGCCTATCAAGACTCACACATTCTAGGCACAGCATAAATAGCACATTCAAATACCTGCCATTAGGTAAACTACCCTAATGTATACCCTCTTTTTTCGGTGTATAGTCATTATAAAGTGGTTACTTTGTCTTGTGAGTAAATAACTGGTAAGGGTAAGAAGCAAGCAAGTAGATAAGAAAGTCACTAGCCAAAAGCAATGGATTTGTAGGCAGGAAAACCGAATGAGTTATTTATCTGACGATTTAGATATAGAAGAAAAATACCAATTAAAACGAACTCCTCAAGAAGTATCTGGTGTACTAACGGGTATTTTAAAAGCAAAAGTACCAATTAAAATTTATTTTCCTAGTCGTAACATCAGTTATAAAACGTTCATTATTGGGGTTGACTTAGACAACCAAACCTTTGCTTTAGATGAACTGAGCCCAATTGACGGTAACCCACTGATTAAGCAAGGCGAGTCATTTTCTGTCTATACCTTTTATGAAGGGGTTAAAGTCACTTTCGACAATGTTGTTTTAGAACAGATCAAACAAGATGAAGCTGGTATTCCTTATTACAACTTTAAACTTCCTAGTAAATTGTGGTATTTACAACGGCGAAAAGCCTTTCGGGTTAGATTACCCAGCCACCCTGCAGTAACAGCAGCTCTTAAACTAACAGAAGATTCCCCAGCAGTGACTACCCAGGTCATCGATATTTCTGCCACTGGCTGTCAAGTGGCCGTTGCCAGCCAGCAATTACAAGAAAATTTGCCCGAAGTGGGTCAGGTTGCAGAAAGCTTCTCAATGCCACTGCATAATCAACATGAGTTAGAATGCTCAGTTCAAATTCGCCAAATTCATAAAGATGAAGCCACCGGAGATCTGTTTCTTGGCCTGATGTTTCTTCATGTTACCGGACTCCAGCAACGTTATGTAGAGCTTTATGTGAATCAGTTACAGCGCTCGGCATTAGTCAAATAAGTGAATAGTTTTAGTTATTACACCAACGTTGATAGTCCTCTGGCCGGTCCACATCCCATAATGCTGGAAATAAAGTATAAGACACATTATTAGACTGAAGTTGCCTAGTCGTTTGCTCCAACACCTGCTCAGTACCCCACTGAATGTTCTCAAATAAATAAGGAAGAAATTGCTGCATAGCAATTAGCACATACCCTCCATCTTCTGCAGGTACTATGGCTACTTTGTTACAGCTATATTGATGACAATCAGGCGACTCTGTTCTGTTAGATAAGCTCATCAATACTTGTTGGAATAATGATGCATTTAAAACCGGACAATCTCCACCCACTAAGATAACAGGTTGGTTCGGCTTCATATAATGTTGAGCCACATTTGCCATCCGTTCGCCTAAGTCTTTCCCTTGCTGCAAATAGCGCTCCCAATGACTAAAGGCGGAATCATTAAAAAAATCATGGTCTAACTGCTCAGCCAGTGCCAATACTCGCAGATAATGCTTAGGTAACTCATTTATCCACTTCGCAGTACACAAGAGCAATTTTTTATAAATATTCGCTGCTTGCCCCGCTGAATAATAAGGTGTTAATCGTGTTTTTACCTTACCGGCAATCGGGGGTTTAGCCATTAAAATAATTACCGGCTTAATCATTTTCTATTTTATTTCTCGGATAATAAATATTCACTAAACGTTGTGGTGATACACCCATAAAAAATGCCAGCCGCAAACTCCACATTAATAAAATAGTGCGAATAATTCCACGCTGTTCCCAACGTCGACTGGAAGTCACCACCGGGTTAACAATGCATAATGGCTTTGAAATTTTCTTCAGTCGTTTACAGATGTCAACATCTTCCATTAAAGGCATCAAACGATAACCACCCACTTGCATAAAACACTCTCGCCGCACAAAAATCGCCTGATCACCCGTTGCAATTCCAGTCAAACGAGAGCGCCAACTCATAAGCTTTGCAGTTAATGCTAGCAACCAGTGATTGCCTGATAATGTCACATCAAACCGCCCCCACTGCCAACTATTTGCTTGCCCTAAACCATCATGGATTAAGGTAATAGCATTGCCAGGTAGGAAAGTATCAGCATGTAGAAACAGCAGTACGTCACCTGTCGACTGCTCAGCTCCAATTTGCATTTGTCGTGCTCGACCAGGCCCACTGCTAATAACTTGATTCACCCAAGGTTTGGCAAGCGCGACTGTATTATCAGTGCTCCCACCATCAACAATTATTATCTCATGGCCATTCTGACGAAGGGCTTGCAATGGGGTTAAGCTAGCAACAATATCATCAGACTCATTCAAGGTAGGAATAATAATTGAGCATTTCATATTGTCTTATCAGTTTCACTCGTCACTTGTTAGAGAATAAAGACAAACAGAAAGCATCAATTCTTTCAACCAGTACTCACTCATTACAGTATGCTTCAGGTTAGGTGCTTATTAAGTGTTAAATTTAAGTGTTAAGTGCTTTTTAGATACTTATTAGGTGTTTTTTAGGGCAGGCAGTTTTGAAAATTTATAGGAAACTAGATGGATTTTAAAGTGTAAATTGGCGTCCCTGAGTGGATTTGAACCACCGACCTAGCGCTTAGGAGGCGCTTGCTCTATCCTGCTGAGCTACAGGGACAGCAGCAGTTATAATACTGATTCAATCACTGAATGCAACCACCCTGAAAAGCCGTGTCAAAATTAATAAGCTAAACTCGGAAAATTAACTTAAACGTTTCCTATTCCAACACGCTTGTTTAGCAAACACTATAAATGAATACCTCATTGTGACAAACGGCTGTAATAGAAATAGCATTTATAACCCCTCAGCCTCAATATTTTAGCTAAAATACATTCATAGATGCTGTAATGGCTGCCACCAAGTATGCCAATACCATGACTGAACGGGCCAATCAATTACTTATCAACTTCTATAACCAAAAGGAGGGTGATAGTTATGGCCGTCAGTTAGATGAGATTTTGCGATGGTCAGCAGGCCAACTAGAAAACACCCATAACTACATTCAATGGTTGTTCCCCATTACTGATACTGGCTTCAACTCTACGACCCCCTTGTTGAATGCCGCTACTATTGAAGTGTTCAAACAACAATCCAGTATCCAAACTAACCTGCTTCGCTCCCTAAACAAAATGCTGGATTTTTATGGGCTTACACTCCATCACAATGAACCAGACCAAGTCATTATCGAACGTTCAGCAGAGCATTTTGCCTGTGCCAGCCGTTGCTGGCTCACCCCCGGCAATCATAACTACTTAAGATTTACTCGTATTATTAAATCACTTTGTCAACTTGGGCTAACCCAGTATGCAGAAGCCTTATTTAATTGTTTACAAGTGATATTCCAAGAACACAGCAGTACCATTGGTCTAGTCACCTATCAACATTGGCAGCAAGCACTTACCGATAATCGTGACTCGTAATGCCTTCGAGTCAACCTCAACACCCCTACCCCCCTAGGAATCCATATAGAGCCTTATTTTATTTACCAATAAAGGCATGTAACTGTTTAGGGGTAACCACCCCTCGAAACATATGAGTGGTATTAAATGGCATCGTCCAATGGCCATGGTTATCAACCGCAATCACTCCACCAGTACCTGCAGGTAAGTTCTGATTGACCACCAGTTCAGCTGCTTCTGTAAGGCTTTGGTCAGCCAATAGCATACGGTAGTGAATTTCCGCTGTTACGGTATAACGAATAAAATATTCACCAATGCCTGTTCCCGAAATAGCACAGCTTCGTTGATCTGCTAAGGTACCTGCCCCAATAATTGGGCTATCTCCCACTCGTCCCGGTAGCTGGTTAGTGACGCCACCGGTTGAGGTAGCAGCAGCCAATTCACCATGAGCATCTAATGCAACCGCCCCCACCGTGCCCATCGAAGGCTCCCCTGATGATTGACTTAAAAGTTGTTGTACTTGCCCATTATCACTATGGTCCAGCTGTACTTGTTGATTTTCCCGAGCCTCTTGAAGTTGTTGCAGTCGGTGCTCGGTTAAGAAGTAATCTTGTGGTGCCTGCTCAACCCCCTGAGCCAATAACCAAGCATCTGCTTCAGGGCCAGCCAGGGTATTATGTACACTATTATGCAGCACTTGTTGGGCAGCAATAATCGGATTTTTGCATTGTTTTACTGCCATCACAGCCCCTGACTGGCGATTTCCTAACATCAATGCTGCATCAAATTCAAAGGTACCTGCATGGGTTAATACGGCACCACACCCTGCATTAAATAATGGACAGTTTTCCAACCAAGCAACTGCATCTACCACAACCTGCTCGGCCTTGGCCCCAGCGGCTAAGGCTTGCTGGCCTTGACTCAAAACAATAGACAGTTGCTGGATATACGCCTGTTCGCGCTCGGCAGTCAAAAAATCCGTAGGTAACTGGCCCGCCCCACCATGAATTAACAACACATAGTTACTCATACATACTCCTTGGCTCACTTGATTTTAATTGATGATTATCGGCTCACTCTCAAGTACTGAGGCTTGTTGCAAATACTCCATATTCATTCCCCCATACTCTTTTGCGGCACTACCAACAGGGGATAAAAGAGCATCAAGATAACACATCGTGTTTTTATAGTTAGGATGGTCTAATAATCACCACTGAATGTAATGATCTTGAATATATGTTTGCAACTCTTCCCGTTCTGTGAGGATATACAGCTTTGTGGTATTAATATCCTGATGGCCAGCAAATAACCTGACTCGTTCAATCATTGCATTGGGCTGGTTGGCCAAATGAGTAATTGCCGTATGCCGATAGGTATGGAACCCTTTACTCAATATACTGGCTGTAAATTCTGCCGATATTTCAGCTCCCGCCTGATCAGTCAATTTAGTTAATAACTGGCGATGAAAAGCCCGTAACTGTCGGGTAGACAAATTACCGGCAAACTGTGCCTGTTGTTTAACTGGCTTAATAGGTGAAGCAAATGGAAAGTCGTCTGCTTTAAGGGTGTTATCTAAACTATGATAGTGACGAAAACGACAAATCGCGTCTACTACTCCCTCATTGAGTGGGATCAATCGACGCATGGCACCTTTGCCTAAGATATTTAACTCATAACCCAAGTCAGTTTGGATAATCGCTTGGTGGGTATGGGTTGCCATTTCGTGTTCTCGAATCCCTGTACCATAAGCCACTGCTACAATATAACGTGCTCGTTCAACAAAGTTTCGCTGCCCTGCAGTCGCTACTGGTAAACGACGAATGCCATCTATTACAAACTGCCACTCTTCTCGATTAAACGCTTTGGGTTGTTGGTGACCAAGTGCCGTATTTTCTCCTAAGGGTTTCAAGCGAAATGCTGGATTAATTTGAATATAACCCTGAGCATGCAAATAGCTCAGCAAAGAACCCACTACTTTCATTACCGCATCAACACTTTTACCGTTAGTTAATGCATTAGGGAAAGGAATAAACCCAGGTAGCTCAGGTATCATTAGTCCAGCTTGCTGCCAGGTTGAGGTTGGCGCTTGCAAAAAGAGTCGATAAGCTAAAATATCTTCTCGCTTTAAGCTGATTAACTGTTTGTTGAGATAACGGTGCACCCAAGCAATAAATCGCAGGCATTCCCGCCGATAGCGTCGAAGTGTATGTTCAGACCCGACCCCGGCCTCCACTAAAAATGCTTGAATGGCAGCAACATCATTATTGGCTGACAAAGCCGATGTTGTCAGCTCATCGGCTGTTTTTGCTGTTTTTTGCAACTGCTCTGAAGTAATCTGAGAACCATGGAGAATAATATCTAACATGAACAAAACGCACTTTATTTATATAGCTTGAGTATTGGCAAGACCATTAGAATCATGGCAGTCTAGCTGAAAGCAAATAGGGAAGTCACTATAGGGAGGCTTCGATGAAACCAAACCAGCACTCCAACACTAAGCGCCTGTCTGAGCAAACAGTATCCAGTGCTTCTCCACCTCATACTCCGCCGCCGTCCAGTCACCAACGTCAACCAGAGGGAACAGGTCTACTCGCGACGATACAAAGTGTTTTAGCCGCTGCATTTGGAGTCCAAAGTCAGAAAAATCGAGAACGGGATTTTAAAAGCGGCAAGTTTAGTCACTTTGTCATTGCCGGCCTTATTTTTACATTAGTCTTTATTTTACTGGTTTATGCTGCCGTACAGCTGGCGTTGCACCAACTGTAGCAACAGTTCAATATGTTTTGTTTATTGCCCACTCACCCAAAAGACAGCCGTTGCTACCACAATTAAAATTAAGCTCACTGCGGCAATCGCATCCACTCGGCTATCGCTGTATGATTGAGATTCATTGTTTTCAGAGTGCTGGGTATTAGTCATTGTTTTTTCAGTCATCCTTGCCTCCTGTTGGTGATGTTGTTATAGCCTGCTTTTATTTATTGTTACTTATATCCTTCGCGAATGGCTTTCCATACTGGCGTTAACGTTATACTGCATTTGCAGCCTGCTAACACTTCATCATTAGTTGGTCAGCTTTCGCTTTAGTCATCATCTACTACTACTGCTGCTGCTTACTCTTTAACTTTCTACTCCTTTTACCTCCCATGAGCAATAGCCTATTAGTAACCCATATGTAAAATAAAGGTAACCGCTTCATCTCTACTGACTCTCTGGCCTTATTATTTTTATAATTATCAATTCTAGATATATAGAAAAATATTCATTTATCGCATATAGATATCCTGCTATTTTTACCCCACAGAATGGCAAACGTCTGCCTATTCATAAATGCTTATGCTGCTGCAACTTAATGAATACACTGCCAGCAGCCTGCTAGCTCGAATATTTCATCAGATACCCCAAACTCTGGCTAGCACTCAGAAATAAGTGGGTAATATTACCAGGATTAGCAGTTGATCAGGACCCAGCATGTACATATATGATCAATACGACCAGACGATCGTTGATGAGCGCGTTACACAGTTTAGAGAACAAACCCGGCGTTACCTGGCTGGCGAACTGGCTGATACCGAGTTTCTACCCTTAAGGTTACAAAATGGTCTGTATATTCAACGGTTTGCCCCCATGCTTCGGGTTGCTATTCCTTATGGTATGGCATCGTCTAAGCAGCTTCGCAAGCTGGCGGAAATTGCTCGAAAATACGATAAAGGGTACGTTCACTTCAGCACCCGGCAAAATGTTCAATATAACTGGCCACAGCTAGAACAAGTACCCGATATTCTGGCTGAGCTTGCCACAGTGCAAATGCATGCGATCCAAACCAGTGGTAACTGTATTCGCAATACCACCACTGACCAGTTTGCGGGTGTTGCTGCCGATGAAATTGTTGATCCACGCCCTTACTGTGAAATTATCCGACAATGGTCAACCTTCCATCCGGAATTTGCCTTTTTACCTCGTAAATTCAAAATTGCAGTCAATGCAGCCAAACAAGATCGTGCAGCAGCTTTAGTGCATGATATTGGTTTATACCTGGTAAAAAACGAAGCAGGAGAAATCGGTTTTAAAGTGATTGTCGGTGGGGGACTGGGACGAACACCATTAATTGGGACAGTCATCCGCGAGTTTCTACCCGAGCAGCACTTACTGTCGTATTTGGATGCAGTTTTACGGGTATATAATCGCTATGGGCGTCGCGACAACAAATATAAAGCACGTATCAAAATTCTAGTTAAAGCCTTGGGCACAGAGCTGTTTAGCCAAAAAGTCGAAGCAGAATGGGAACACATTAAAGATGGTGCAACTACATTAACTCAACAAGAAATTAATCGTGTTACTAGCCACTTTTCTGTTCCTGCTTACGAAGCCTTACCAGCGACTAGTCAGCAGCTCGCTCAACAACTGGCAGACGACCCTAACTTTAATCATTGGTATCAGCAAAATGTTAACGCACATAAAGTACCAGGCTACAGTATTGTCACCTTCTCACTAAAACCCACCGGGGTTGCCCCTGGAGATGTTACTGATAAGCAACTAGAAGCCGCTGCAGACCTAGCTGATCAATATAGCTTTGGGGAAGCCAGAGTCAGCCACCAGCAAAATCTGGTGTTAGCCGATGTTAAACAGAATGATTTATATCCATTATGGCAAGCCGCTATTCAACATGGCTTTGCTACCCCCAACATTGGTTTACTGACTGATATTATCTGCTGTCCTGGTGGTGACTTCTGCGCGCTGGCCAATGCTAAGTCCATTCCCATTGCTGAAGCTATCCAAAGCCGTTTTGATGACCTGGACTATTTACACGACATTGGCGAATTAGATTTAAACATTTCTGGCTGTATGAATGCCTGTGGTCACCACCATGTAGGCCATATCGGCATTTTAGGTGTTGATAAAAAAGGCGAAGAGTTTTATCAGGTGCAGGTTGGTGGTAATGCTGGCAGTGACGCATCACTAGGTAAAATTCTAGGCCCCTCCTTCGCGAAAGAAGACGTGCCTAACGTTATCGCAAAACTACTCACAGTTTATGTCAGTCAACGAACCCCAGAAGAGCGGTTTATCGACACCTATCGTCGTATTGGTATTAAGCCTTTTAAGGAGCAAGTTTATGCCAAAGCTCATTAAAAATCAGGATATTATTGATGATAATTATCAGCTGCTAGAAACTGCGCCTGCTGCTGATCAACCACTGCCAGAAGGCAACCTATTGGTGCCACTGGCCGACTGGCTTGAAAACCAACAGCGCTATGCTAACCATCAAGGTAGTGTGGGCGTTTGGCTTGACAGCCATGAAGAACCTGAGTTATTAGCCTCACAAGTACAATCATTACCGGTGATTGCTATTAATTTCCCTCAATTTACTGATGGACGTGGCTATTCAACTGGACGATTGTTACGAGAGCGCTTTGGTTTTCTTGGCGAGCTGAGAGCAATTGGAGACGTACTAAGAGACCAGCTATTTTATATGGCTCGTTGCGGCTTTAATGCTTTTGCCATTCGTGCTGATCGCTGTATTGATGATGCCTTAAATGGCCTGAAAGATTTTAGTGAAACCTATCAGGCAGCGGTAGACCAGCCTCAGCCATTGTTCAGACGGCGAATGCAAGCAGAATAATTCTTTCCAAGTGGCTTGATTAAAATCAAGCCACTCTACTTCCTTATTAAAAAATCCAACTTCCTTAGACCCACTAAAAATACAACTGCTGTATAATACAATTCAGTTAATGACCGCTAAGTTTCTTTAGCGTATAGCCAAAGCGAAGTGCTTTTAGGGAAAGCCATCAAGTGATGAAGTCCTATGAGTTTATATTGCTAGATAAATGATTAGGGTGAAGACAGTTAAATGCTCCTGCATAAACTGCATTCCCACCATCCTTGATAGTCAAACGAAGACAACAAACCCTAAAAGTCATTCGGGAAAGGTATATACTCCAAACTACAGCCAGCAAAACAATAGACACATACTCAATGGATAACGGCTCTTTAGTATTTTCGTTTTTTTTAATCTTCACAGGAGCCGCAGCGCTCGCTTCTATCGCTTTATATACTCGCCAACCGTTGCTGGTTGCCTACATTGTACTGGGCGCCATTCTTGGGCCTTATGGATTAAAGCTGGTTTCCGATACCAAACTACTCAGCGATATTTCCCATATTGGTATCATTTTTCTATTGTTTTTACTTGGGTTAGATATGCAGCCTGGTCATTTAGCCCATATGCTGAAAAAGACCGCGTTAATTGGCTTAATCAGCTCATTGGCCTTTGCCGCTTCTGGTTATGTGATTGCCTTAGCCTTTGGTTTTAGTCAGCAGGAATGTTTAATTATTGGTGCTGCGATGATGTTTTCCAGCACAATTATTGGTATCAAGCTTTTACCTACTACAGTACTGCACCATAAGCATACTGGTGAACTGGTAGTCAGCATTCTACTATTGCAAGATTTAGTGGCTATTGTGGTGCTACTGTTTCTTTATGGTGGCGAAAAAGAAGCCAGCGGCTCTGCTATACTTTTAACCTTACTGGCGTTACCTGCATTGGTCATACTCGCATTTGTATTAGTGAAATATGTACTGCTACGGTTAATGCAAAAGTTTGATCGCTTCCATGAGTATTTGTTTTTGCTAGCCCTTGGCTGGTGTTTAGGCTTAGCAGAATTAGCCAACTTGTTAGGTCTATCAGCAGAGATTGGCGCTTTTATTGCCGGTGTTAGTGTTGCTACTAGCCCAATCGCCCTTTACATTGCCACCAGTCTAAAGCCACTACGCGACTTTTTCTTAATTCTGTTTTTCTTTTCGGTAGGTGCCAGCTTTAATCTTGGGCTGTTGGCTGACGTGATTGTACCAGCTTGTTTACTCAGTTTGTTCGCTCTTACCCTAAAACCAGCAATCTTCCGTAGCTTAATGCAATATTTAAAAGAAAAGAAAAGTACTGCCTGGGAAGTGGGATTTCGTTTAGGGCAAGTGAGCGAGTTTTCTATTTTAATCGCTTATATTGCAGCCAATAGTGGCTTAATTGGTACTGAGGCGTCTCATGTAATCCAGGCGACGGCTATTATCACCTTTTTGTTATCTTCCTATATTGTGGTCTTTAACTTTAAGTCACCCATCGCAGTATCTGATCGGTTGCGGCGAGACTAATTTAAATATTTCACCAAACCACAGAATTGTTGATCGCTGGTGAAGTATTTGAGTTAATTCATCAAATTAACGACCACTCGCCCCACTAACCGACCCTTAAACATAGACTCTATAAAGTGGGGTAACTCTTCTAGGGTAATTTCATGAACTATTTTATCAAGTAATGGTATACGCCATTCGTCGGCTAGCTTAGTAAACATCTGCTGTTTGGTGTTAAGTGGTAGCTCTACCGAGTCAATGCCTAACCAATTGACTCCCCTTAAAATAAATGGGAATACATTGACTTGAAAGTTAGGGGATGCCACTAAACCACAGCTAGCAACACTGCCACCATACTTTAATGACTTAATTACATTGAATAAAATATCCCCACCCACTGTATCTATTGCCCCCGCCCACTGTTCTGATAACAAAGGACGATCAACCCCTTCAAAGGCCGTTTCTCGATCAATTATTTTTGTTGCACCCAACTGACTTAAATATTCTGCCTGCTCTAGTTTTCCTGTGCAGGCTGCAACGGTGTAGCCCAGCTTAGCCAGCAAGGCAATACTTAAGCTACCCACACCACCACTGGCACCAGTGACAAAAACCTCACCAGAATCAGGCATCACCCCCATTTGTTGCAACTTAGTTAACGATAATGCCGCTGTCAGCCCAGCCGTCCCTAACGCCATAGCATCATACAGGCTTATACCTTCAGGCAATGAAAATACCCAGTTAGCCGGCACACGAATATACTGGCCAAATCCTCCGGGTGTATCCATGCCCAAGTTGTACCCTGTTACAATCACTTTATCCCCTGGCTGCCAGTCTTGAGTAGCAGACTCAACGACCTCACCAGCCGCATCAATACCAGGTGTATGAGGATAATGCTTAGTAACACCTTTATTGCCTTTTGCTGATAGGGCATCTTTATAATTTAATGAAGAATAATGAACCTTAACCAATACCTCTCCTGCTGGTAGCTGGTCGATTTGACGCTCGACTACTTCTTGAGTAAAAAACTTGGAAACAGCATTTTGTTGTACCCAAAGCGCCTTAAATGTTGTCATTATTTCCTCTCTGTTAAACCATCAACGGAACATCATGGGGTATTGCCACACACCATTATTGGTAAAAACGTGCCTGATTAATCCGATCCCACCACTTAAGTAATAATCGATCAAGTGCGATATTAGCTGCCAAACCTAACTTCTCTGGCAGTGTTTTTTTCAGCTCATATGACACATGAAATACGTCTGATTGATCAATCTGTTCCAAGATGTACTCATCACTGGTTTTTATTTCATCAATCAACTGTTTATCTTTAGCTCGTCGGCCAAACCAAATCTCACCCGTACCAATCTCTTCAATATTAATGGCAGAGCGATGTTCAGAAACAAATTCTTTAAACAGTACATGGGTATCTTCCAGATCATCGATAAACTTCTGCCGTCCTTTTTGAGTATTTTCACCAAACATCGTTAAAGTACGCTTGTACTCACCGGCAGTTAATATCTCAACATCAATGTCATGTTTTTTTAGTAACCGGTGAAAATTGGGCAGTTGAGCAACCACTCCTATAGAGCCAAGAATAGCAAATGGTGCTGCAATTATTTTATCGGCAATACAGGCCATCATATAGCCTCCACTGGCAGCTACTTTATCAACTGCAATCGTAAGTGGAATCCCCCGCTCTTTAATGCGAGCCAGTTGAGATGCGGCTAGCCCATAACTATGTACCATGCCACCAGCACTTTCTAACCGAACAATCACCTCATCTAGTGGTTCAGCCATGCTCAATACAGCAGAAATTTCTTCACGTAATGCATCCACTGCTGACGCTTTAATATCACCGTCAAAATCAAGCACATAAACCCGCTTTTGTCGCTCAGTGTCGCCCGTTGTCAGTTGATCACTTTTAGCTAATACTTTTTTGGCTTGTTTTTCTTCTTTTTCTTTTTGCTTTTCAGCCTTGGCTTCTTTTTTTAAATCCTCTTTATCCAAAATGACCGACTTAATGTCTTTAACCAGCTCATTGAAGTCACTAGTCAGATTCTTCACGTCAATATGGCCTGAAGCCCCTTTTTTTTGCTTACTACCTAAGGCAATGACCCCTGCCACCAGGATTAATACGGCAATAACCAGGGTAACCACCTTGGCTAAAAACAAACCAAAATCAGCTAAAAATTCCAAAGTATTGTTCTCCAGCAATTAATTCAGGGATTAAAAATACAGCTGCTAATGATAATCATATCATGCTAAATACAAAAATTGACATGATGATAAGCAGGAATACACAGCACTCAAACAAGGCTCGCCAACCGATTATAGAGTATGCTAGACTCAAACAAACGTATGAATAGATTGTTTTTAAGTAACTTTTTAAGCAAGAGTTGAGTAACTGATCTAATAGTTTGAGTACAGCTTTTCAACAGCAAACCTGAGCTATTATTAGCCGGTAAAAAAGCAATATAAACTTAAGAAGGAACCAGTTAATTATGAGTAACGTAACTGAAACGTTGAACCAAATGAAAAGTAAGTTCAATGCTGATGCAGCTGCCGGCATGGATGTCGTTTTTCAATTACAAATTGAAAATAACACTTACCATATTATTGTAAAAGACGGCAATTGTGACATGGTTGAAGGCTCTCATGACGACCCGTCAGTCACTCTCACCATGGATGGCGATACCTTTACTGGAGTTATGGATGGTAGCGTTGATGGTATGCAGGCATTTATGGCTGGGCAGCTTCGTGCAGAAGGTGATGTTATGCTAGCCACTCGGCTTTCTGAACTATTTCCACTTGGTTAAGACTAGCCCGGAACTCACTTAGCTGAGTATCCGGGTCAGCTTTCGAAGTATAACTATTGATATAATTCAGCTGATAAAATACCACTACTGCTCTGTTTCAATCGCTTCTATTTTTAAGCCAGTTGCAGTGACCATCACAGCAAAACTCAGTTTGTCAGTTACTTCAAACCAATCACTAATATGATGAGCAGTAATTACTGTGGGCTCTGTCCACTGAAGATGGTTCATCACAGCCCACAGATCAAAGCCATATTCACTCTGACGTATCCATTGGGTAGATAGCTTATCGCCCTGCTGAATCGCTAGCTTATCTAGTCGAAAACCTGGAGACATACCAAACCCTAATAACTGAGGACTGACTTGAAATACCCTGGCACTCAACTGCCATTTTTCCCCAAAAACCACTTGCGTAAATAGTTTAGTATTCGGTTGCAACAAGGACATCCGATACTTGTTATCCCCTTGCTTAATAAAGTCGATGGTGGCCAACTGCTGATCATAACGAAGTGGCTGATAACTAAATAAATCTAAAGCACTCCAGCCAAGCCCAATGCCTAGAGCAGTAATCAACAAAGCCAAATTACCTTTTAACCAACCTACTAACCAGTTACCTCCAACCAGTAGTTTTATTCCAAGTAGTACAATTAATAAGCCAAGTAATAATATTGCACCACCCAGTAACATATACATCATTTGTGTTAACTCCTAACTGGACTGGTTGTAACTTTCTTTTATGTAATCATCAATTAACCAACGAGCAATCGACATGGGCGATGGCAAAATAGGTAAATCACTAAGACTAAACCAGTCAGCAGCTTCAATTTCGTCCCCATCTACCTCAATTTCACCACTGTCGTACTCAGCATGAAAACCTATCATTAGCGACTGGGGGAATGGCCAAGGCTGACTACCTTTGTACTGCAGGTTTTTTATAGTTATACCTACTTCTTCTGCTACTTCACGAATAACGCCATGCTCAATGGTTTCACCAGGCTCAATAAAACCTGCAATGGTGCTAAATACACCTTCTGGAAAACGGGGGGAACGGGCGAGCAAAACCTGGTCACCACGGGTGATCAGCACAATAATACAAGGGGAGATAGCAGGATAAAGGGGCGGTGCACCACACTCACATTGCTTTGCCCGCTCAACGGGATGCCACTGTAACGGCCTGGTACAACGACCACAGTATTGATGTTGTTCCATCCAACTAACCAAGTGGCCTGCATAACCCAACAGTTGTCGTTCATTAGCTGTTGCAGCCAACATTGCTCGACGTAAGCCGATTAACTGGACAGAATCAACTGTTTCAATTGATTCTAATGTAGCCAAAAATAGGATTTGATTCTGATACCTAGCTAAAGGTACGACAGTTTGCTGGTCAACTAAGTCTTTAGCAGACCACAGCCACTGCTGACTTTCGGTAGCCACCAACTGCTGTTGGTAAAACAATAAGTAACGATCAGCTTCAATATAATTATCAGAATACCAAATCGGCTGGTAAGCCAGATTATCCATTAAGTGAGCAAACATCGTTCCGATACTTCTTTACTAAAAGGCGAATCATCAGAGTGTGAGTGGAGCCTCTCTACAATGAGGTGCTAAAAACTAAGCCACTTCTTTCGCCGGGAAACCTAAGTCAGCCAGACTGGTTTCAGCCATTTCCAGCACCTCAGATGCAGTTTGCCTGGTGCTCTCAACCCCCTCTAAAAAGTACTCCAAGCCTGTTAATGCATCAGCTAGGGTTTCTAACATTTCATTGGTTGGCGGCTCATTACCATGGATGATTCGCTGGTCAATAAAATTAGTGCAGGCCTCTAAAATATTGGCTGCACGCTCTAATCCCATAAAATACAAACCACCTCTTACCGCATGCAATGTGGTAGGTAGATTACCTAAGTGGGCTTTATCCCAGTTAGACTCCATATAAGCCGTAATTGCTCGCTTGGCCATTGCCAACCCTGCTTGCGACTCTCCAACCACCACAATTTTTGCTTCAGCCAGTTGATTGTTGGCCATCGTGGTTGATTCTTCACCGGGTGTCGCTGACTCTCGCTCTGATGAGCGTACCTGATTACTTTCCAGGCTTGAAACCATAGACTCAACATAAAGTACCGCATCAGCTAGTTTGAGCAGTTCTTTTTCATCCTCTAACTTACCAGCCGCCTGCCATTTTTCTACCACTTTATACTGCGCCTGTAAGGAGCGAGCCGCTGACAGTAAGCCTACTACAATCAAAGTCTTTTCCAGCTTGCTGATACTAGCCAGCATATCAGTGTAATCATTATCTGTTTGGCCAGCCCCACGCTCAACCAAGTCCAGCATATCCTTAATGGTTGCCAACTCTTCTTTGATCGCTGAGGACACCGATTTATAGACGGCATTACCAGGCCCAGCCAGAATAGACCGTTCCTCAGCCAATGAATGATCAGTAAACGGTAAAGCCACTATGTTGTAGTGTTTTTTGACACTGACGAGTTTGGGAGTATCAGTATCGGCAAGAGCAACTAAATACAATAGTTCTTTCAGTAAACCTTTTGGTGGCTCCAGTGAAGCGGTTTCTTGGCTGTCACCCTGTAACCGTTTAATTTGTCTATCAACTTTACCAAATAATAACTTTCTAGGCTTAGTGATTTGCATTTGTGCAGCACTAAAGCCATCTAGCGCTGCTGCTGCTGCCCATAGCAGCTTTCCTACTTTTAAATGCCCATATAGGCTGTATAGACGAGAAACTGCTCGTGACATCAATCCTACGCTGCTGTGGGGTTGTTCATTCTTAAATAGCGCCAGCAACCCAATCTGATACATGTGCCGCAGTCGGCGGGTACTTTGTAGCAGCTCGTCCTGGTTAACTTCTGCTTTGGGCTGTAAATCGAGTGGCGTATCAAGGCGTACGGCAAAAAAGTGGCTTTCAGGTAAAGTAGGCTGATGCCTAGCCTCACGCATATCATTAATGGTGGGTATCAATAACTCAGGCAGCTCTGCTTTGTTTAATAGCAAATATTCAAGATAGCGATTTAAAACAAATAGAGCATTTCCTAATGCACTTAACGTTTCGTCTTTTTCTTGTGATGCACCAGCAGGAATATCAGTCGCCAGGTTGACCATTTCCTGAGCAAGCAGCTCAGCACCACTCATTTCAATTAAACTGAGTGTTCCCCTAATCTGCTGAAGATAATCGACACAAGACTGAATGTGGCCACTATTTTCACGATCTTCTATAAAGCTCTCTAGACTACTCTCTGCATTCTGGATGGTTGCTTCCAACTCTTCCCGAACCAGATTAAGTGATGTAGCTCCAGCCATTCGTCGAAAACTCCAAACCTCAATAAATTAAACCAGCAGTGCCCGTTATCATGATTAGTATAGTTAGTTGCTCAGCCAAGCTACACAGTAATATACCTATCGTTTTGTATAAGTGTAATTATGAACGATTCCCTTGGCACAGCAAAACATGCACTTACTCTGTGGAAAGCTGACCACACTGATTGCTTATAGTCTAAACTAACCGCAACCATGATCATAAAAAAAATACTTAACAAGCATTATAGTAATGAGAACACACAGAGTATGCCAACTATACCAAGCAATTAATAAAAAATCAGTTACTAACTAGCTAAGATGACTGCTCTTTTATAGAGGAGGATTGACTGCTTGAGCTTCTAATCATAACCAAAAGCGATATAATGCGCTGCGATCAGGCCTCATGCCATGGTCAAACTGTCATAGTGAGTAGCTTATTAGCCGACAGTTTTTGGTTAAATAAAGTTCATTTTTTTAAGCTAAAAAAGTCAGCACCTAAACCAGGCTACAATCGCGCATAACAAAATAATGGATAAGTAAGTAGGTACCATTTATGCCAAGCACTCTTAAAAGTGCTTTTATGCACAACTTCTTGGGATACGCCGCCGACTGGTATAAATACACCATTATCGGATTCCTAATTATTAACCCCTTTATTTTATCTCTAATGGGACCCACTATTGCCGGTTGGGCGCTTGTTGCAGAATTTATTTTCACCTTAGCCATGGCACTCAAGTGTTACCCATTACAGCCAGGCGGCTTACTGGTTATCGAAGCCATTGTATTGGGGATGACATCACCTGATGCACTTAAGCATGAAGTAGAACAAAACTTTCCCGTTATCCTGCTCCTGATGTTTATGGTTGCAGGGATCTACTTTATGAAAGATTTACTGCTGTTTACTTTTACCAAGATCCTGATTTCTGTTCGTTCAAAAGTCATTCTATCACTGTTATTTTCCATTGTTGCTGCTGTTTTATCCGCCTTCCTTGATGCGTTAACAGTGACAGCGGTCGTTATCAGTGTTGGCGTAGGCTTTTACTCCGTTTATCACAAAGTTGCCTCAGGTAAAAAATTCCAACACTCAGAACATGACCCCCATGCTGATGACAGTATTGTGGATATTCATCGGCGCGATCTAGAGCAATTTCGAGCTTTCTTGCGTAGTTTAATGATGCATGCCGCTGTTGGTACAGCCCTGGGTGGCGTGTGTACCATGGTGGGTGAGCCACAAAACCTATTAATTGCAGAAAAAGTAGGCTGGGATTTTATTGCCTTCTTCTTGGTCATGATGCCAGTCACTATGCCTGTTCTTGCGGCAGGTTTATTAACTGTCATTGTCTTAGAGAAAACTCACTGGTTTGGTTATGGTGAGCAAATTCCTGAAAGTGTTAGAGCTGTCTTGGTTGACTTTGCCAAAGAAGAAGCGGCACAACGTAATAAAAAGGATATTGCCAGTTTAATCATTCAAGCTATTGCGGGCATTTTACTCGTCTTAGGGCTTGCCTTTCATGTAGCAGAGGTAGGCTTTATTGGGTTATTGGTGATTGTGGTAATTACTGCTTTCACGGGCATAATTGAAGAACATCAAATTGGTAAAGCCTTTGAAGAAGCACTCCCCTTTACCGCACTACTTGTCGTATTTTTTGGTATTGTAGCGGTTATTCATGACCAGCATCTGTTTTCACCTATCATAAACTGGGTATTAGAAATGGATGTATCCGCCCAACCTGGCATGTTCTTTATTGCTAACGGTTTATTATCAATGATCAGCGATAACGTATTTGTTGCCACTGTTTATATTAACGAAGTGAAACAGGTATTTGATAATGGCCTGATTAGTAAAGAGCATTTTGAAAAGCTAGCTATCGCTATCAACACCGGTACTAACCTACCCAGTGTGGCTACGCCCAATGGCCAAGCTGCATTCTTATTCCTGCTAACGTCTGCCTTAGCACCTTTAATTCGCCTTTCCTATGGAAAAATGGTGATCATGGCATTGCCTTACACGCTAGTTCTAGGTGGAGTGGGTTATTTCATGGTAACCCACTTTATTTAGTAGTCATTTCAAGGGGCTTCAGAGCCCCTTATCAATGACTACTCTCATACTTATCTCGCCACACACATTGGCCTTGCTGTGCAATGACATCAAGCTTTGCCTCATGAGCAGCTAACTCATCTGCGGTAGCGCTAATCACAGGTAGAGGTGGCCGATCAGCAGCAAGCCGCTTGATTTGCCCCTGATTACTCTGCCCTCCTCCTTGGTTTTGAGAACTGCCTCCAAAAGCAAGTGCCGTTTGCCCACCCGTCATTAGCAAATAAACATCTGCTAGTATTTCCGCATCCAATAATGCGCCATGATAAGTCCGTGCTGAATTATCAACTCCATAACGTTTACAGAGTGCATCCAAATTATTTTTAGCGCCAGGGTGTTTATTTCTTGCTAACACTAATGAGTCAGTAATACGACAATAGTTTTCTACGGTGCCAGGATTATTGCTGGCTAACAGCCCAAACTCATGATTAATAAAGCCCACATCAAAGGGTGCATTATGAATAACCAGCTCAGCGCCTTTAATAAACTCAAAAAAGTCAGCCGCTATTTCAGCAAATACCGGTTTATCCACCAACATTTCATTAGTAATACCATGAATTTCAATTGCTTCCTGCTCCACTTCACGCTGAGGATTAATGTATTGGTGGTAAGAATTACCCGTTAGCTTGCGATTAATGACCTCAACACAGCCAATTTCGATAATTCGGTGGCCCTGCTTTGGATCAATACCTGTGGTTTCAGTATCCAGCACAATTGTGCGCATCGTGTTGCTACCTGATTCAATTTTGTGTTGATAAAAAATTTACGACAAAAGCGTTGTAATACCTTGGTTTGCTAGCTCATCCGCTCGCTCATTCTCTGGATGGCCACTATGACCTTTTACCCAACACCATTCTACCTGATGCTTACTGGTTTGCTCTGCCAGCTGCTGCCATAAGTCCTGATTTTTGACTGGTTGATTAGATGATGTACGCCAGTTACGGGCAACCCAACGAGGTAGCCACTGGGTAATACCTTGGCGTACATATTGAGAGTCGGTGGTGATACTCACTTGACAGGAACGTTTCAAAGCTTTCAGGCCTTCAATCGCCGCCATTAATTCCATTCGATTATTGGTGGTGTTTTCTTCACCACCAAATAGCTCTTTTTCAACCCCTCCATAACGGAGTAGAGCCCCCCACCCTCCAGGTCCTGGATTACCTTTACAAGCACCATCAGTAAAAATTTCAACTTGCTTCATCAAACGCTCATTTATCCAATTAAAACGACTTATCGCCTGGTCGTTGGTTCAGCCAGGGGTAGTGTCACCACCTTAGGAGCCGTTGGTCGCCATAATGGCTTAATTGGCGTCATCCCCACAGTTTCCTTGGTGGCCTGCATTATATAAAAACTACCAATGCCTAGCCCAATGGATTCACAGTAACGATCCAATTTGGTGGGGTAGTAGGTATCCGCCAACTTTACAGCCGGATAGCATACTTTATCCAGAGAAAACCCTAACAACTTAAACCAGTCTTGTAAGCGCCCTGGACGAATAAAGTGTGCTTGACGTAAAAACTTGTAATGAGGGAACCCAAGGCCACGCCACAGGTTCAATAAGCTATAAGGGTTAAACCCAATTACAATGAGCTTACCACCTGGAATAATCGCTTTATTCGCTTCAAAAAGCAGCCGGTGTGGGTTTTCAAAAAACTCTAACGCATGATGGAGAAGCACCATATCAACACTGTTGGGTTGTATCGGCCATTCCGTGAGGGAACCTTGTAATTGCGAGCAGTTGGTTGTAATTAAACGAGGGGTTAAAATGACTTTGTGGGCGATTCTACAGGTATCAACCAGACGTAAATCTGGAGAAACACCTACTTGCACCAGATGATAACCAAAAATATAAGGTAACCAATGCTCTAATTGTTGAGCTTGGATAGCGAGTAGTCGCACCCCCAAAGGTGAGGATAACCAATGGTGCAACTCTGGCAGCAGCCGGTAAAATGCCCGATGCTGGCCACTGAACCAGCGATCAGGTTCTGTTGTATTATTAAACAGCATGGCAGGCTCTTTATCTGTTGTAGTCAGTTGCTTTCATTTCTTTATTGACAGGATACGCTTAACAATGATTCACGTCAGCCCCATTTCCGCTTTTAATGATAACTATATTTGGCTACTCAGCTGTTCAGATACACATACGGCTTGGGTGGTAGATCCAGGTGATGCAGCGCCTGTCAATCAATACCTAGACCAGCACCAACTTACCCTGACAGGCATTTTAATTACCCATCACCACTATGATCATGTGGGAGGTTTGAAGACATTATTAAAGCAACACAACCCTGTCACATATGGCCCAGCTAATGAAAACATTAAGGGAATTCAACACTCACTCGCAGCAGGTGACGTACTAGATGTGCTAGGCGCTGAATTTCAAGTCCTTGAAGTTGGCGGTCATACGCGAGGCCATATAGCCTATTATAGTGACCAATTACTGGCTCAGCCCACTCTCTTTTGTGGTGATACTTTGTTTGCAGGTGGGTGTGGCCGATTGTTCGAAGGCACACCTAAACAAATGTACCAATCGCTTAGTCAGATTGCGGCTCTTCCGGCTAACACTCTCATTTACTGTGCTCATGAATATACCAGTGCCAATCTTAGCTTTGCCAGTGCCGTTGAGCCCACCAACAGCAAACTACAAGAACGCATTAATCAGGTGAAACAACTACGCTCACAGTCTCAACCCACTGTACCGAGCTTACTGGGTGACGAGCTGGCAACCAATCCCTTTCTTCGCTGCCAGCAAACTGCTGTTCAAGAAGCAGCAAGCCAACATGCTGGTAAACCACTAGATAGCCCAGTTGAAGTATTTGCCATGATTCGTCAATGGAAAGACCAGTTCTAGTCGAAGCGATATTTCAAACCATTGCTTTTTAACTGTAGCCAATAAAAATAAGATACTGAATAGCCCGTTACCATGTTGCTTCAAGCTTGCTACTCCAGTTTTAAGCGCTCTGATAAGTTTTTCGGGCTAAACGTGATATGAGGCAATAAAGAGGTACTCTCCTAACTATCAAGCCCTACGCAGGTCTGCCGTTACTTACACAAAGTTTAAAAATATTACAGCATCTCACTTTTTTCATGATATGCTTTGCACTTTTTCTGAACAGATATTAGCCGTTTAGTTTTATAAACTAAATAGCATAACAACTGTCTTTACTATCAAGACAGTCAAGTTAGCCTAAACTAACTATCGAGAAATCTGTTTGAATGGTTGATTTAGTTGAAAATAAGTAGCGGGTTTTCATGCAGTTATATCAGTGGTTAAAGCACATTAAAGCGCCTCGGGCAATTTCCCAGCATCAGCAGCTGCGTCGAAACTCCCTCCCACTCGCAGGAAAGTCCATCGCTATTGTTAGCTTACTAACTCTTGCTGGTTGCCAGCAATTGCCCTCAGTGTCCAAGCTGAGTATATTCTCTGATGATCACAACACCAATAGCAGCCTACATAATAGTTTAACCTCCCCTATTTCTACCGACTCCATCAATAAGCCCGTTGAAGCCGTTTCAAAAGAGTTAGCTAGTAAAGAATTAGCTGAAGATACTTCAACTGATTTATGGGATAGGCTCCGCTCAGGACTAGCTTTAAATCTGGATCAAAATCAACCGCGCTTGGCAGCTGAGGTAAAGTGGCTAAAAAAGCATCCACGCTATCTTCTCAAACTGTCTAATCGAGCTGAGCCTTATCTCTACTTTGTGCTAGCAGAGATAGAAAAGCGCCAACTGCCTACCGAGTTAGCTTTACTCCCCATGATTGAAAGCGCCTATGACCCATTTGCTTACTCGCATGGCCGAGCTTCAGGGCTTTGGCAGTTTATTCCTCAAACTGGCAAACATTTTGGCCTAAAGCAAAATTGGTGGTATGACGGACGCCGTGATATCGCAGCCTCTACC
Organism: Spartinivicinus marinus; assembly: GCF_026309355.1. NCBI lineage: Bacteria > Pseudomonadati > Pseudomonadota > Gammaproteobacteria > Oceanospirillales > Zooshikellaceae > Spartinivicinus > Spartinivicinus marinus. The sequence goes on from NZ_JAPJZK010000001.1 coordinate 220,915, forward strand.
AATGCTGCGCTTAATTATTTAGAGCTGCTTTATAAACGCTTTAATAACTGGGAGCTGGCATTAGCAGCCTATAATGCTGGTGGAGGCACCGTATCTAAAGCAATAAGACAGAATAAAGCTCAAGGCAAAGCAACAGATTTTTGGTCTCTGTCATTGCCCAAAGAAACCAGAAGCTACGTTCCCAAACTGATGGCACTAGCAAAGCTGGTATCAGCCCCTGCGACTTATGGTCTAGAGCTTCCTCCGATTAATGATGAAAAACAGCTAGAGAAAGTAGCCATTGGCCAGCAAATTGATCTAGCACAAGCGGCTAAACTAGCCGATATGGATTTAGATTCACTGTACCAGCTGAATCCTGCTTTTAATCAGTGGGCTACTGACCCTAATGGCCCCCATTATCTCTTGGTCCCTATTGCTAAAGCTGAACAATTTAAACAAAAACTCGCGGAATTACCTGCTGATGCCCGCCTCCAATGGCATCGCTATCGAGTCAAGTCAGGCGATAATCTAATCAAAATTGCTAAACGCTTTAATACCCAGCCAAGTCTAATTAAACGCACCAATAACTTATCGGGGTATTTTCTAAGAGCAGGACAAACCTTACTAATCGCTAAGCCCTCACGTTCATTGGCTAGTTACTCTCTGTCAGCCGCGCAGCGTAAACAAATACAACAACACCGGCAGCGACCAGGTCGAACCAAAAAAACGCATACGGTTAAAATGGGTGATAGCTTCTGGTCTGTCGCTAGGGAGCACCGCGTTTCGATGCGCAAACTGGCAGCCTGGAATAACATGGCACCAGGTGACTATTTAAAACCCGGCCAAACCTTGGTGATTTGGCAACCAGCCAGCAAAGGCAATAATGGTATCGTGAGAAAAGTACGCTACCGAGTTCGCCACGGGGATTCGTTGTACCACATCGCCAGTAAATTTAATGTCAAAGTAAAACAAATTAAAGAATGGAATCAAATTGAAAAACGTCACCTGAAGCCTGGTCAATTATTGACCCTGTTTGTGGATGTAACTAAAGCTCGTTAGCAAATCCATTTCCCCCCTTTTAGCAGCCTCTTCTTCAAGAGGTTGCTGCATTTAAAGGCACCTCTATCTAATAATAGTTGCTTACTGTCTCTGTGTTAGCTTGTATGGGAAAACAACCAGCCTTACACTGCACAAGCCGTCTTGTGCAAGAACCCGTCAGATTGCGCAGAGGCTATAAACAATGATTAGAGGTGCCCATACAAGCCGCTACAACATCTCAATGGTTCCCCTGCTCTCTTTGCTAGACTTACAGAAAGTAAAAGGGGGCCAATTGTCTTGCAATTTTTATTACAGAAAAGGCATTCATTAGCAGATACTACTTTGTTGTGGCTGACTATCTTATTGTCACTGATCGCTTTCTCATACTGTCAGTCAAGTTACCCAAAAGAGCAGGTAACCATCAGCCATGGTCTCGCATTACATGGAAATCTAAAGTATCCCTCTAATTTTAAACATTTCGACTATGTTAACCCAGCAGCCCCTAAAGCGGGTGAGATTAAACTGATGGGCCATGGCAATTTTGATTCCCTAAACTACTATACATTGAAAGGAATCAGTCCCATGAATACACCTGGTTTTTTTCAGTATGGTATCAATGAGCTAAACGAAACCTTATTGATGGGCACCTCTGAAACCAACCGTGTCGGAGACGAGCCTCAATCGGCCTATGGGCTACTAGCAGAAACTATCGAGTACCCAGACGACTTCCGTTGGATTATTTTTAACCTCAATCCAAAAGCCCGTTTTCATGACAACAGCTCAGTAACCGCAGCAGATGTGGTATTTTCCTATAATACCCTAATTAAGCATGGCCACCCTCGCTATCAAGCAGTTTATCAGGATATAAAGTCAGCAACTGTCATAGCCCCCCGCAAGGTAAAATTTACGTTAGACGGCACTAATCGTAAGAGCTTAGCCCTACGGGTAGGCGAACTACCGGTATTTTCTAAAAAATACTGGAAAGGTAAAGATTTTAAGCAAGCAAGCTTAACCCCCCCTTTAAATAGCGGGCCTTATCGGATCACTGACGTTAAAGCAGGTCATTACCTTATCTTTGAGCGAGTAGCTAATTACTGGGGAAAAGACTTACCAGTAAACCGTGGGCGTTACAATTTTGATAAAGTAAAAGTGGAGTTTTATCGAGATCTTACCGTGGCTTTCGAAGCATTTAAGGCAGGCCGTTATGACCTTTACTTTGAATCCATCGCAAAAAATTGGACACAAGGTTATGATTTTCAAGCCGTTCAGTCTGGCAGTATTATAAAAGCGACAATACCTCATCAGCGCCCTGCTGGTTTACAAGCTTTTTTCTTCAACACTCGTCGACCTTTCTTTCAAGACGTCCGGGTGCGTCAAGCCATCAGCATGGCATTTGATTTCGAGTGGATCAATAAACAATATTTTTATTCAGCTTATAAACGCACAAACAGTTATTTTGCAAACACAGATTTAGCCAGTCAACCTTTACCCTCTAAAGCTGAAAAGCAGTTATTAACACAATACCCTAAGCTTGATAAAAAAGTATTAACTACACCATTTACCCTCAGCAAAACTCAAGGCACCGGACATAACCGCAAACAACAAAGGCAAGCATTAACATTACTAAAGAAAGCAGGTTGGCAATTACAACAAGGCAGATTAATTAATCCCAACAATCAACAGCCCCTGCAATTTGAAGCGCTGGCTCGAAATCGTGGCTTATTAAAAGTATGGGAAGCATTTCAAAAAAACTTAAAGCGAATTGGTATACAAATGTCCATTCGGCTAGTTGATAGTGCCGAGTTCAAACGTCGCCTGGATCAATTTGATTTTGATATGACCAGTCTAGCCTTCACCCAATCACTCACGCCCAACCAGAGCCTTAGAGATTTATTTCACTCTCAGTTTGCTGACACAGAAGGTACATTGAATTTTTCTGGAATTAAAAATCCTATTGTTGATGACCTGGTTGAAAAAGTTATTACAGCTAAAACCCGGCCAGAACTCAGGCTCTATACTCAAGCACTTGACCGCGTTCTACTGTGGCAACACTATATTATTCCCAATTGGTATACCGATCATTATCGGGTAGCCTATTGGAATAAATTTAATAAACCAACTACCCAACCACCCTACTATTTTGGTTTAGAAAGCTGGTGGTTTAAAACAGATGGGTAAAATATAAAAAATAAACGATTATAGGGAACTTCTAATGAGGTTTAAAAATAAAAATAACATCGCCTTTATTTTTACCATTAAGTTTATCTGGCTACTTTGTTTCCAACAAACTGCTTTGGCAGCTGAAGTAAAAAATCCTGTCATTCATAAAACCCATGCCATTGCCATGCATGGCCAGCCTAAATACCCAGCAAATTTTACCCATTTTGATTATGCGAATCCTGACGCCCCCAGAGGTGGTGTATTTAAACAAGCTACTGTCAGCAGTAGCGGTTTCGATAGTTTAAACCCTTTTATTGTCAAAGGTGTACCAGCAGCAGGTATGGCCTATTTAGGTGGGGGGTATATTTATGACACATTATTAGTTCAAAGTTATGATGAAGCATTTACCAAGTATGGTTTACTTGCAGAATCAATGGAGTGGCCCGACAATCGCTCTTGGATCACTTTTCATTTAAGAAAAAATGCCAAGTTTCATGATGGCCACCCTATTACGGCTGAAGATGTGGTCTTCACTTTTAATTTATTAACCGAAAAAGGGCACCCGCTTTATAAAACCTATTATCATAATGTCAAAACAGTGACAGCCCTTAATAATCACTCTGTTAAATTTGAATTTGATACTAAAACGAATCGAGAGCTTATCCTAATCGTTGGCCAGTTTCCAATATTACCCAAGCATTATTGGGAAACGCATGATTTCACAAAAACCACCCTAGAATTTCCTTTAGGCAGTGGCCCCTATAAAATTTCAAAAGTAGACCCTGGTCGTTCTATTCACTATGAACGTGTAAAAGACTATTGGGGACAAAATGTAGCGGTAAATAAAGGCCAATACAATTTTGATATGCTCATTTTTGATTATTACCGAGAACCCTCCGTTGCTATTGAAGCGATAAAAGCTGGCAAATATGACTTACGAGTAGAAAATAGTGCTAAAAGCTGGGCTACCGAATACAACATTGCCTCTGTAAAAAAAGGTCACTTAATCAAAGCTAGCATTACTGATTATACCCCTGCTGCTATGCAGTCTTTTATTTTCAATATTCGCCGAGATAAGTTTAAAGACCTCAAAGTGCGTGAAGCCATTGGTTATGCCTATGACTTTGAGTGGCAAAATAAAACGATATTTTATAATAGCTATACACGCATTGATAGCTACTTTGCTGGCTCAGAGCTTGCTGCCACAGGAACACCCAGTAAGGCAGAACTAGTATTATTAGACCCTTTTAAAAAGCAATTACCAAGTGAGTTATTTACTAAACCATTCACCCTCCCCAAAACAGATGGCAGTGGTAATATACGTAACAATTTACGGCAGGCATTACGTTTGCTCAAGCAAGCCGGCTGGCAGATTAAAAATAAGCAATTAGTTAATAATAAAGGAGAGCCTTTTAACTTTGAAGTGTTACTAACCCAAGCCAACTTTGAACGGATTGTTTTGCCTTTTCAAAAAAACCTAAAGCGTATGGGTATAGAAATGACCATACGTAAAATTGACACTCAACAGTATATTGAACGCCGCAATAGCTTTGATTTTGATATGATAGTAAGCGGCTTTCCCCAGTCTACCTCCCCAGGCAACGAACAACGCGATTACTGGCATTCCAGTCAAGCGAATATCAAGGGAAGCCGCAACTATATCGGCATAGAGAATCCTGTAGTTGATCAGTTAATTAGTAAGATCATACAAGCACCAGACCGAAAAACACTTATTGCAAGCACTCAAGCCCTTGACAGGGTACTGTTGTGGAATCACTACGTAATTCCACAATACTATCTTAATCAGACTCGTTTAGTTTATTGGAATAAATTTGGCATGCCTGAGCAACCACCTAAATATGCTGTAGGGCTAAATACTTGGTGGTATGACTCCGCTAAAGCTAAAAAGCTCACTAAACAATAATGGTTGGTCATTAGAGTTATGTTTGACTATATTCTTCGTCGGCTGCTCCTCATAATCCCTACCCTACTAGGGATTATGGTAATTAATTTTATTATTATTCAAGCAGCCCCTGGTGGCCCAGTTGAACAAATGATCGCTAGATTGCAAGGCTTAGATACGGGTATCGGCGGCCGTTTGGGCACTGGATCAGATAGCATTGCCAGTGGCCAACCAGCCAGTGAATACAGAGGAGCACAAGGACTCAACCCCGAGCTGATTGAAAACATCAAAAAGCTCTATGGTTTTGATAAGCCTGCTCACGAACGTTTTTTTATTATGCTAAAAAACTATGCACAATTTGATTTTGGCGAAAGTTTTTTTCATGATAAAAAAGTAATTGATCTTATTATTGATAAGTTACCCGTTTCAATTTCATTAGGGTTATGGAGCACCCTGTTGGTTTATCTTATATCCATCCCACTAGGCATTAAAAAAGCAGTTAAAGATGGCTCACACTTTGATATCTGGACTAGTACCGTGATCATTGTAGGCTATGCAATCCCCAGCTTTTTATTTGCTATTCTACTTATCGTATTTTTAGCAGGTGGAACCTATTTAGATTGGTTTCCACTACGCGGCTTAACATCTGATAATTTTGATGAGATGAGTGCACAACAACAAATCGTAGATTACCTATGGCATATCACATTGCCTGTTATCTCTATTGTTATTGGTAGCTTTGCTACTTTAACCATGTTAACCAAAAACTCTTTTCTCGATGAAATTCATAAGCAGTACGTTATAACAGCAAGGGCAAAAGGACTAGCCGAAAATAAAATTCTTTATGGCCATGTGTTTCGTAATGCCATGTTAATTATTATTGCACAAATTCCTGCCGCATTAGTGGGAATTTTCTTTACCAGCTCACTCCTGATTGAAGTCATTTTTTCTCTAGATGGTTTAGGGTTATTGGGATTTGAAGCTGCCATACAACGGGATTATCCCGTGGTCTTTGGCACCCTGTTTATCTTTACCCTAATTGGTCTCATTCTCAAGCTGATTGGCGACATTAGTTACATGCTGGTAGACCCTAGAATTGACTTCGAGAGCCGTGAGGGTTAGCCAGCATGCCTTTAAGCCCAATTAATCAACGCCGCAAGGAAGCCTTTAAAGCAAATAAGCGAGGCTATTATTCATTATGGATATTTTGTATTTTGTTTATTATTTGCTTGTTTGCAGAATGGATTGCTAATGACAAACCTGTGTTATTAAAATACCAAGATAACTATTACTTCCCCGTTGTTGTAAGCTATGCCGAAACAGTTTTTGGTGGTGAGTTTGAAACTGAAACTGATTACAAAGACCCTTATATTCAAGAGTTAATTAAAAAAAATGGCTGGATACTATGGCCTCTCATCCCCTATCGTTATGACACTATTGTTTACGAGCTCCCTCAACCCGCACCTTCACCGCCTGACAGCAACCACTGGTTAGGCAGTGATGATCAGGCTCGAGACGTATTATCACGCATTATCTACGGGTTTCGTATTTCAGTATTGTTTGCCTTAACCCTGACTGTTATCAGTTCTATCATTGGCATTGCCGTTGGAGCCCTCCAAGGCTTCTATGGAGGCAAGATTGATTTGATTGGCCAACGATTAATTGAAATTTTTCAAAACTTACCTGTACTGTTTTTACTGATCATCTTATCTAGCTTTGTTAACCCTAATTTCTGGTGGTTACTGGGTATAATGCTGTTATTCAGCTGGATGCAACTAGTTGACTTAGTAAGGGCCGAATTTTTACGGGCAAGAAATTTCGAATATGTCAGGGCCGCCAGAGCGTTAGGTTTGGCCAACGGATTAATTATTTTTCGCCATATTTTACCCAACGCCATGGTGGCGACATTAACCTTCATGCCATTTATTTTAACATCAGGTATTACCGCCCTTACCTCACTAGACTTCTTAGGTTTTGGTTTACCTGTTGGCTCACCCTCTCTGGGTGAATTAGTCGCCCAAGGTAAAAACAACCTACATGCTCCCTGGTTAGGCCTATCTGCATTTATCACCCTAGCACTTATGTTAACGCTATTAGTTTTTATTGGGGAAGCAGCTCGTGACGCATTTGATCCAAGGAAAATAAAACTGTGAGTGAAAGTTTGTTACAGGTAGCAGAGTTATCCGTTAGTTTTCACCAGGCTAATCAAACATTTACGGCTGTAAATAAGGTTAACTTTACTATCAATCACAGTGAAACATTGGCGTTGGTTGGTGAAAGTGGCTCAGGTAAATCAGTAACCGCCCAGTCCATTCTTCAACTACTCCCCCCAGCACCAGCTTGCCAAACCAGTGGCAAAGCTCTTTGGAATGGTGAAAATTTACTCGTAGCACCGACCGAAACCATACGAAAAGTCAGAGGCAATGACATTGCCATGATTTTTCAAGAACCCATGACTTCACTTAATCCACTCCATTCGATTGCTAAACAAATAGGTGAAATTATTCAATTACACCAACCTGGAATCAGCAAAGCTGAGATTAAACAACAGACTCTTGAACTGCTAGAGCAAGTTGAAATTCATAATGCCAAACAACGCCTTAATGCTTACCCTCATGAATTATCGGGAGGGCAACGCCAACGGGTAATGATTGCAATGGCGTTGGCAAACAAACCAAAACTATTGATTGCTGACGAACCAACTACTGCACTAGATGTCACTGTTCAATTACAAATATTAAAGTTAATTGAACAACTACAAGTTGAATTAGAAATGGCTATTTTATTAATTAGCCACGACCTCAATCTCGTGCAACACGTCGCCCACAAAGTTGCTGTTATGAAAGACGGTAATATTGTTGAAAGTGGGCCCTGTGATACATTGTTTAAGCACCCTAATCACCCCTATACTCAGCTATTGATTAACGCGGAGCCTACAGGCACACCAATCCCTATTGATAAAGAAGCAAAACCCATTTTAGCCGCAAAACAGTTAAAGGTTTGGTTTCCCCTAACAGCAGGCATTTTTAAACGCACATTCGATTTTATAAAAGCCGTTGAGCCCACTGATTTGATTATTAAACAAGGGGAAACCTTAGGGGTAGTCGGTGAAAGTGGCTCTGGTAAGTCAACGCTAGGTTTTGCTTTATTAAAATTAATACCCAGTGAAGGCGATATTCATTTTAATAGTCAAGCCATCAGCTCATTGAATCAACATGAATTCCGCCCGCTACGTCGCGATATACAAATTGTTTTTCAGGATCCATTTGGTAGCCTAAATCCACGAATGTCCATTGGTCAAATAATCGGTGAGGGTCTTAGTATCCACCAAAGCCAGTTGGCTGTCGAAGATATTGACCTGGAAATTTGTCAAACACTCAGTGAAGTTGGTTTGGACCCCAGCATCCGGCATCGCTACCCTCATGAATTTTCAGGTGGTCAACGTCAACGGATAGCAATTGCTAGAGCTTTAATACTAAAACCCAAACTTATTATTTTAGATGAACCCACTTCTGCCTTAGACCGTACGGTACAAACCCAAATCGTTAGTTTATTACGCAACCTACAACAAAAATACCAGCTAAGCTACTTGTTTATCAGCCATGATTTAGCGGTGGTTAAAGCCATGAGCCACCGAATTATGGTGATGCAAAAAGGCCAATGTATCGAAACAGGTGAGACACACGATATATTTCATCAACCCAACCACCCCTATACAAAAGCGTTAATAGAAGCTGCTTTTTTGTAAAGTCTGTTTTTTTAGCCGCTTTTTTTAATCGCTGCTATTTTGCCTCGGGTGAGTGCAAGCAAATCGTTTGGGTCGAGTTCTATCTCTAAGCCTCGCTTGCCCCCACTAATAAAAATTGACTTACAAGCCATTGCAGATTCATCCAACAACAACGGCAATACCTTTTTCTGGCCTAACGGACTAATCCCTCCTACTAAGTAACCCGTTGTACGCTCTGCGATAATAGGCTCAGCCATAACGGCTTTTTTTGCCTTAAAGTAATTGGCAACTGCTTTAGTATTTAATTGCGAATTGACTGGCACTAACGCAACTACCAGCGACTCCTTGCTCCCTGAGAGTTGTACAAGCAGTGTTTTATAAACTCTGTCAGCCTCCAAGCCCAGTGTTTCTGCCGCTTCCATCCCATAAGATACTGCTGTTGGGTCATGACTATATTCATGAAGAAAAAAATCTATCTTAGCTTTCTTAGCTACCATTACAGCTGGTGTCATAGAATCCTACTACCTTTTAGCTTATGATTATCCTTAGTTTCTGTTGCTCTTATATTAGCGTGCTTATATACCTTATATCAGCCTGTTTTCAAAATTAAAACGAGTAGTATAATTTCAATGAGCCAACTATGGATGTTTTTTAGCACACATGATGAAGCGCTTAATAGCTCTCCTCCAGGCAAGGCCATCGTAGATTATCTAATGTCTGAGCTTCCCAACCATAAAGTGCCTTGTATAAAAATCACCTCAAATGACCTTGGTTGGTTTTTGATTGGTCATTACTGCGGGAAAGACATCAAGATCTTTATTACAAAAGACATTGAAAGCGAATTTTGGTTTTGCTCGACAGCATGGGCTGGTCCTTATCCTGGTTTTTTTGCCAGTTTATTTGGTAAAAAGCCCATTGATGCTACAGCAGAATCTATTCAAGTAGGCTTTTTAGTCAAACAAATTCTTACCCAAAGTGGTAACTTTTTTAACTTCCAAGATGTAGATGATATTGACAACCAAGGACCTAAGCAACCACCTAAAGAGCATATTAAATTTTAGAATGTCATGGACATGATAAGGCCTGTCTTAATAAACCAGCACAGTCAATCAACCTGGCTTGCGAAACCCTCAAAAACAAGCAAACACTTGCACCAAACTTCTAGCCAGTCTCACCAAGCTGATTTACATTCGCAATTTTGGCCAGATTCCAATATACTTCCCACACTTTATTGTCTATTTTACAAACAAGTTAAACGGCTAGCCTGGCATACCTAACCAACGTGAAGGGTATCAAGTCCAGAATAGTCATCGGCTAACTTAAAATTTAGGAAGATTATTATGGGTTTTTTAGCTGGAAAAAAGGCACTAATTGTCGGTGTTGCCAGTAAAAAATCAATTGCCTCTGGTATTGCTGCAGCCATGCACCGTGAAGGTGCTGAACTGGCTTTTACTTACCAAAATGACAAACTAAAGTCTCGGGTGGAAGAATATGCTCAAGAGTGGGGGTCAAACCCTGAGCTATGCTTTCCTTGTGATGTAACCAATGATGAAGAAATTGCTAATGTTTTCACTGAATTAAATAAAAAGTGGGACGGCGTTGATATTATTGTTCACTCTGTTGGTTTCGCCCCTGGTGACCAACTCACAGGCAATTTTGTCGATGTGACTACCCGTGAAGGTTTTAGAGTTGCTCACGATATTAGCGCCTATAGTTTCATCGCTTTAGCAAAAGCTGCTAAAGCGATGCTTGAAGGACGCAATGGCTCATTACTTACCTTGTCTTATTTAGGTGCAGAGCGGACTATGCCTAATTACAATGTCATGGGTCTAGCAAAAGCAAGCCTAGAAGCTTCTGTACGTTATCTAGCGACTAGCATGGGGCCAGATGGCACTCGGGTCAATGCTATTTCTGCTGGTCCTATTCGTACTCTTGCAGCATCTGGAATAAAAAGTTTCAGAAAAATGCTTAGCTATAACGAAAAGCAAACACCTTTACGTCGTAATGTGACTATTGAAGAAGTCGGTAATGTTGCTGCCTTTCTGTGTTCAGATCTCGCCAGTGGTGTATCCGGCGAAATCACTTATGTAGACGGCGGTTTCAATATTACTGCAATGGGTGCTTTGGAGGAAGAATAGTCTTTTCTCTTCAGGAGGGTGATTATACTCACCCTCCACGCCTAAACTTCCTCTGGCTTGTACCCTGCTTCAAACAAAAGTACTTCCTACATTAAGTAAGTAAGAAGCTGCGTGCAACACTCCCCTCTTTTCTCACTTTTACAACAATAATTACTACATATATCTATCTCTATTTTAAATTCCAGTTTTTCTGGTTGCTTTAAATTAAAAGGCATAAAAAAACCGGATAGCTCATTATCAAGCTGCCCGGTTTTGGTTATTTCCCAATATTACTTTAAAACTTATAAGTTACGCTCTATGTCAGCATTTTCTCTTAAATTTTGCTGCAGTGAGGCTATCATTTGCCTACCTTGCTGACCTGTCAAATAACGAGTGAGAAATTGCTTCTGCTGTCCATCTTCTTTGATTTTTTCAGGTGTTTTCACCGAACTTAAAGCAATAACCGCTACATTACCTCCTAACAATGTGGTCTGACTAAAGCTTTGTTTATCTTCAGCTGGGCGGGGCATTTTAAAACTTTCTTCTACCAGTTGGCGAGGTAAAGTAGCTGCACTTCGTTTAATATTCTCTGCTTTTTTAAGCTCAAGTCCTGCCTCTTTAGCTACTAATTCCAAAGCTTTTCCTTCTTTTAACTTCGCCAATAATTGCTCTGCTTGCGCTTTGATTTGTTCTTCAGCTTGTTTATTAATGATCGCTGTTTTTACTGTCTCAGCGACTTCATCAAGTGGCTTAATTGCAGCAGGCTTACGGTCTTTTAAATGAACAACAACCCACTTACCTTCATCCACCTCAATGGCTTTACTATTTTCTGAATCTTGAATAACTTCATCAGAAAAGGCTTCATTAACTAACACCTTGTTAGCAAATAATCCTTTTCCACCATTGGCATCAAAATAATCAGAGGTTTGCACAGCCAGCTCAAACTCATCTGCCAGCGTTTTTAAAGAATCTGACTCATAGGCTTTTAAACCAAACTCTTCTTTTTTCTCAGCAAAAGCCAGCTCAGCTTTTTCCTGTTTTAATGACTTCACTATTTCATCTTTCTTTTGAGCAAAGCTTGGTACTTCTGCCTTATCAATACCTGTCACCTTGATAATCTGATAACCAAAATCATTTTTAACTGGCTCAGACACCTCTCCCTCTTTAAGGTCAGCCAATGCTAAATCAAATTCCTCACCAAAAAAGCCTTTTTCAACAACACCTAAATCACCGCCTTTTTCTGCAGATACTTTATCACTGGAATAAGCTTTAGCTAGTTTGGCAAAGTCTCCCCCATTAGCTAATTTTTGCTTCACTTCATCAGCAAGCGCTTTAGCTTTTTCTTCTGTTAAATCATCGTTAATCTCAAATAAGATGTGCGCAACTTGGCGGCGCTTTTTAGCTTCTTTTTCTAAGTCAGCAACAAGTGCTTCATAACGTTCTTGCACTTCTTTATCAGAAACCTCTATAGCCTCCAAGTAATTGGCACGGTCTAGTACCACATAGTCAACTTGAATTTGCTCAGGGGTTTTAAAATCATCTTTATTAGCTTCGTAATACGCTTTTATTTCATCTTCGGTTGGTTTAATTGCAGCCTTTATTTTATCCTGCTGCAAAGTAAGATACTGAATACTGCGAGTTTGTTGATCAAGCTTTAGTACTGTATTAATTTCATTATCTAACACAAAATCAGAAGCACTAACACCTATTGTATATTGGTTAACCAATACTTGCTGACGCAAATACTGACGAAATTGTTGAGGAGACAACCCCAACGAGCTGATAGCTAACTGAAATCGGTCTTTGTTGTATTGACCTTCCACCTGGAAGCTAGGATTTTGCAGAATATACTCATTAATGACTTGATCAGTAACATACATGCCTGCGTCTTCAGCCGCCTGAACCAATATTTGTTCATTAATTAATGATTCAATAGCACTTGAACGTAGCTCATCTTCATTAATTAATGAAGGATCAAAATTATCCCCCATTTGTTGTATCAGCTGATTGCGTTGCAGCGTCATTGCTCGTTGTACTTCTTGGGGTGATATATCTTCGCCATTGACAGAAACAACACCATTACTGGTAGCTACTAGACGAATGGACTCAAGCCCAAAAATAGCAAAAGAAAATATAATTAAGATAACAATAACCTTTGTTATCCAGCTTTGTGCATTATCCCTGATACCTTGCAGCATATTAACCTCGCACAACTGGGTGGCCAGTTGTCACTGTTATTTCGTTATGTTCAATGTGCTTTTCTATGTAAGAAACCGGCTTATACAATAGTTAACGACACATAGCCAGACAAATATTTTTATTACTACCCTATAATTCAGGTTTATTACATATAAAAAAGGCGCATCAATTGATGCGCCTTTAGTATTTGGCGGAGCGGACGGGACTCGAACCCGCGACCCCCGGCGTGACAGGCCGGTATTCTAACCAACTGAACTACCGCTCCAAACTCTGGGTAAATGTTATTACTAACAATTAACCCATAAATTACTAAGGGCAGCCAAACTCAACTGCCCTCTTGAAGGCGCTTAGTTTACGGCATCCTTCAATGCTTTACCAGCTTTAAAGCTTGGAATTTTTGCAGCAGGTATTTGAATTGGTTCGCCTGTCTGTGGGTTACGTCCAGTACGTGCTGCACGCTCTTTGACAGAAAAAGTACCAAATCCCACCAAAACAACTTGATCACCACCCTGTAAAGCTTTGGTGACTGAGTCGATCATTGCATCAAGAGCACGACCGGCAGCAGCTTTAGAAATATCAGCAGAAGCTGCAATTGCATCGATTAACTCTGATTTGTTCACTCTATTCCCCTTCTTTTGAGATATTTAGTAAACGCTTAACACAACATTCATTAAACTGTGTTTGGTAAGCGCGCATCAACACAAATCTGTTTGCCAGACCATGCTGCTAATTTACGCAATGTTTAATTTATTTTTTAACGAAGCAGCAAAACTCAACAAGACGCCTGACCCGTGATGCCAAAGCGAGTGGGGATTTATACCAACTCGCTTTCAAGACTGTCAAGGTAAACCCCTAATTAGTGCGTATTAATACGCTCATTAGACTCATTTGTCTGTTGATCTTCAGATGTTTTTACTACTTGTTCAGTCTCAGGTAGAGGCTCTGGCATATATTGCAAAGCAATCCCTAGCACCTCGTCAATCCACTTCACAGGGCGGATTTCCAAGTCTTCCTTAATATTATCAGGAATTTCTTTTAAATCACGCTGATTTTCATCTGGAATTATCACTGTTTTAATTCCACCACGATGCGCGGCCAATAATTTCTCTTTTAAACCACCAATAGGCAACACCTGACCCCGTAGAGTAATCTCACCTGTCATTGCCACTTCTGCTTTCACAGGGATACCTGTCAGCACAGAAACGAGAGCTGTACACATCCCGATGCCTGCACTGGGGCCATCTTTCGGTGTAGCCCCTTCAGGGACATGAATATGAATATCGTTTTTTTCATGAAAATTACTGGGAATACCCAGCACTTGTGAACGACTGCGCACCACTGTCAAAGCAGCCTGAATCGACTCCTGCATCACGTCACCCAGTGAGCCAGTCTTGGTAATACGCCCTTTACCGGGCACAGCAATGGCTTCAATGGTAAGCAATTCACCGCCTACTTGAGTCCAGGCTAGACCTGTCACCTGACCAACCTGGTCTTCTTCTTCAGCTAAACCATACTTGAACTTTCTAACACCGGAGTAAAGCTCAAGTTGCTCTGGCAAGACGACATCTTTAATACCTTCTTGACCCAATGCATGTTCTTTAACTATTTTACGGCAAATTTTCGCAATTTCTCGCTCTAAACCACGCACTCCGGCTTCACGAGTATAGTAACGAATTAAACTACGAACCGTATCTTTTGCAAATTCGACTTCTTTTTCCTTTAAACCGTTAAGCTTTTTCTGCTTGGGTATCAAATACCGCAAAGCAATATTTACTTTTTCATCTTCGGTATAGCCTGGAATACGAATAACCTCCATTCGATCCAATAACGGTCCAGGAATATTCATCGAATTAGAGGTACAGACAAACATAACATCCGACAAGTCGTAGTCTACTTCTAAATAATGATCATTAAAGGTATTATTTTGCTCTGGATCAAGCACTTCTAATAAGGCAGAAGCCGGATCTCCACGCATGTCTGAACCAATTTTATCAATTTCGTCCAGCAGAAATAACGGATTTTTTACGCCCACTTTAGCCATTTTTTGCAACAGTTTGCCTGGCATAGAGCCAATATAAGTACGACGATGACCGCGTATTTCAGCTTCATCACGGACACCACCTAATGCCATCCGCACAAATTTACGGTTAGTTGCCCTAGCAATCGATTCACCTAGCGAGGTTTTACCCACGCCTGGCGGCCCCACTAAACAAAGTACCGGCCCTTTCAGTTTGCGCACTCGTTGCTGAACTGCCAGGTACTCTAAAATCCGCTCTTTAACTTCTTCCAAACCATAATGGTCTGTTTCTAAGATTTTCTCTGCCTGCTTGAGATCATGACGTACTTTACTACGTTTTTTCCAAGGTAAATTCACCATCCAGTCAATATAGCTACGCACCACAGTCGCTTCTGCTGACATAGGCGACATCATCCGCAGCTTATTCAGCTCTGCACCAGCTTTCTCCTTAGCTTCTTTAGTCATTCCAGAAGCATCAATCCTGGCTTGTAGCTCGTCAGTCTCATTGGGTGCTTCATCCATATCGCCCAGCTCTTTTTGAATGGCTTTCATTTGCTCATTCAAATAATACTCGCGCTGGCTCCGCTCCATCTGTTTTTTCACCCGACCTCGAATGCGTTTTTCAACTTGCATCAGGTCAATTTCAGACTCCATGATCCCCATCAAATGCTCAATTCGCTTATGAAGATCACTAATTTCCAAAATCTTTTGCTTCTCATGGACTTTCAGTGCCATGTGGGCAGCAATGGTATCAGTCAGTCGCTCCGCATCATCAATAGAGGATAGAGAAGTCAGCACCTCAGCAGGTACTTTTTTGCTGAGCTGCACATACTGTTCAAACTGAGATATTAATGAGCGGGTCAGTACGTCAGACTCACGCTCCTTTGCCTCAATTGTTTTTAGAGGAGTAACCCAAGCACTATAGTATTCATCCTGATCCCCAGAAAGGCTTTCGATATGGGCCCGATGGCCACCTTCAACCAAAAGCTTAACCGTACCATCAGGCAGCTTGAGCAGCTGTAAAATTGTCGAAACCGTTCCAATATCAAATATATCTGTCTGGTTAGGCTCATCATCTGAAGCATCTTTTTGGGCAACAAGCAGTACTTGCTTATCCTTTTCCATTGCGGCTTCCAATGCTTTGATCGATTTTTCACGACCTACAAACAATGGAATAACCATATGGGGATACACCACAACATCCCTTAAGGGCAATAGCGGTAATTCAAAAACATCAGGTCGATCGGAGATATCATATGTCTCCATAAGTAGCCCCCTAGTAACTACTTTTTGCTGCATACAACCATACAGCGAGTGAATTCATTATGTTAAGCCAGCCTGGTTAACACCTTTGCTAATAACAGACAAGCCTACTTGCAACATACTTTTACCACATAACAGCTGCTGTTTAGGCATTTAGTGCTGTTTACTATGCTCCACTTGATTTAGCCAAGCAGCATTACTCAATAACTGTTTACTTAAAACTAGTCGATCAACGTTCAGCTCTGGATTCGGACTAGCCAGTTATACAACACTATTCTTAAATAAATAACAGGCACCAGGCTATTACCAACAAACCTTGGTTATAACATGGGGACGAAGCAATGAAAAACAAGCTTATCCTTGATCTCACTGCAGCTCTGTACTCATACCGACAAGCAATGCGTTCATCCATAAAAAAATGGGGCCTTAAAGGCCCCATTTAATTATAGTTGATTTAGTCATCCGGCAGCGCTTTTTGCTGCTCACTATTTTCATATATCAGTAGCGGCTCTGAATCCCCTTCTATCACCGATTTATCGATGACCACCTTGCTAACATCTTCCTGAGAAGGAATATCATACATGGTATCTAAAAGCACTGACTCTAAAATTGAACGCAACCCCCGTGCACCGGTTTTTCGCTCCATCGCCTTTTGAGCAATAGCACTCAAAGCTTCTTCTCTAAAGTCAATTTCCACCTCTTCCATTTCAAATAACCTGCCATACTGCTTAACTAGCGAGTTTTTCGGCTCAGTCAATATTTGAATCAAGGCGGGCTCATCAAGCTCATCCAAGGTAGCAATCACTGGCAAACGCCCAACAAACTCAGGAATTAACCCATAACGCACCAAATCTTCTGGCTCAACGTCTTTCAAGGTTTCACCCACTTTTTTGCTGGTGTCCTTACTCTTCACTTCAGCAGAGAAGCCAATACCACCTTTTTCAGAGCGATCACGAATAACCTTATCTAACCCGGCAAACGCACCACCACAGATAAATAAAATATTAGAGGTGTCTACCTGTAGAAACTCTTGCTGAGGATGCTTACGACCGCCTTGAGGTGGCACGGACGCAACAGTTCCTTCAATCAGTTTTAACAGCGCTTGCTGCACCCCTTCTCCGGATACGTCACGGGTAATAGATGGGTTATCAGACTTACGGGAAATCTTGTCAATTTCATCAATGTAAACAATACCCATTTGGGCTTTGTCCACATCATAGTCGCATTTTTGCAGTAACTTCTGAATAATGTTTTCTACATCTTCACCCACATAGCCTGCTTCTGTCAGGGTAGTGGCATCAGCAATAGTAAAAGGCACATTCAACAACCGAGCCAAGGTCTCAGCCAGCAAAGTTTTACCACTGCCTGTTGGGCCAATCAGCAAGATGTTACTTTTGCCTAGCTCTACATCTTCTTTCTCTTTCTTGCCGCCTCGCTGTAAGCGTTTATAGTGGTTATACACGGCAACTGAAAGAATCTTCTTGGCTCTAGACTGGCCTATAACATATTCATCCAGTATTGCATTTATTTCTTTTGGTGTGGGCAATTTGTCGCTAGAACTATCTGGGCTACTCTCCTGCACCTCTTCACGAATAATATCGTTGCACAGATCTACACACTCGTCACAGATAAATACAGAGGGCCCAGCGATAAGCTTCCTAACCTCATGCTGACTTTTGCCGCAAAAAGAACAGTAAAGCAGCTTGCCGCTATCTTCACCTTTGCCATTTTTTTCGTCAGTCATTCTAAATTTCCTACTGAGACAACTATTTCAGCTACATTCAAAGATGTAGCCTTTGCGCCTAGTTTTCAAGTAGAAGCGTGAAAAACAGAAGGTTTTCCCCTCTGCTACCTTAAGCTTAGATTATTCTGGTACAGCACGCTTTTCCAGTACTGCATCAACCAAGCCATACTCAACTGATTGAGAAGCACTCATGAAATTATCACGATCAGTATCTTTCTCAATCACATCAAGTGGCTGGCCAGTATGCTTCGAAAGTACCTGGTTCAGCTTATTCTTTATAGACATGATTTCCTTGGCATGTATTTCAATATCAGAAGCTTGACCTTGGAAACCACCCAACGGCTGGTGAATCATGCATCTTGAGTGAGGTAACGCATAACGCTTACCTGCAGCACCACCTGTTAATAACAGTGCACCCATGCTTGCAGCCTGACCAATACACATGGTGCTGACATCAGGCTTGATAAACTGCATCGTATCGTAAATAGACATCCCTGCTGTAACAGAACCACCAGGTGAGTTGATATAAAGATGAATATCTTTATCAGGGTTTTCAGACTCTAAAAACAGCATTTGAGCCACTACCAAATTGGCCATATGGTCTTCAACCTGGCCTATCAGGAAGATAACCCGTTCTTTTAATAGCCTTGAGTAGATATCATAGGAACGCTCACCACGTGCTGTCTGTTCAACAACAATAGGCACCAGTCCAGAGTTTACAATGGGGTCGGCATATCCACCGGTAATGATTTTAGCCATTTCGTTGCATCACTCCCTATTTGACGGAGCTGAAATAAAATACCGGTCTAGTGGACCGGTACTTCAGGAAGGGTTTACAGGATTAAGCTTCTGCTGCGCCGTCTTCAGTGTTTGCTTCAGACTCTTTTTCAGCCGTATCTTCTTTAGCCTGTGCAGGCTTGATGGCTTCTTCATAGCCACAGCTTACTTCTGTTACTTCTGCTTCTTTGAGAATAGTATCAACCACCTGATCTTCCAAGACCAGTGAGCGAACTTCATTAAGCTGTTGCTCATTATTATAATACCAGTCAACCACTTGCGCTGGCTCTTGATAAGCAGAAGCGACGTCTTCAATTGTTTCTCTTACCTTGTCTTCATCAACTTCAATATTGCTCGCTTTGACTAGCTCACCTACCAGCAAGCCAAGTTTAACGCGCTTTTCTGCTTGCTCTTTAAATAGCTCTGCTGGTAAGTTCTTTGGATCAATTTGCTGGTTACCACCAAACTGCTGAACGGCTTGCTCACGTAACCGATCGATTTCACCATCAACCAGCGCCTTTGGTACATCAACCTGATTCGCTTCAAGCAAAGCATCCATGGCTTGGTTTTTCACTTTAGTCTTGATGGCATGACGAAGCTCTCGCTCCATATTCTTTTGCACTTCCTCACGGAATTTTTCAAGACCACCTTCGGTAACACCAAACTTAGCGAATAACTCATCATTTAATTCAGGCAAGGTAGCTTCAGCTACTTTCTTGGCTGTAATATCAAAGTCAGCAGACTTACCAGCTAATTCTTCTGCTTGATAGTCTTCAGGGAAAGTGACTTGAATGGTTTTTTCTTCACCAGCTTTAATACCTTCAGCTTGTTCTTCGAAGCCTGGGATCATACGACCAGAGCCTAACTCTAACTCATGATTTTCCGCAGAACCGCCTTCGAAAACTTCCCCATCAATTTTACCAACGAAATCAATAGTTACTTGATCGCCATTAGCCGCTTCACGATCAACCTCTTTCCAAACCTTATTCTGCTCACGCAAGTTTTCGAGCATTTTGTCTAAATCGGCTTCTGTTACTTCAGCAACAGGCTTTTCAACTTTAATATCGGCAAGCGAGGCTAGTTCTATGGCAGGATATACTTCAAACGTAGCAACAAATTCAAAGTCTTCACCCGGTTCCATCTTAGTAGGCTCGACAGAAGGCATACCGGCTGGATTAAGTGACTGTTGTTGAATCGCTTCAACAAATGAAGCTTGCATTACATCACCTACAACCTCATGACGAGTCGCTTTACCATAGCGGCGCTTAACTACACTTAAAGGGACTTTGCCAGGACGAAAGCCGTCAATGCGTACCCGCTTGGCAGTCTCTTTAAGCCGCTCCATAACTTTGCTTTCTACCTGCTCCGCAGGTACAACAATAGTCATGCGACGCTCTAAGCCAGAAGTTGTTTCAAGTGAGACTTGCATGATTGTTCCTCGTTAAACCTAAAAACTGTTAGAAGGGCGTAATAAAACAAATTCTCACTCGACTATCAATGGGATAGTCCTATTCCCCTCTAAAATTTCGCCTGTTAACACAAAAATGGGGATAAGCACGCTTATCCCCATTTCAAATTAATTGGTGCGGAAGGAGAGACTCGAACTCTCACGCCTCGCGGCACTGGAACCTAAATCCAGCGTGTCTACCAATTTCACCACTTCCGCTAAAACTTAACAAATTTTCAAATTTGGGGTGGACGATGGGATTCGAACCCACGACCGCAGGAGTCACAATCCTGAGCTCTACCAACTGAGCTACGCCCACCACTGCACTCGTACAAATCTTACTGCATACTTACTTAGTCTGCATAGCTTTTCAACTATGACTTCACTCGTCTTATGGCGCGCCCGGCAGGACTCGAACCTGCGACCATCCGCTTAGAAGGCGGATGCTCTATCCAGCTGAGCTACGGGCGCCTAACTTACCAGGCTATAGTCTAGAGATCAAGCTGGTCGGGGTAGAGAGATTCGAACTCCCGACATCCTGCTCCCAAAGCAGGCGCGCTACCAGACTGCGCTATACCCCGCTTGACTCAAGCCACTTCGAAACGCTAGCTTCTTGGTGAAGCCCGTGCTGCCCGACGAGTGGTGCGCATATTACTGAGACTCCCTGCCGTCGTCAATGCCTGTTTTGCTTTTTTAGTAAAAAAATCCGTTTATGATCAGTACTTAAGCAGCTTTTCATCAATTAAGCACTTACCCAACAAATATTGACTACTCATTTTATTTTAGCTAAGCCAACCCTTACTTTGCCTCCTTGCCGATTCATGCCACAATTATACCTTTATCACGCTTTCTAAATTGGTAATCTAGAAACCCTCCTATGACCGCACAAATCATTGATGGCCGCGCCATTGCCGCAGATGTTATTAATAAAGTTGCAGCGGGCGTTGCAGCTCGCACTTCTAAAGGAATTCGTCCCCCTGGGCTAGCTGTAATCCTGGTCGGCGATGACCCTGCCTCAACTGTCTATGTTGGCAACAAAAAGAAAGCTTGCGAAAAAGCGGGCATTATTTCCAAGTCATTTAATTTGCCCAACTCAACCACTGAACAGGACCTCATTGGCGTAATTGACCAACTCAATGAAGACCAGACAGTGGATGGCATATTAGTTCAACTCCCCTTACCTGCCCATATTCAGCCTGAGAAAATCCTAGAGCGGATTCTCCCTGATAAAGATGTTGATGGCTTCCATCCTTACAATATGGGTCGTCTAGCAACTCGAATGCCTCTACTTAGACCTTGCACCCCCAAAGGGATTATGACTTTATTGGAAACAACAGGTGTAGACTTGCATGGTATGCATGCAGTCATTGTTGGCGCCTCCAATATTGTTGGCCGCCCCATGAGCTTAGAGCTTTTATTAGCTGGCAGCACTGTCACCACTTGCCATCGTTTTACTAAAGACTTAGCAGGTGAAGTCTGTCGTGGTGATATTGTGGTGGTAGGCGTTGGAAAACCAGGACTTGTTAAAGGCGAATGGATTAAACCTGGCGCCATTGTTATCGATGTAGGGATTAACCGCCTGGATGATGGAAGCTTAGTGGGTGATGTAGAATTTACTGTAGCCAAACAGCGAGCAGGTTGGATTACTCCTGTACCTGGCGGTGTTGGGCAGATGACAGTCGCCACCCTGATTGAAAACACCTACTATGCGGCAACTGAATTACATAACTATTAATACCTAACTGTCAACTTACCCAATGCAGATACAACAAAGGCCGTATAATATGGCCTTTGTTGGTTTCGTAGAAAACCCTACCAGTATTTACCGATCAAGTTTCCAGGTTGTTCCTTCACGGCTATCTTCCAGTACCACTCCCATGGCCTGTAACTCATCACGGACACGGTCCGCCTCAGCCCAATTCTTTTCAGCCCGTGCTTGATTACGACAAGCAATCAACTGCTCAATTTGCTCAGCATCAACCGCTTGCTCTCCACCACCTTTAAAGAAAGTTTCAGGTTCTTGCTGGAGAATACCTAGCACATCCCCTAACTGTTTCAGCTCACCCGCCAAAACAGTAGCTTGCTCAAGCTGATTAACCTTACGCATTCGATTAACTTCACGAGCTAAGTCATACATAACCGCTAACGCTTCTGGCGTATTAAAGTCATCATCCATGACCTGGTTAAAGCGCTCAGTAAACTGACTGGTAACCACCTCAGGCGACAGATCTAGTCCACGTAATGCCGTATAAAGGCGTTCCAGCCCACTAAACGCTTCATCAATACTGGTTTCGGTATAATTCATTGGGCTACGGTAATGACTAGCCAATAAATAAAACCGCACCAATTCAGCAGGATGCTTCGCCAAAATATCACGAATTGTAAAAAAGTTACCCAGTGACTTGGACATTTTTTCATCGTTTAGGCGCAAAGGGCCAGCATGCATCCAGGTATTAGCGTATTTTTCACCAGTTGCCGCTTCCGATTGAGCAATTTCATTTTCATGATGAGGAAACTTAAGGTCTGGCCCGCCACCATGAATATCAAAGGTATTACCCAAGCAGCAGGTAGACATTGCTGAACACTCAATATGCCAGCCTGGCCGGCCTTTGCCCCAAGGCGAATCCCACGCAGGCTCGCCAGGCTTAGCTGCTTTCCACAACGCAAAATCCAGTGGATTTCGTTTTGCTTCCCCCACGTCAACCCGAGCACCCGAGCGTAGCTCATCCAGCACCTTGCCAGAAAGCCGACCATAGCTGTCGAACTTTTCTACCACATAATAAACATCGCCATTGTCAGCCGGATATGCCATGCCGTTATTGATTAGAGTTTCCACCATGGCAATGATTTGATCAATATACTCAGTGGCTTTGGGTTCAAGACTCGGCTTCTGAATACCCAGCGCAGCAAAATCCTCATCCATCGCGCCAACAAAGCGATCAACCAGCAACTGCCAGTCTTCATTATTTTCCTGGGCACGGCGAATAATTTTGTCGTCAATATCCGTGATATTACGGATATAGTTAATGTCGTAACCTTTTGCTCGCAAATAACGAGCAATAACATCAAAAGCAACGAACACCCGACCATGTCCAAGGTGACAGTAATCGTATACTGTCATCCCACACACATACATGGATATTTTTCCAGGTACCAATGGCTGAAAAGTTTCTTTTTTTCGGGTAAGAGAGTTATAAATTTGCAACACGCTAATTTATCCTTCTTTTAGCTTTTAGCTTTCACTGCTTTTTTCAATCTTGGCCCAGGAGTCACGCAACGTGACTGTCCGGTTAAATACGCGCTGTCCAGACTTAGCGGCTTTACTATCCAAACAGAAGTAACCTTCACGCTCAAACTGATAGGCCTGCTGCGGTGAGGCAGTAGCCAAGCCTGGCTCCAAACGACAGTTTTCTAATACGGTCAATGACTCAGGGTTAAGGAAGTCTTTAAAATCTGCTTCTTTATGGCCATCAGGGTTTGGATCATTAAATAACCTATCATACAGGCGCACTTCAGCAGGAATTGAGTGCTCAACCGTTACCCAGTGAATCACCCCCTTCACTTTACGCCCTTCTGGATCTTTGCCTAATGTTTCAGCATCATAGCTACAACGCAGCTCAACTATATCCCCTGCCTCATCTTTAATGACCTCATCACATCGAACCACATAAGCATTACGCAACCGCACCTCTTTACCTAGTACCAGGCGCTTAAACTTCTTGTTTGCTTGCTCTTTAAAGTCTTCTTGATCAATATAAATTTCTCTGGCAAATGGCAATTCACGAGTACCCCGACTCTCATCTTGAGGGTGTACTGGTGCTTTCAGCATTTCTACCTGACCTTCTGGGTAATTTTCAATCACCACTTTTAAGGGTCTTAATACTGCCATTGCCCGAGGCGCATGTTGGTTTAGATCATCTCTTAAGGCATGCTCCAGCATGGCAACATCAACCACCCCATCGCTTCTAGTGACACCAATCGCATCACAAAAGTTACGCACCGCTGTTGGCGTGTAACCTCGTCTCCGCATGCCAGCAATAGTTGGCATTCTGGGGTCATCCCAGCCATCAACAATTTGCTCATCTACTAGCTGCTTTAACTTACGTTTACTGGTGACGGTGTAATTCAAATTCAGCCGAGCAAACTCGATTTGCTGAGGATGGCATGGCACATCCAAATAATCCAAAAACCAATCATAAAGTGGCCGGTGATCTTCAAACTCTAAAGTACAAATCGAATGAGTAATGCCTTCAATTGCATCAGAAATACCATGAGCAAAATCGTACATGGGATAAATACACCACTTATCGCCTGTTTGATGGTGCTCAACTTTACGAATACGATAAATAATGGGGTCTCGCAAATTCATATTTGGCGAGGCCATATCAATTTTTGCTCGAAGCACATGAGCGCCTTCATCAAACTCGCCCTGTTTCATTTGCTCAAACAACGCCAAGTTTTCTTCAATTGAACGCTCACGGTATGGGCTGTTTCTGCCTGGTTCAGTCAGGGTACCGCGATACGCTCTTGCATCGTCAGCTGACAGACTACAAACATAGGCCTTGCCTGCTTTAATCAGGTCAATTGCATACTGATAAAACTGATCAAAATAGCTGGAAGCAAAACGAGCCTCTCCCTGCCATTGGAATCCTAACCACTCAACATCTTGCTTGATGGACTCAATATACTCCTGCTCTTCTTTCTCAGGATTAGTGTCATCAAAACGCAGATTACAAGCACCGCCGTTGCGCTCAGCCAAACCGAAGTTAAGACAGATAGACTTCGCATGACCGATATGCAAGTAGCCATTTGGTTCTGGTGGAAAGCGTGTCTGAACCTGGCCATCATTTTTATTAGCCGCCAGATCACGGTCCACTATTTGTTGAATAAAGTTAGTTGGTTTCACCACATTATTTTCAGTGTCGTTTGTAGCCATAATAATTAAAAGCTTCACCTCACGGGGCTAGCATTCGCCCGTAAATTTTGATTGATTGCTTTTCGCCACACATAGCACACTTATCGTTTGGATAAAATGTTCCGTAGCATAAGCAAAACGGTTATTATAACCGCCAATGAATCCAGATAAGAAGCAATCTTTAGGCTTTACCTAAAAATTGCTTTATTATTTATTAAATATTGAGCAGTTGTAATTACAGCTTTTTTCAACATGAGCTGGCTAATAGATTGACTGATCAACTTGCAGCTCTTCATCCATTTAACCTGTTTAAGGCACTACCATGATCGTTCTTCACACCAACCTTGGTGACATTAAGCTAGAACTTAACCACGAAAAAGCGCCAAAAACCGCGGCTAACTTTGAAGAATACGTAAAAAGTGGTCACTATAACGGTACTATTTTCCATCGCGTCATTAAAGATTTCATGATTCAAGGTGGTGGTTTTGAACCTGGCATGAATCAAAAAGAAACTCGCGACACTATTGAAAATGAAGCCGACAACGGCCTTGCGAATAAAAAAGGCTCTATCGCAATGGCTAGAACTAATGACCCTCACTCAGCCTCCGCTCAATTTTTCATTAACACCGTTGATAACGACTTTCTTAACTTCCGCTCTAAATCACCAGATGGATGGGGATATGCTGTATTTGGAGAGGTGGTTGACGGTATGGATGTTGTGGAAAAAATTCGTGCAGTTGCCACAGGTTCTGCTGGATTTCACCAAGACGTCCCCAAAGAAGATGTGATTATTGAGTCCGCTGAAATCGTTGCAGAGTAACAATGTCAACGCTGTTTATTTCTGACTTACACTTACAAGCAGAGCGCCCGGAAATTGTTCGGGCGTTTTTGCAATTTCTTGCCCAGCAAACTCAAGGCATTGATAGCCTCTATATTTTAGGGGACTTTTTTGAAGTATGGCTGGGTGATGATGCCGTTCAGCCAGCTCATCAGCCTATCTTGGCTAGCCTGAAAAATCTAAGCGAGCAGTTGCCTATTTACTTTATGCACGGCAATCGTGATTTTTTAATCGGCGAGCAGTTTTGTCAATTAACGGGTTGTCAGCTACTTAACGACCCAACTGTCGTCGACTTATATGGCCAACAAGTCTTATTGATGCACGGCGATAGTCTCTGTACAAAAGATGCTGAATACATGGCCTTTCGCCAACAGTTTCGTCATCCAGAGATGATCAAGAAACTGCTTGCCATGTCAATTCCAGAACGCATTGCACTTGGCCAGCAGCTTCGTCAACAAAGCCAAACAGCCGGGCAGCAAAAATCGCTGGAGATAATGGATGTAACGCCAGAAGAAGTACTTCAGGTGATGGCTGATCACCAAGTGGAGATCATGATTCATGGCCATACTCATCGTCCGAATATTCATGATTTAACTGGGCTAAATGGAAAACCTGGCAAACGGATAGTACTGGGTGACTGGGATAACAATGGCTGGGTATTGCGTTGGCAGCTGGATGGTCAATATCAGCTGGATTCTTTTCCTATCAATCTATAACTTTCCTATCAACCCATAGTAGGTATCGCAAAAATACTTCTAGCTAAGTTCCTTCTTCCCCTCCAGGTTGTCGCAAAAGGGGGCAGAAAGTAAATTTAGTGTCCGATATGGAATAACAGGCTATTCTTCCGCCACTCTTGAAGGGCCTTCCCTGGCCCATCAACCAATAAATAGCTTTTTATGACTCAGCGGTAACAGCTTCTAGCGGCCCACTGTGAAAACGAAATTCGTCGTCTAAAGCCAACACCAGTGCCTGCTCTTTTTCCGCAAATAAAGCCACTCGCTCATCAATCGGCTCACCAGCTGCTTCAATTGCCAGGGTTAAATAGTCTTGGAAATGCCGTGACTCTGACTTAAGTAATGAGAGATAAAACTTAGTCAGCTCTTCATCAAGATAAGGGGCAAGTTTTTCAAACCGCTCACAAGAACGCGCCTCAATAAACGCGCCCACAATAAGTGTATCAACCAGTCTGGCTGGCTCATGGGTTCTTACCAGCTTGCGCAACTCTCCTGCATAGCGGGAAGGGCTGAGGTGGGAGTACTCTATACCCCGCTTCACCATAATAGCCAGCACCTGCTCAAAGTGCCGTAACTCTTCTCTGGCTAACCGAGACATTTTATTTAACAAATCAACTTTATCCACATAGCGAAACATCAAGTTTAATGCCGTAGCGGCTGCTTTTTTCTCGCAATGGGCATGATCAATCAGCAAAACCTCAGGATGCTGTAACGCAGCAGACACCCAGCTAGCTGGGGTTTCACACAACAAAAAGTCTTTTAGCTCAGGTAACTGTTTCATAACAAACGCGGTAGTAAAAAGCCATGCATTATACGGATGCGTTTACACTTACAACAGCCCTAACCTAACTTGTTTTGCAAATGAGCTTGATACAAGTCAAACAGACGTTTAAATTAAGCCTTATTATCATAACCTGACTTGCATTTTTGTGTATTTAAAAATTCGCTAAGGAGCTCTTATGGAAGCGCTTAAACGAATACTGGTTGTTGTCAATCCAGAAGCAACAGGCTCTTTCGCGTTAAAAAGGGCAAAGTTAATTGCCCAAGCTACAGGCGCCACAATTCATTTACTGGCTTGCAATAAGCGACCAAATAATCAGTGGGAGGACTGGCTTAATGCCCAGGCCAGCACACTCCATCAGGAGGGTCTAAATGCCATACCTCACCAGGCCTGGCATGAGTCTTTTCACGAAACTGTTATTCACTTTCAGCAAGCCGAACGTTGTCAGTTAATCATTAAAGAAGCGATTCAAGAAAATGAAGTTAAACGGTTAATTAACATACCTGTAGATTGGAAGGTGCTTCGCTATACGACAGTACCGGTGCTTATTGTTAAGCAAACCAGCAGCTGGTGCAAACAGCCTATCGTTGCAGCCATTGATGCTTATCCGCAGGATGACAACCACCAAATATTAAATGATGTGATTGTTAATTATGCACAAGCAATCACCGAGTTTTCTGAAAGCGATTGCCATATTATCACTGCTTATCCCCCTCCAATGCTTTCATCACCTGATCCAGTCTTCCAGAATGCAGCTTTACTAGAAGACAAGTACCGTCAAGCATGCCAAAAATATCTGGACATGTTTTCAATGTCTCCACAACAACTCCACATTGGAGAAGGCCCTGCTACCAGTCTAATTCCAACTCTGGTCAAAAAGTTAAATGCACCACTCATTGTATTGGGTACTGTTGCCCGCAAAGGACTCAGTGGAGCAGTAATAGGTAATACCGCTGAATACCTGCTTGATGAGCTGGACTGTGACATTCTCACCTTAAGACCCAATCAATTTATGGATAGTTTGGAGTCTATATTGGAAAATAAGTAACTAAACCAGGAACAAAAAGTTAGCAACAGCTGTCACTGAAGCGTTGACTAATCCACTATTTTTTTAGTGAATAACGATTATGGCAACGCCAGTCTTATGATTACCTTAACTTTTTTACAGCCTATGCGTTATACTCCTGGCGCAAAACAGGTTCGTTAAGGGGCTCTGCATAAGGTATAGATGATTTTGCACAAACCTACTTTGGTTAGATCATCGCCAGAGGAGTCAACTGCACATACAACACACACTAATTCTAGTCTTATCAGCGTAGTGTATACTCATTAGTAGTAATGGGTTGCAAGTGCCTTACAATCAACAGGCAACAATTTGAACTTTATTTAGCAACCTCATTACTTACACCTCTTAACCACATAGCCTCTATAACAACCGTGACCAATGATCTGCCAGTCAATAATAACAGGCAGGCCTAACTGATGAGGGTATTACAGTGCTCGAAGCCTATCGCAACCATGTAGAAGAACGCGCCGCACAAGGTATTGTGCCGAAACCTCTCAATGCCGAACAAGTTTCCAGTTTAATTGAACTACTAAAAAGCCCGCCTGCGGGTGAAGCAGATTTTCTACTCGACTTAATTACTAACCGAGTACCTGCGGGAGTAGACGAAGCTGCTTATGTAAAGGCAGGCTTTCTTTCCGCCGTTGCTAAAGGAGAAGTCAACTCTCCCTTAATCAACCCAGCCCATGCAACTAAACTGTTAGGCACCATGCTGGGTGGCTACAACATTGCCACGCTGGTTGAACTATTAGAGCACGACAGTTTAGGAGTGCTTGCTGCTGAACAACTGTCGCATACCTTATTAATGTTTGATGCTTTTCATGATGTGGCTGATAAATGTAAGGCAGGTAATGCCAATGCTCAAAAAGTCATGCAAGCTTGGGCCGATGCTGAGTGGTTTCTAAAAAAACCTTCTGTACCAGAAAAAATTACTTTAACCGTATTTAAAGTACCAGGGGAAACCAACACTGACGATTTATCCCCAGCGCCAGATGCCTGGTCGCGCCCTGATATTCCATTACATGCCTTGGCTATGCTAAAAAACCCACGACCAGGGTTAGAAGGTAATCCACTGGAAGTGATCGAGCAATTAAAAGAAAAAGGCCACCCTGTGGCTTATGTAGGCGATGTTGTTGGTACTGGCTCATCTAGAAAGTCAGCAACCAACTCCGTGCTCTGGTATATGGGTGACGATATTCCTTATATTCCAAATAAGCGCGATGGCGGTTTTGTATTAGGTGGCAAAATTGCACCTATTTTCTTTAACACCATGGAAGATGCTGGTGCTCTACCTATTGAGTGCGATGTTAACAGCCTGAATATGGGAGATGTGATTGACATCTATCCTTACTCAGGAAAAGTGCAAAAGCACAATAGTGACGAGGTTATCTGCGAGTTCACCTTAAAAACTGATGTCATTTTAGACGAAGTACGCGCTGGTGGCCGTATTCCACTAATTATTGGCCGAGGCTTAACGGATAGGGCTCGTGAATTTTTAAACCTTGAGCCATCTGAGGTATTTAAGCGTCCAGCCGATGCAGCTGACACAGGCAAAGGCTACACCCTAGCACAAAAAATGGTCGGCCGTGCTTGCGGGGTAGCAGGGGTAAGACCTGGTCAATACTGCGAGCCAAAAATGACTACCGTGGGTTCACAAGACACCACTGGACCAATGACCCGTGATGAACTGAAAGACTTAGCTTGCTTAGGTTTTTCTGCTGATTTAGTGATGCAGTCCTTCTGCCACACAGCAGCGTATCCAAAACCAGTGGATATCGATACCCAACACACCCTGCCTGACTTTATTAAAAACCGGGGTGGTGTTTCTTTGCGCCCAGGTGATGGCATTATTCATTCCTGGCTAAACCGCATGTTAATGCCCGATACCGTAGGTACTGGCGGCGACTCACATACCCGTTTCCCAATTGGTATTTCCTTCCCAGCAGGTTCTGGCTTAGTCGCTTTTGCTGCTGCCACGGGAGTAATGCCACTGGACATGCCTGAATCTGTATTGGTTCGGTTTAAAGGTGAAATGCAGCCAGGGGTCACCTTACGTGACTTGGTGAATGCAATTCCCTACTACGCAATTAAGCAAGGTTTGCTAACGGTAGAGAAAAAAGGCAAGAAAAATATTTTCTCTGGTCGTATTTTAGAAATTGAAGGCTTACCTGACCTGAAAGTAGAGCAGGCTTTTGAGTTATCTGATGCTTCTGCTGAGCGTTCTGCTGCAGGCTGTACGATTAAGCTTGATCAAGCACCTATTATTGAATACCTCACATCTAATATCACTTTATTGCGTTGGATGATTGCAGAAGGCTATGGCGATGCAAGAACCTTGGAACGCCGTGCTCAAGCCATGGAAGCCTGGCTGGCTAACCCTGAGTTAATGGAAGCGGATGGAGATGCAGAATATGCCGCTGTTATTGATATTAACCTGGCTGAGGTAAAAGAGCCTATTTTAGCCTGCCCAAATGATCCAGACGATGTTAAACCATTATCAGAAGTGGCTGGCGATAAAATCGACGAAGTATTTATTGGCTCCTGTATGACGAATATTGGTCATTACCGAGCTGCAGGGAAATTACTGGATCAAATGAAAGGCCAAATGGCCACTCGGTTGTGGATTGCACCACCAACCAAAATGGATGAACACCAGCTAATGGAAGAAGGTTATTACAATATTTATGGCCGTGCCGGTGCTCGAACGGAAATGCCAGGCTGCTCTTTATGCATGGGTAATCAGGCACGAGTTGCTCCTGGAGCCACCGTGGTGTCAACCTCCACTCGAAATTTTCCAAATAGACTAGGTGATGGCGCCAACGTGTATCTGGCTTCTGCAGAATTAGCCGCTATTGCATCCGTTTTGGGCAAGTTACCGACCGTTGAAGAGTACATGGATTATGCGAAAAATATTGATAGCATGGCTAAAGATATCTATCGCTATATGAACTTCAATGAGATAGAGTCGTTCCAGCAAGCCGCTAATCAAATTATTGCAACGGATAAAGCAACCGCCTAATTATTCGCAACCAAATAAAAAAACCGGCAACTCTGCCGGTTTTTTTGTATCACAACAAGTGACGGCTAAACAATTTCATCCAACATATGGCCTAACTTTCTTGCTTTAATATTCAAGTAATTATTATTGTAAGGATTACGTCCTTCTCTTAATGGCACTCTTTCCACGACATTAATGCCCGCTTTGGTCAATGAGTTCACTTTTCGCGGGTTATTCGTCATCAGTTTTACTTCATTAATTCCAAAATAGTGTAAAATCCCCTTACAGAAGTCATAACGCCGCATATCAGCTGCAAAGCCAAGTTTTTCGTTAGCTTCTACAGTATCAGCACCTTCATCCTGTAAGTGATAGGCTCTGATTTTATTTAACAGGCCAATACCTCGCCCTTCTTGTCTCAAATAAAGTAATACGCCGTTACCATGTTCAACAATATTTTTTAATGCTTTATTTAATTGAAAACCACAATCACAACGCAAGCTGAATAATGCATCACCAGTTAAACATTCAGAGTGCAAACGAATTAATACCGGTTTTTTCGTATCAATTTCACCATAACTTAACGCGACATGCTCCTTACCGGTTTTCTTTTCCACAAAGCCATGCATGGTAAAAGTGCCCATATCCATCGGTAATTGAGCCGACTCTACATAACGAACCAGTTGATGCGGGTGCTGCCCTGCCAGCTCTTCACGTACTAGCATTAACAACTCACCTAATCGGTTAAGTCCACTGCCATCACCACCATCCCCCCAATAACTGTCTTTAAAAGAATGCTCGGCAAGTATGTTATTTCCTGTAGCCACTAACCAATAAGCTAATTGATTGTGTTGTGAAAACTTACAACGTAGCGCCCTCAACATCACATTGTCTTTAATTTGTTCCCAATCACTACGTACCTGACGGTCATACTCTCGACTTAACTGAAAGGCTTCTGTTGGTGTTGCTGCATGATAAATTTGAGAGGTAATATCCCTGGCCATAAACTTGCTGGCTTGATAAAAGTGTTCACTGGTATGCCACTCTACTCCATCGACAATAATAGGGTATTCAGCAAAATTAGATAAAAAACCATACGACTGATCAGGTTCGTAAAAACGAATCACATTATTCATTTCTCTACTCCCTGCCAAACTTACTGGCTAATTTATTTATAAAAACTTTGATTCAATTTATCCAACAAACTGCAAAGGGTTGGCCAGTAGTAGCAAGCAAATAAATTAATAAAGGAATGAGAACATTAAATGACAGCCAAATGATTAAATATTTACATCATCATTCATCTATCAAATAAAATATTTTCTTATAAATCAATATACTACCAAACAGTCAAAATATAGCCTAACGCTAAGACGAAAAACTAACCATCATATTAAGTTAATTTTAGGCATTACTTATCTATGGTTTTTTATAGGAGATTACTCGGCAGTCAGCATGAATTGTATGAAATCTTAACAGCAAAATATGCTTATACACCCAATACAAAGGATATATCAGAGTCTAATGCACCGACTGTATATAATTAGTCGTTTGACTCATTAAAGACAAATACGTCAAACCCTGGTGGGGTAAGTAGTAAAATATAGGTCGAGCTCTATTTTGCTCTGTCACTAGCATCACGGGTTTATTCAATTGTCGTCCTAGGGTAGTCATTACCCTAAATACAACTTTTGCATTTACCTCACAATCTATTTGTGATGAGCTAAATAGCAGTTTTAATATTGCCTTACATTTCAAAATACCAAAAAGCTGGATTTTTCCTAAATCTATCGCTAACAGGCTATCATCTCCTAGCAATTGAGTTAACTCATCAATAGTATTAGGCTGTATTACGGGCTTTCCTTTTTTGAATAAATGGAGTTTTGCCTTGGTCAAACTAAAAAACTCAATAATTTTTAGCCAATCTTGTAACGTCAAATTATTAATACAAATCATCATTAATTGATTACAATGATTAAATTCCTGTCGATACTCTGCCCACTGCATTACCTATCCCTCAAATAGGAGAACAATTAAGGTCATTTTAACGCTATTCAGCCAAGAAATAAAAAGTCATTTAAGCATTTTCAACTCAGCGCCACCCAAGCTATAGATAAAAACCGTATAAAAAAGACTCTTCTATTAACTCAAAATTTGTAGCCTACTTTATAGATTACGCTAACACTTTATATACTCTTCACGATTTTATATACTTTTCACGATTGTTGTTTATATCCCTTCGCTGTGAGTATATACCACTTTATTTTTATATCTAAAATACCAGGTTACTACTGGAAGGAAAAACGATGGAGTTGCTCGACTTAGTAGGCAATACCCCACTAATCAACTTAAGCTACTTTAGCCCTGATAAAAAAAATATTTTTCTTTATGCCAAAGCAGAGTGGGTCAATCCAGGTGGCTCTCTTAAAGATCGGCCAGTTAAATCCATGTTGCTTCATGCCTTGAACAGCGGTCAGCTTCCAGAAAACAGAGTAATACTGGATTCCAGTAGTGGCAATGCAGGCATTTCTTATGCCATGTTGGGCCGAGCAATTAACCGCCATGTTTGCATTGTTATTCCAGGCAATGCCAGTGAAGAACGCAAGAGCCGTCTTAAAGCTCATGGTGCCGAATTAATCGAAACGGATCCCTTGGAAGGATATGACAAAGCACTTCATCATGTCAGATCCGTTTATCAAGAATCACCCGATCAGTTTTTTTTCTGTAATCAATATGCCAACCCTTACAATGTTGAAGCCCATTATCAAGGCACCGGTTGTGAAATTATTAATCAAGTCAAACACCCGATCACCCACTTTATTGGTGGTGTAGGTACCGGGGGCTCACTGACGGGCATTGGATGCCGTTTAAAAGAAGTCTATCCAACTATAAAAATCTGCGCTGTACTGCCAGAGCGATGGCCAGGAATAGAAGGATTAAAACCTTTAGGAGAGCTAGCCGATATTGTTCCCGATATTTTTCAGCAACATTTAGTCGATGAGTGGGTACCCATCAGGGCTGATGAGGCCAAAGAATATTGCTATGCATTGGCTCACCAAGGTTACTTTGTGGGCCAATCCTCCGGTGCCTACCTTGCAGCCTGCACTAAAATAATGAAGCAGGTATCTGCAGGGGTCTTTGTGACACTCTTGAACGATTTGGGCGAACGCTATTTCAGTGCAGGCCTCTGGTCATGACTATTTATATTACAACGGAAATAAACCACGCTATGTTGAACCACGCCCAGCAACGTTATCCAAGTGAAAGTTGTGGCTTGATTATTGGCCATTGGCAAGCCAGCTATACGACAAGTTGTTACTATTACCCCTGTAATAATCAAATAACAGCCAATAGTCAACGACGTTTTCTCATCGATCCAGTCGTCTATCAAGAAGCTGAAGATAATGCTGATCAACAAGGCTTGAGCATTATTAGTATCGTTCACTCGCATCCAGACCACCCTGATGAGCCTTCTGAGTTCGACCGTCAACATGCCTGGCCTGGGATTAGCTATATTATTATTTCAGTGGTAAACGGCAAAATAGCCAGCTATCGCTCATGGCAACTCACCAATAACCGCAACCAATTTCTTCCTGAAACCATTCAAGTGGATGGAAACACTCATGCAAGCAACTATTAAAATTCCATCACCTTTACGTCGCTTTACTCAGCAACAAAGCAGCCTCATATTAGAGGCAAATACGGTTGAAGAAGCAATACACAGCTTGTGTAGTCAATACCCTGAGCTTAAATTACAGTTATTTGATGAAGCAGGCCAATTACGTAACTTTGTTAATTTATATCTGAATAAAGTGGATATTAAGCAACAACATGGTATGCAAACACAGTTACCAAAAAACAGCGAATTACGTATAGTCCCTGCAATTGCTGGTGGTTCAATAGCCGAACAAGCTCTGTCACCTGCCGAGTTAAGCCGTTATAGCCGTCATTTGATGCTGCCAGAAATAGGTGAAGCTGGCCAATTAAAATTAAAAGCCGCTCGGGTATTAATTATTGGTGTGGGTGGTTTAGGCTCACCATTGAGCCTTTATTTGGCCGCATCAGGTATTGGCAAACTTGGCATTATTGACCATGATGTAGTTGAAGAGTCTAACCTGCAAAGACAAATATTGTTTACCAATAATGATTTGGATGCGGCAAAAGTGTTACAAGCCAAAGCCAAACTGACAGCGCTCAACCCATATGTCAATATTAGTACTTATAATGAAGCATTAACGACAGATAACGCGCTGAATATTATTAAAGACTATGATTTGATTATTGATGGTACCGACAATTTTCCTACCCGCTACCTGGTTAATGATGCCTGCATTTTATTAAATAAACCCAATATATACGGCAGTATTTTCCGCTTTGAGGGCCAGGCGACAGTATTTCATTATCAAGACGGCCCTTGTTATCGCTGTTTATACCCTGAGCCTCCCCCCCCAGGATTGGTCCCTTCCTGTGCAGAAGGTGGTGTATTAGGGGTACTGCCTGGACTCATTGCTACGATTCAAGCCACAGAAGCCATTAAAATCATTACAGATACCGGCGAAAGCCTCAGCGGCCGTTTGATTCTATATGATGCATTAAGTATGCGCTTTGATGAATTGGCAATACAAAAAGACACAAACTGTTGTGTTTGTGGTAATAAGCCTAGCATTACCAAGCTTATTGATTATCAACAGTTTTGTGGCATACCTAAGCAACCAGCCCAAAAACAATATCAGGAAATATCCGTCGCACAATTAAAACAACGAATTGATGCAGGGGAAGTATTAACCATTTTAGATGTACGAGAACAATACGAAGTCAATATCTGTCGTATCAAAAATAGTGTTCATATTCCCATGGCAGAAGTCGCCAGCCAATTAAATCAATTTGATAAAACACAGGAAATCATTGTGCATTGTAAAACCGGTGGCCGTTCAGCTAAAACCTGCGAATTACTGCTTCAGCATGGTTTTAAAAAACTAGTGAATCTGTCCGGTGGTATAATTGCCTGGGCAAATGAGATTGAACCATCCATGGTGAAGTACTAAATACGACTAACGCAAACTCTTCACTGCACTTTTCATTTGCACTAATTGCTCCTTGTGCTCTTGTGGTGTTAGCGCCGCAGGCTGGTACATTAGTTTGACATAAAGCTCTGTGACTACTGTTGCTTTAGCTGATAGCTTTGGCTGTCGCTGTTTTATTCGCGCTAAAAATGTATGGGGTGGTTCATCAATATTTCGTATCAGCCCATGTTTTTCCATACGCTTGCAAA
This sequence comes from Spartinivicinus marinus, assembly GCF_026309355.1. Taxonomy (NCBI): domain Bacteria; kingdom Pseudomonadati; phylum Pseudomonadota; class Gammaproteobacteria; order Oceanospirillales; family Zooshikellaceae; genus Spartinivicinus; species Spartinivicinus marinus. The sequence continues at coordinate 257,884 of NZ_JAPJZK010000001.1, forward strand.
AAGCCAAATAGCACTGACTTGCCGGGTCTTTGGCTTGTGGCCGTTGACGCCAGATAATCCATAATGCCAGTAAGCCAATGAGGGCAAACATACTGCCTGCAATAGTAAACACAATGACATACCAGTTTTTGCCACCAAACCAGCGCTCAAATAACTCCAGCTGAGCAGCTTGATCATAATTAAGCACCCAGCGTTGCCACTGATATTCCAGTAGTTCCCATTGCATCCTTACATTATTTAAGAAAGGTACATTACGAAACCGCAAGGGAGATAATGGGCTCTCCGCTAAAAAACTACCCTCTTCTGCCACAGCAGCTTCCAAGCCTTCTTCTACTCGTTCTGGCGCTACTGCTGCCGTTGGGTCTACTCGCACCCAGCCTCGATTCGGCACCCATACTTCCGCCCAGGCATGGGCATCAAAATGCCTGACTTGCACATAATTACCGGCTTTATTAATTTCTCCTCCTTGATAGCCAGCCACCATACGTGCTGGTATTCCAGCTGTACGCATTAGGAATACAAATGCACTGGCATAATGAGCACAAAAGCCTCTTTTACTATTTATTAAAAACTCATCAACACTATCACGTCCTAGCAAAGGCGGTTTCAATGTATAAAAATAAGGCTCCTGACGGAAATGGACTAATATTTTTTCAATATAGTTTTCAACGGATTTACCACTGCTCACCCAAAACTGTTGAGCCATTACTCTAGCTCTTGGGTTACCAAAGGGAGGTAACTGTAAATTCAATCGTTTTAACCACACAGGTAAATCTTTATCTTGATGACTATCCAGATATGACTTAACACTATACTGCGTTCGTTGGGTAATAGGCTGGGCAGCTACTAAGCGAAAATCCCTAACTAAGGCTATATTGTTATCATTGTTTTCAGGGTTGGCTAAGCTAAATAACCAATGCTGTTGAGTAGGTTCAATTATCACATCATACTCATAAACTTTCCCTATTTTTTCCATGCGCCTTTCCCATCGGGCAGGCAGGTTAGGCCAGCTCAGTAACGGTGACTTTAATTGGGCAAGATTAGTTGATAATTTACTGGCCTGTCCTAATTCACGACTCCCTTGGGTCCAGCGGCGACCATCAAAATGGCTCATAACTAACCCACGCCAGTAAAGTAAGTCCCTAGGGGGAATATCACCTTTAAAGGTTGCGCGAAATGCCAGCCCATCAGACTTACTTAAATTGGCAATATCACCAGGGCTAATGGTTTCGCTAACGCCACTTTTAGCATTGGTTTGTGGAAATTCCACCCGCCACAATGGGCTGATTCGTGGTACGAACAAAAATAATAAAATCATTAATGGAATTGACTGAACAACTAATACCGCACCTTTTCTGAAAGTGCGCCATGGCTGAAAACCCAAGTGGGGAGTATGCAACCCTACTAGCGCAGAGGTAATAACCAGTAAGGTAAACAGCATATAGCTGGATACCAAAATACTCTGTGAGTATAAAAACTCGGTGACCACCACAAAATAACTTAGAAAAATCACCAGGTAAGCATCCCGTAGATTTTTCATTTCCAATAACTTTAATAAAAAGGTGGTTACTAATAAGGCAACACCTGCCTCCAAACCAACAATAGTGCCATAATGAAATAAGGTGCCAATAACAGCCGCCCCAACCACCAGGACTTTTATCCATAATTTAGGGTATGACCAGCGACTGCGAAAAATCATTATCCGCCACAATGCACAGATAATGGCAACCACCACAACCCAAATAGGCAATCGAGACAGCTGCGGTAAAATAACCAATGCCTGAGTGAGTAATAGCCAAATAAGACCTGAGCGGGGTATTTGTTGATGGCCAATTTTCATGATGAACTACACCTGAAATAATGCTAACTCAGTGAGGCAGCGGCGCAAATGCATTTGCCCCCGGCCTGGCTCTATCGTGATGCCAGGTAAACGTAACCCATAATCTTCCTGAAACTGCTCACAACGCATACACCAATAGCACAGGTGAGACAACTTTATTTCCAGGTCAGCCCCTGGGATATTCTCCCAGTCCAACCAGCGCCGTCGATCAGTAAATGCAGAAAAATCCTTGGTTAACAAGGTGTCAGTTTTTGAATATTGCTTCCAAGCAATATGGCGTAATCCATCTCCTGGATGATAGTCTCGCAACCCCGCAAAGTCCTCTACTCCATCTTTAGCCAAGGTTTGCCCTTCAATACTGGCAGACTCAAAATAAGGCAGATGGCATTTAACCGGTTTTGGATAAATTAGTGCCGTAATATCCAAGTCCACCCAAGTCCAGCAACGTAATAAACCCAGTGGATAGTAGCTTTCGATACAAAGCCGGCCAGGTTTAAAATAGCCTCGTTGTTTAGCAGGCAAAAATACTTTCACATTTGTTTCACCTGCAGGTTCGATGGATGCTAACTGGGGTATACCTTGTGGCCAATATAAATGTATTGACTCATGGCCTTTTTTTGGGGTGCTAGCTTTAAGCTTTAACTCAAACCCAACATCATCACCCACATGGGCTGTCCCCCCATTCACCCCTATCAGCTCCATACCCGCTAAATTATTGTAAGTATGCAAAATCGCGACTACGAATAAACTGATTAACAAAAAGGCAACAGCAAAACTCATGCTATTTTCATAGTTAACAGCGGCCAGAAAAATTGCCAACACTACAAATAACAGAATATATCCAGTGCGACTGGGCAAGATAAAAAGCCGTTTTTGATTAAGTATGACTTGATGACTAGGAGGAATACGCCGATTTAACCAGCTGCTGAAATACGCTTGCCACTGTTTTGCAATATTCATTAAGGCCTTCTCATTAAACAACGACAGGTACGGCCTGTAATAATCGCTGACCCAACGCTTCACCAGTTCTACCTTGCATATCACTATGTTCACGGAGCCGGTGTTCAACCACCGCTGGCAGCACCATTTGCACATCTTCCGGAATTAAGTAGTCACGGTTTGCCATAAATGCCCAACTTTGTGCACAACGCAGTAATGCCAGACCTGCTCGAGGCGATAAACCATAGGCAAAGTCTTCACTTTGGCGAGTATGAGTTAACAATCGCTGCAAATAATCCAATACGGCATCTGCCGGCTTAACATCCACAACTTGCTGCTGAATTTGCTTGAGTTGATCAGCACTCACAATATGCTTCACTCGACTCAGCTGTACCCGACCACTATTGCCTAATAATACATCACGCTCGGCAGCAGGATCAGGATAACCCAAGGAAATTCGCATTAAAAAGCGATCTAATTGAGACTCTGGTAGAGGGAAGGTACCCGCTTGAGACATTGGGTTTTGGGTAGCAATCACAAAAAACGGCTCAGGTAACTGACGAGTTTCACCTTCAATCGACACTTGTCGTTCTTCCATCGCCTCTAACAATGCACTTTGGCTTTTAGGCGTGGCCCGGTTGATTTCATCAGCTAGTACTACTTGAGCAAAAATGGGCCCTTGATGAAACACAAACTGCCCAGATTTTTTTTCAAAAACCGACACTCCTAGGATATCAGCGGGCAGTAAGTCACTGGTGAACTGCACCCGGCTATAACTAAACCCCATCACCTGTGCTAAAGCATGAGCAAAGGTGGTTTTGCCCATGCCAGGTAAGTCTTCAATCAGTAAATGGCCACCACTAAACAGGCAACATAATGACAAGCGAATCTGTTGCTCTTTACCAATCAGTGCTTTTTGAATTTCTGTAATACATGCTTCTATTAATTCTTGCATATTTTAAAAAGGCCTAATTTAAAACAACGGGTGTAGCCAATCAACCAAATCTACCTACTTGAGTGTTAAAATCAAGTGAATAAATGTTTATTAGTTTGCATTATCATTACAAAACAAATACAGCCTATGAAGAATACTCATAGCAGAAATATTCACATGTAAACAATGACACAATCGCTTTTGTGCTAACTTAACGTTGGTTGCAATATCAAAATCGTAAAGTAGCAACAAACAAGACTAACAATTCAAGCTCACTTTTTATTCAAGGATAGGAGTATATATGTCAAAAGGACAAATCACTTTTTGGGAAGGTAATGGCGCAACACAAGATAGAGTGGGAAACATACTAAGTGGTGGCGAAAGTTACGATATTGAGTGTAAAAAAGGAGACTACGGCTTTCAAAATGATGAAGCTAGGTCAATGAAATTAGAAGGTGTTCCAGGCCCTACTATTATGTGGGTGTATGACAGCCCATCAGCAAGCAAAGACGATGACTGGGCTAAAATCACTATTATTGGCGATATTAGTGATACAGTTGTCGTGAGTAGTTTTAATAGCAGTGCAAACCTAGATAACGGTAACGTTAAGGTAGAAAGCCATTACAAAAATGGTCTTGATGGGAAAATATCCAGAATAATCATTGAATACCTTGGATAGTTAACAGTCGCCAACCAAAGACTGGCTAGTATTACGAATTAAACCTCCCTTACAAACCTTAAGCAATTCGCCTAAGGTTTGTTAATGATTACTTAGATACCACCAACGGGCTTAACTGACTATTAATGGTTATTTTTAGTTGCTGTTGTAATGCTGACCAGCTAATTTCTTCCAAACTGTCTTGCTTAGCGATAACCAATAAAAACTGGTCTGTCTCTTTATGGTGACTGACTACCAAACGCCCTCCTGCCATTAAGGGCCCTTTTGTTACTGGTTCCCATTTAATATCGGTAATCTGTTGATCAAATAGCTGCTCTGATCTCACGAAATACTGGTCCGTCAATACGATAAAACCATTATTTACCAACTCAGTTGGTAAATAAAACCAGCTATCCCCACTTACATCCCCTCGCCAGGCTGCCCAAAAAAAAGGGTGATTCTGCCATTTTACAATATCACCACCTAATGGCTTAATCCCAACCCAGTTGAGCGAATTCCCTTTTTTATCCATAACAACGTCATTGAAATAACTATGCCATAACTGTCCAGCAATCCGTTCTGGATAAGCTCGTTGTAACAAAGGCGCAGGCAAATTAAATGTGTTTCCGTAGTTAGACACTACAGAAAAGTTTTCATCATTCCAGGCATCCCACTTAGTGTTCAACTTATCAGGGCTGCCGTTTTGGTATTCATGATGGTTGTCATAATAAATATCCCAGTGCCATTGAGTCGCGGAAATAAATGGAGAGCAAAAGGCTGGCCGCTTATCGTCTGTTAACTGAGATAAGGCCATTCCTTGGCGTTGGCCTTTGAGCATTCGAATAGGATCTTTACTGCCTTTGCCATGAAGCCACATACCAAATTCACTCACTAGTATTGGCAGCTGTAAAAAACTGGCCTCCTGTCTTATTTGGTCAAAAGCATCGATATAACTACCAGATTTCACAGAGAGCAATCGCCAACTCATCCTTGCTGCATCATAATAGTGGCTATTAAATATAAAACCTTTGCCTGGTGGTTGGTTTAAATGATGACCACCCGTTGCTTTTACCACACCGGCATTGGTGTTCCAAAACACTAGTGGTTCTGCATAGACATATTGCTGTTGCCAGCCCGTGTTATCCATCACTTGACGGACTCGCTGATAGAAAGGCCACAGTACCTGATTATCCCACTCCTTGGGTGAAAGCCCTTCCATCCCCCCATCGACAGGCTCATTAAATGGGTCCACCCCTAGAATATACGACAGCTCATCACTGGTGAGCTGCTCACGAATATAATCAAGCGTAGCGGCCAGCTGATCTAAAAATGCAGTTTGGATACGAATAGGACCTATCGAGGTTTGTACAGTGGCATCGGCCCAAAACCGGCGAAAAGCCAATCGTACGGCTTTATCAGTAATATTATGCTGGCTCCAGCTAAAACAAACAGGCCCACAATATTCAGGAGGATAATCTTCATCTGGCACAACCCAAGCAGGTGCCCCATTGCCGGTATGCCATGATTTTTGATTAAACAGATGACGACTAAATAAATCCTGATGATAATCTAGAATGACATAAATGCCTTGATCAATCGCTTGCTTTAATTGTGCGGTAATATCAGCTAAATATTGATGATCAATATAATTCGGCTCAGGCTGTACTCCTTCCCATGCGAGGGTAAAGCGCACAATATTGGCACCAGTTTGTTGTTTAATTTGTTGAAAGGTTTGCCGTGCATCGGCAGTATTTTTGAAAGGTTTAAAACCCGTTTCAGCCAGCTTGACACTGCCAGATACATTGAAGCCCTGCCAATAAGCTTCACGACCAGCTTGATCAGTAAGTGTCCAATACCGTTCCACACGGCCTTTTTGAGTAGGACAAGCTTTTACTGTGGGAGTAAAAGCCGCTTGGGATATTATAGCACTGGCATTGCCAGGTATTTCTGTCCCTTCTGTCTCTGCCCCCGTCAATACAGCATTACTTTCTGATGACTCTACTGACATAAAAATCAGTAAAATTACTGCAGCAATTATTCCCCACTCCTCTACTAATCCCTGTAGACGATTCATGGCCATCTTATCCTATTGCGGTGTTGTTCGTTTATTGTTTTTTACTTGCCAAAGCCAAAGCCACACAAGGTATACCTACAAAACGAAATTTAAAAGATTCGCCAAAAGTATACTGACAGAATGCTGTCAGGAGCCCCCTTTTAACATATCACCCTCACTCAAGTATGACCCAATAAACAGGTGAGATGAGTAATCTCACTTTAGTAGATCCGACTTAATAGTCAAAACAGGAGCAGAAAACATGTCTGAGTTTATCGAAATATTCCGTTTCAAATTAAAAGCAGGTGCCACTCAAACCGAATTGGAGACAGCCAATCAGACTTTGCAACAGTTTATTCAACAACAATCCGGTTTCCTTTACCGGTCATTAAGTTTTAACAATGTAACTCATGAATGGCTAAGTATTAATTATTGGGAATCAGAAGCAGCAGCACAAGCTGTAGCTAATCAATTTATGGAAAGTCAGTTAACTCAGGCATATATGGCCATAGTTGACAACAACACCATCAACAAAGAACTATCGACAGTTGTCGCTTGTCAGGCAGGAAGTAGCTGCGGAGAATCATAAGGATATTTGGATACTTTTAGGACATTTGAGCACCTTTAATAATATTAAAAAAATATCACAACGAACCCAAGGTGCCAAGATTCCTTGGGTTCATTAAAATACTTATTAAAACTAGAGTCAGTGAAAGATCCTCTTTAAAAGGATTTACGTCACTCTAAAAAAACCAAATATTACTCAACTTTCATGGCTGCTTTTTCTAACAACTTTACTAAATTTTTATCAGAACTGGCACTACACATCAAACCAGCTAATATTTCTGCTTTTTCTGGCGAACTAAGATGCCCATATTCTTCCAATAATGTTTCTTTACAAGCATTTTCGGCAAGCGGAACATCCATATAATAGGCTGCTTTTAATGACTGAGCTGCCGCATTAAATTGCTCAGACATCGCCGAAGTATTTTCAAACCATGGGTTTGCATATACATTTATAGCGGATACAACAGCAACAGTGGCAATTAGTATTTTTTTCATCATTTATTCCTTAATGTGATTAACACTCACTCCATCCTTATGAGCAAAAACATTGTTAATTTTTTTCTAATAAAGTGCAAGTATTATTTTTGTCCTACTTTAGGATTCTGGTTAATGAATAATACAAAAAGAAATAAATTTACTATTTTTCCAAAAAATTATTCCTCAAACATAAAAAAGCCAGAAGTTTTGCATTACTTCTGGCTTTTTTATTAAATGGAACCACTAATAATGGTTTGTAGAGTTCACTATTTATTAATTGCAGCCAAGCCTCTCGCCATATCTGCTTTTAAATCATCAATGGCTTCCAAACCAACAGCTACGCGAATAAGTGAATCTTTTATACCTGCATTAGCGCGATCTTCAGGAGACAGTCGGCAATGAGTAGTGGTCGCAGGATGGGTTATTGTCGTTTTGGCATCGCCTAAGTTGGCTGTGATTGACACAACTTTGGTTGCATCAATAAATTGCCAGGCTTCTGCTTTACCGCCTGTTACTTCAAACGATAATACACCACCGAATGCTTTTTGTTGCTGTTTAGCCAGCTCATGTTGTGGATGACTTGTTAGCCCAGCATAATGCACTGTTTTAATCCCCGGCTGTTGCGCTAACCACTCAGCCAGTGCCAGTGTATTAGAGCAGTGGCGCTCCATTCGTAGCGAAAGGGTTTCTAGGCCTTTTAAAAATACCCAGGCATTGAACGGACTCATGCAAGGGCCAGCGGTACGAATAACCCCCAACACTTCATTCATTAACTCACTGCGCCCAACCGCAACGCCACCAACACAACGGCCCTGGCCATCTAAAAATTTGGTCGCGGAATGGACGACAACATCTGCACCTAGGGTGAGTGGCTGTTGCAAAGCCGGCGTGCAAAAACAATTATCCACTACCAGTAGTGCATCATGTTGATGAGCCAATTCCGCTAACTGCCGGATATCAGCCGTTTCACTTAATGGGTTAGATGGCGTTTCTAAAAACAGCATTTTGGTATTGGGTTTAATTGCTGCTTGCCAAGATTCAATATTAACCAAATCGACAAATGTTGTGTCAATAGCAAATTTGCGCAGCACTTTATCAAAAATATTAGTCGTAGTGCCAAATACGCTTCGAGAGCAAACAATATGATCACCTGCCTTCAACAATGCCATACAGGTGGATAAAATAGCAGCCATTCCTGAAGCCGTTGCAACAGCTTGCTCTCCTTTTTCCAAGGCAGCAATTCGCTCTTCAAAGGTTCTCACTGTTGGATTGGTATAACGAGAATACACATTACCCGGTATGTCGCCGGCAAATCGGGCTGCTGCATCAGCGGCACTTTTAAAAACATAGCTTGATGTTGTAAAAATAGGCTCAGCGTGTTCTGTTTCTGGGGTTCTTCGCTGGCCTGCTCGTACGGCTAATGTTGCAAACTCCGCTTCAGATAAATCGGAGCCATACCAGTCGCTATCAAAAATTTGTTCTGACATTTTATCCGTTACTCGTCATTATGCAGGTCAATGATGGCATTGTCGGACTTTACCCGAGCAGCCTTAGCCGCATCACTACGATCATATTCAATGCGGTCCAGGTATGCTTGATCAATATTGCCTGTAATATATTTACCGTCAAATACTGAACACTCAAAACCATCAAACCGGGTTTTGCAGCCTTCTGTAACTGAGCCTATCAAGTCGTTTAAATCCTGATAAACTAGCCAGTCGGCACCAATTAATGTGCCAATCTCTTCATCGGTACGACCATGGGCAATTAACTCACTGGCAGTTGGCATATCGATGCCGTATACATTAGGGTAACGTACCGCAGGTGCAGCCGAAGCAAAGTAGACTTTTTTCGCGCCCGCGTCTCTTGCCATTTCAATAATTTGTTTACATGTAGTTCCTCGTACAATCGAGTCATCTACCAACATGACATTTTTACCACGAAACTCTAAATCAATGGCATTCAATTTTTGCTTAACTGATTTTTTCCGCTCGGTTTGGCCAGGCATAATAAAGGTGCGACCAATGTAGCGGTTTTTAATAAAGCCTTCTCTAAACTTTACTCCCAGTCGATTAGCCAGCTGTAATGCTGATGTACGACTAGTGTCTGGAATTGGAATCACCACATCAATATCATGATCAGGGCGTTCACTAAGAATTTTATCCGCCAGCTTTTCTCCCATTTTCAGCCGGGCCTTATATACGGAGCTACCATCAATAATTGAATCTGGTCGAGCAAAGTAGACAAACTCAAATACACAGGGCTGCAATTTAGAGGCAGGTGCACATTGCTGGCTATGTAGTTGACCTTCTGCATCAATAAAGATGGCTTCTCCTGGCGCTACATCCCGAATCACTTTATAGCCCAGAGCATCCAGCGCCACACTTTCAGATGCAATCATATACTCAGTGCCCGCTTCAGTTTGCCGTTCACCAAAGACCATTGGGCGAATACCATTAGGGTCACGAAACCCGACAATGCCATAACCCACTAACATAGCTATCACTGCATAGCCACCTTCACAGCGTTGATGAACTTTGCTGATGGCTTGAAAGATATGCTCAGGTGAGGGAGTTAACTGTTTTAATGCATGAAGCTCATGGGCAAATACATTCAATAGTACTTCTGAATCTGAGTTGGTATTAATATGACGAAGGTCGGCCTTGAATAAATCTTCTTTGATTTTTTCAACATTGGTTAAATTGCCATTATGGGCCAGCGTAATGCCATAAGGCGAGTTTACATAAAATGGCTGTGCTTCAGCTGAGCTGGAGCTACCTGCGGTTGGATAACGGATGTGGCCAATCCCCATATTGCCCATCAGCCGCTGCATGTGACGAGTTCTAAATACATCGCGCACTAAACCATTGTCTTTCCTCAGGTAAAACCGAGTATCAGCACAGGTAACAATACCCGCTGCATCCTGTCCTCGATGCTGTAACACCGTTAATGCATCGTAGAGGGCCTGATTAACATTCGATTTTGCCGCTATTCCGACAATCCCACACATGAAGCTACCTCATTCAGTTTTTACAGCTAGACATTTAGAACTTGTGAGCCTGCTTGTTAGACCCATTTTAGTTTGCTTATGCACAAAGAAAAACACCTGTATTGTAGGTCAATACAGGTGTTTTTAAGATATTTTATTGTGCATTGGTATTTATGTAGGGAGCGATTAGCTCCATTAAATGGTGCCGAGACCAGTCAGCTATGGTTAAAAAGTGGGGAATCAACTGGGATTGCTGCCACCAGCTGTCTTGTTGTACTGGTAGCAAACTTGCCACGCCAACCAGTAATACGACACACAAAGCCCCCCGGCCAGCGCCTAACACTATGCCTAAAAAGCGATCAGTACCCGTAAACCCCGTTGCTTTAACCAGCTCACCAAACAGCTTACTGACAATGGCACCTAATAATAAAGTTGCTAAAAATAAGACGATACAAGCAAGGACCACCCGCACAGAGGGCGTCGCAACATAGTCGGCAAACAACAGCGATAAACTGCCACCAAACATCCATGCCACAATAATAGCGGCTAACCAAGCTAACATGGAAACCGCTTCTTGGAAAAAGCCACGCCGGATACTTAACAAACTGGAGATAACAATAATGCCAATAATTAGCCAATCGACCCAGATTAAACTCACAACCACTATGGCCCCGCATTAGTCAATTGCAAAACGCAGGGATTCTAACAAAGCTAATCCAATTACCCAAGCAGAAACCGTTTAGGGCACCTCTAATAATTGTTTAACGCGGCAACCAGTAAATCATCAGTCCACAAAAAAGTCCCAATAAAATGCAGCCTAATTTAAACCACCTTTGCCTGCTAATTTTTTTTGAAAAAGTTGACTGATTGGGCAAGGGCATACCACAAATGGGGCAGTCTGCTTCTTTATTAATTAATCTCTCATTTACACGAGAATTACAGTACAAACAACGGTCGTGCGGTGCCATTAAATTAACCCGTTAGCTGCTGATAAAGTTGGGGTAATTGGTGAGGTAATTGCCTTGGCTGACGAATGACGGTAAACCCATCAACACCAAAAATATAAGACAAATAATCAGCGGCTTGCTGGTCGATAGTAATACAAAAAGGTTTTATCTGTTGCCGTTTAGCTTCTCTAATTGCCTCCCGGGTATCTTCAATGCCAAAACGACCTTCATAATGATCAATATCATTGGGCTTGCCATCACTAATCAACAACAATAGTCGCTTCGATTCCGGCTGTGCGGCTAAGACCTTGGTCATTTGGCGAATAGCCGCGCCCATCCGGGTATAGTAACCTGGCTGTAGAGCCAAAACACGTCCTCTCACCTGATGGTTATATTGCTCTTGAAAATTTTTAAGCATTAACAGCCGAACCTGCTGGCGCTTTACAGAAGAAAATCCATACATAGCAAATGGATCACCCACCGCTTGTAACGCTTCAGCAAATAACAGCAAACTGTCTTGTATCACATCAATCACCCGGCCATGCTGCTGTAAATAGGCATCGGTAGACATGGATAAGTCAGCCAGCAACAAACAGCATAAGTCCCGTTGATGATGACGATAACTTTGGTAGCACCCCTGCTCAGGGCTTTGAGCATGTTGAGCCTCTATATAAAAATCCAGCCAAGCGGCTAAATCCAGCTCCTCTCCTTGTGGTAAATGACGTTGCCAGTGACGCAGAGTACGGAAACGTTCAAAGTGAGCTCGTAAAGTATTAGCCGTTTTTACCAGTTTTTTAGGTAGCTCGGCGGCTGTTGCTAATTTAGGCAACATTGGTTGAATACGACACTGGTTTGGAACCAGCTGCTGCCGTCGAAAATCCCACTCTGGTAGTAAAATACCATCCCCTATCGGAATGTCATCCTGACTAGCTGCTGGTAAATCCAGGTCTACCCGTAATTGCGCTGAACGCGCGGGTCGCTGCTGAGCAATTGCAAGACAGTTTAAGTCATCAGCTACGCGTTTTGCTTGATCATCATCGCCTTCATCAGAACAGCGATTCAAATGGCTGTATTCAGCCCAGCTAAACAAGTTTTCCAGCCTAAACACCAATAATCCATCCCGCTCATTAGCGTCATTAATTCGCTCGGCACGTTTGCGAACCGCTAGTTGCTGAGGCGGGGATTCTGAACTGGCTATGGTCTCTATTGAAGGCTCCTGTGGTGAAGGCTGACAGGATACGTGCAGGTTAGCAGAAGGATACAACCATACAGGTATTGGTTGCGGTGCCACATTACAACGTGGAAATGTCTCAACACTACCCGGCTGCTGTAGTGCAGTTTGTACTGCTTGCTCCAATGCGGCTTCTATAACAGATAAACGATCGATGGGAGGGCGTAATGGTAATAGTGCTTTAATTAACTGCTGGTACAAGCTGTTTAAGCCGGGATACCTCACCAACAATTGTTGTACAAGCTGTTGATTATCCCATGCCCAATGCCTAAAAGGCTGTTTTTGATGGGCAGCCAGTGCTGTTAGCCACAGGTAAAGAGAACGATTTAATTCTGCTGTTGGAAAGACGGCAATTGTTGGCGGTAAACGCAGTGATTCATCATCTTGCCAAGCAACACAGGTTTGTAAACAAGTACCCGCAATCTGTTGTATGAGTCGACGCCGCTGTTGATAAGCTCTAGGGGTGGCTGGCTCAATGCGTTTGCCTGGTTCTCCCCCTAGCGCACGAAACAATACCCCAACTGAGCGCTTTACCTCAACCAAACTCACTTGTACGGATGTAAACTCATCAATACTTTGGCGAGTAATAAAACGATGCCAAAGGCTGCCTACCCACTCCTCCATATTTTTTTATCCATCCCCTGCTAAAAACGAGTGCTTAAAGCATATAAATAATTAACCCAACGACCTTTGACCAATATCAAGGTAATACAATGTAGATGCCTATTGGATCATGCACAAGAAAAGGTAACAACTTTTTCCCATGTTTCCTCTGGCTATGTTACGTTTTCTTGAGGTGAGCTATCTATTCATACAAAAAAGCACTTTGTCAAAAGAGAATAGCTTTGAAGACACTTATCCAAGCTTACACATGGATCACTAGTTTTAACTTAGATCAATAAACATTAAACAAAACTGGACAAAAATCATCCTGACTGTTATCGAGTATTATAATTACTATAACTTAACTGGATAATTACCATGCGATATTCATTAGCACTACCCGAACATTTAGTGCAAGAAGCAAAAGTACTAACAGGCAACAGTGATATATCACTAGACCAATTTTTCATACGGGCAATTTTCAAGAGAATTTACGAGCTAAAGGCACACAAGCTACTTGAGGATAATATTGAGCATTCATCAGTTGAGGATGCACTGGATATATTAGATCAATTATTAAATGTAGAATAAGTAATGCAACCGATATTTTTTCAACGCTTTGATAAAATATCGGTTGCGTTTCTATTACTACCTTTAAAGTAAGTAATAAAAATATTATATTAGCTGTTAGCCGCCACTGCTACCTCAGTCACCTCACTTTTTTCACCGACAAAGAAACTAACAAAATAGGTAGCCACTCCAATTAGAAATACACCTCCTGTAATTGAGCGTAACCAGTAAAAAATAGCTATTTGATCTTGTGTTTGCATAAAGCTTAAAGCTTGTCCATCTTCTGGCAATCGTTGTAACCAAACTTGTAAAATACCTGCGCCAGTTAAAAACAAAGTGATAAAAATCATCGCCAATGTCATTAACCAAAATCCCCACATTTCGTATATTTGGGCGCGGTTACTGTTAGACTCCCCAATCCCCCTTAATTTAGGCATACTATAAGAGATGATAGTCAATACAATCATTACGTACGCACCATAAAAAGCTAAATGACCGTGTGCTGCTGTAATTTGAGTACCATGGGTATAGTAGTTAACAGGTGCTAATGTATGTAAAAACCCCCATACCCCTGCACCTAAAAAGGCAACCAATGCTGTACCCAAGGCCCATAATGTAGCCGCTTTATTTGGATGCTCACGACGTCGTTTATTGACTATATTAAAAGCAAATAATGTCATTGCAAAAAAGGGTAATGGCTCTAAAGCAGAAAATACTGAACCTAACCACTTCCAATAAGGAGGTGGACCAATCCAGTAATAATGATGCCCAGTACCTATTATGCCAGTTATCAAGGCCATACCAACTATGACATACAGCCATTTTTCAACAACTTCGCGATCAATCCCCGTTATTTTAATTAACACATAGGCTAATATTGCACCCATAATCAATTCCCATACACCTTCTACCCAAAGATGTACTACCCACCACCAGAAGTATTTATCTAAAGCAAGGTTCTCGGGGTTGTAAAATGAAAATAGAAACATCACTGCTAAACCAATCAATCCGGTCATTAGAATCATGTTAATAACTGTCTTGCGGCCTTTGAGTATTGTCATTCCTATATTATAGAGAAACCCTAATGCAACAATAACAATACCTATTTTGGTGACTGTTGGCTGTTCTAAAAATTCTCGTCCCATCGTGGGTAATAGTCTGTTACCTGTTAATTTAGCCAAACTAGCATAAGGCACCATTAAGTACCCTAAGATTGTTAGCACTCCCGCAATTGCAAATATCCAAAAAAGCCACATAGCCAGTTTTGGGCTATGTAATTCTACATCGGATTCTTCAGGAACCAGGTAGTATGCGGCCCCCATAAACCCAAATAATAGCCATACTATGAGTAAATTAGTATGCACCATTCTTGCTACATTAAATGGAATAGCAGGAAATAGAAAATCACCTATCACATACTGCAAACCAAGTATACTGCCAAATAATACTTGTCCTGCAAATAAAATTAAGGCAAAAATAAAATAAGGTTTTGCCACCGCTTGTGATTGAAATTTCAATGTATGTAGCACTGTTAACCCTCCTGATTGGGTGGCCAGTCATTTACCTCAATTTTTGAGGTCCATTCAAGAAACTCAGCTAAATCATCTATTTCCTGATCACTTAAATTAAATTGTGGCATTTGTCTTCGACCAGGTATGTTTAGAGGCTGTGCTTTCATCCATCCTTGAAAAAAAGCTTTAAAGCTATCCTCTCCACCTCGACGATAAAATACATTTCCCAACTCAGGCGCATAATAAGCTCCCTCACCTAATAACGTATGACAGCCGATGCAATTATTTTCCTCCCATATCAGCTTACCGTTTGCTACTGCTTCAGTTAAATTTTCACGATGATCTCGTTGTGGTAACTCTCGTGTTGTATGAAATGTTAGTGCCAAGAATAGTAATACAAAAAAAGCACTGCCTCCGTAATATATATTCCTGGCCATGCCTTTGGTAAATCGATCTGACATGGTTTATCCCCTTTTGCTTTATCAAGATATTCACTTCAACTGTTTTTTAACAAATAACAACACAGCTTGTGTGGATACCAAACGTTTTATCAGGCATGTTCAGTGTAATAAGATGTAAACGAGCATCTATTGATAAAAATCAACGATTATCAAAGTTATTATTTAACCCCTTTTTTTATGTGGAAATTTATGAGAGTATTTTCAGCCTAATAATCATTCGAGAAAAGCATTGCCATTTATTCAAAGTAAATACTAACGACGTCCATTAATGCTTCTACTATTGCAATATCATCAGTTAAAGGCTCTGCTAAGCAGGCTCGACAAGCATAATGGGCAGACATACCACTATCAATCATCTTAGCCGCATAGATCAATAATCGAGTTGAAACCACCTCATCTAAATCATACTGCTCCAACCGTCTTAAAGCGGTGGCCAGCTCTACTAGACGACCTGCAAGTCCTTCAGAAGTGTTAGCTTCATTAGCAACAATTTGTCTCTCAGTCTCTGCATTAGGGTAATCAAGACGGATTGAAACAAAGCGCTGCTTGGTACTAGGCTTCATCCCTTTTAATAAGTTTTGATAACCTGGATTATAGGAAACAATCAACATAAACTCAGGTGCAGCCACCAACTGTTCACCTAACCGTTCTAATGGTAAAACTCGTCTATCATCTGCCAGCGGGTGTAGTACAACGGTAGTATCCTTTCGCGCTTCCACTACCTCGTCCAGATAACAAATTCCTCCTTGCCTTACCGCACAGGTTAGCGGACCATCTTGCCACCATGTACCTTCAGGTCCAATTAAGTGCCGACCAACTAAATCAGCAGCAGTCAAGTCATCATGACATGCCACTGTAAAGAGTGAACGTTTCAAACGTTCTGCCATATGAGTAACAAAACGCGTTTTACCGCACCCTGTTGGCCCCTTAATCAATACAGGCAATTGATGTTGAAAAGCATATTCAAATAACTCAACCTCATTCGCTTGAGGCTGATAATAAGGTAACATGGACTTTTGAAGGTTGTTGGCTGATGTCATTTTTTTGCATTCTCTCATGCTAACAAAGCAATGATATACCCAAAACGTAGGATATGATCAGCCTATCATCATTCCTAACAGCAACAAGCCTGACCTTAAACTATGTTGATATTGATCAATTTTTATTTTTTTTATCGCGCTATTATCAAATTATAAGAAGAATACTGTTATTTTATTAACACCTGAAGCGTAGTGTCTGCCTCAGTGTAGCAATCAATAACCGTCAATAATAAATTATGCTGTATCCTGATTGAGGATGTAAAATGAAAATCCTACCTCTATTTTTAATCGGCTTTTCTTTACTATCAGCCACATTAACCACTACGCAAGCCGCAGGAGACATCGAAGCAGGCAAAGCAAAAGCAGCGCTTTGTAATGGATGTCATGGTGTTAATGGAATCAGCCCTAATGACTTATGGCCAAACTTAGCAGGACAAAAGTCAGGCTATCTAATTAAACAACTGAAGGCCTTTCGTGATAACAAACGTAATGACCCCATGATGGCTGGTATTATCAAATCACTTAACGATGATGATATAAACAACCTTGCTGCATACTATAGTTCTTTAAAATAAAATTCTTTAAAATAAAGCTTTTTAAAATGAATAATCTTTTAAAAAAATAGTTACATTTAAAATGTATATTTTTAAAACTACAGTAGTTATAGCATTACTATGCCTTTTATAAATGAGTTTAAGGGTGTTTTTCATCCATCACAAGTAAATTAATCTTATATGTAAAGTTAATTTTATAAGTGCGTAGCGGTTAGTATATCCAATACGAAGGGTATAACCACCTATAAATAACTCATAACAATAGGTATAAGCACTCTAAAGGAGAGCTGCAATTATGCGTTATCCCTCATTTGTATTATCTGTTTTTTTGGCAAGTTCATTGCCGATTTCAACGCCTCTTCTTGCAAAAGAATCCAGTGCTCCCAAACAATATGAGGGCACTTCTTCAACGGTACCACCTGCAAGTGCTCAAATTGTACGAACCCCTGGTGCACCCAACTTATCAGATGCAGATTTTAGTAAAGCCAAACAAATTTATTTTGAACGTTGTGCTGGTTGTCATGGTGTACTTAGAAAAGGCGCAACAGGAAAAGCCTTAGTACCGAAGGAAACACAAGCAAAAGGCCAAGTATATTTAGAAACCTTTATTAAGTTTGGTTCTCCAGGTGGCATGCCTAGCTGGAAAGATGAGCTTAGCCCAGAAGAAGTTACGCTCATGGCCAACTATATTCAGCACGACCCACCCACCCCACCAGAGTTTGGTATGAAGGAGATGAAAGCAACGTGGAAAGTCGCTATCAAACCTGAAGATCGACCTAAAAAGCAATTAAATAAACTCAACTTATCCAATTTATTTTCAGTTACTTTACGAGATGCGGGACAAATAGCCTTAGTTGATGGTGATACGAAAAATATTGTTAAAGTTATCAATACTGGCTATGCCGTGCATATTTCCCGTTTATCTTCATCAGGACGCTATTTATTTGTGATTGGCCGTGATGCTAAAATCAATATGATTGATTTATGGATGAAAGAACCTGCCAGTGTTGCGGAAATTAAAGTAGGCTTGGAAGCTCGCTCAGTAGAAACATCTAAGTTCAAGGGCTTTGAAGACAAATATGCCATTGCAGGATCATACTGGCCACCACAATATGTCATCATGAATGGAGAGTCATTAGAGCCATTAAAAATAGTCTCCACCCGTGGTATGACCGTTGACACGCAAGAATATCACCCAGAACCACGTGTTGCAGCGATTATTGCTTCTCATGAAAAACCGGAGTTTATTGTCAACGTTAAAGAAACTGGTAAAGTGCTATTGGTTAACTACGAGGATATTAATAATCTTAAATCTACCTCTATAGATACAGCCCGCTTTCTCCATGATGGTGGTTGGGACAAATCTCATCGCTACTTCCTGGCTGCGGCTAACAAATCAAACCAAATCGTTGTTATCGATTCACGTAAAGGCAAGTTAGAAGCTATTGTTGATGTGGGTAAAATACCTCATCCAGGACGGGGGGCTAACTTTACTCATCCTAAATATGGCCCAGTTTGGGCGACAAGCCATCTTGGAGATGATTCAATCGCCCTTATTGGTACTGACCCTAGCAAGCATCCTCAATATGCCTGGAAAAAAGTGGATACATTACAAGGCCAAGGCGGTGGTTCCCTCTTTATAAAAACTCATCCTAAATCTAAACACCTTTATGTTGACACACCACTTAACCCTGATGAGAAAATCAGTCAATCCGTTGCAGTCTTTACCCTCAAAAACCTAGATGCAGGCTATAAAGTATTACCTATTGCTGAATGGGCCAATTTAGGTGAAGGACCAAAACGAGTGACTCAGCCTGAATATAATAAAGCAGGTGATGAAGTCTGGTTTTCTGTATGGAATGGTAAAGAGCAACGTTCAGCACTTGTTGTAGTAGATGATAAAACGTTAAAGCTGAAAAAAGTGATTGATGATAAACGCCTAGTAACACCTACAGGAAAGTTCAACGTTCATAATACTCGATTTGATATTTATTAGGAGATATTTTTACAACCAATCTGATAAGTATTTAAACTCTTCCCTCAGGGAAAGTTTCTCAAAAAGCTGGGAAATATGGAGTAGGGTGTTCTGGAACTGCTGTCAGGAACAGCTAAAGCGCTAAAGGCCATGGATGGCCTTGTAGAGCAGTGGAAGAATACCCTGTTATTCCATATCGGACACTAGACTTATTTTCAACACCCTTTTACGACACCCTCCTGTGGGGAGAAGGTTAGGATGAGGGGGGAAGTCCTATAACAACCAGGTAAAAGCCGATGGTACGACGATTTTCTTCATCATTTACTTTATTTTTTTCATTGATTTTAATGATTAATAGTTCCCTTTTCGCTTATGCTGAAACAAGTCATCGTACTCCAAGTATAAAAAAGCAACAAGCGCTGCTTCATCTATTAAAACAGGACTGTGGGTCTTGTCATGGCATGCTGTTAAAAGGTGGTTTGGGACCACCACTATTAATGAAAAACCTTGAGGATAAGCCTATTGAATTAATTATTAATACCATTCTATATGGTCGCCCAGGTACTGCTATGCCCCCCTGGCAGGGCTTACTCTCAACCCAGGATGCCACATGGTTAGCACAACAGTTAAAAACCGGAGTCATCGAATGAGTCTTTCTACAACAGTAAAACAGTTAGGCTTAATTCCTAAAAGTGTTACAAAATACGTTCAGAACACTATTTACTCTCCCCTATTACTTACCTTTTTCATTATTTCGCTAAGTGCTTGTCAGTTACAAAATCATCAGCTAAGGCCAACGGGTGACTTAGGGGTAATCATTGGACGAGCGACTGGCTCTATCCAAATTGTCAATACAACACAACAAGAACCCTTAGCAAAAGTCGACAAACTTGGTGATTTATCACACGCTTCTGTCGTATTTTCTCGTGATCAACGTTATGCCTATATTTTTGCTAGAGATGGAGGGCTCACTAAAATTGATCTACTCCAAGATAGAATTGATCACCGAATTATTCAGTCAGGAAACAGTATTGGTGGAGCCATTAGTCAAAATGGTAAATGGATCGCTGTGTCTAACTATACACCAGGTGGCATCAAAATATTTTCAGCAGACACGTTAGAACTTGTCGCCGATATTACAGCCACGCCATTGAGCACAAACACAGAAAAGAAAGTCATTTATAGTAAAGTGGTAGGATTAGTAGATGCACCAGGTAACCGTTTTGTTTTCAGCCTATTTGATACCAATGAAATTTGGGTTGCTGACTATATTAACCACGACAATAACGAAGAGTGGAAAGTCAAGAAATACCCTAAAATTGGCAAGCAACCATATGATGCATTAATTACACCTAATGGCCGCTACTATATTGCGGGATTATTTGGTGAGAGCGGCTTCGCTTTGCTGGACTTATGGCACTTAGAAAAAGGCGTTAAACAGATTTTGCCAAATTATAATAAAAATAAGCGCACACTGCCTGTTTATAAAATGCCTCACTTAGAAGGCTGGGCTATGGCTGGGCATTATGCTTTTGTACCAGCAGTCGGGCAACACAACATTTTGGTGATTGATACAGAAAGATGGCAACAAATTGCTACCATTCCAGTTCATGGTCAACCTGTTTTTGCTGTCGCTAGACCCGATGGACGTCAAGTATGGGTTAATTTTGCTTACCCTAATAACAATACCATACAAGTTATCAACACAGAAACCTATCAAGTTGTACACCAGTTTATGCCAGGACAGGCTGCACTTCATATGTCCTTTACACCCAAAGGAGAACAATTATGGCTTTCGGTAAGGGATAGTAATGAAGTACAAGTTTATGACCCTACTACGTTCAAAAAATTAGCCGCATTTTCTGTAGATAGTCCAAGTGGTATTTTCTTTACCAGTCGAGCACATCAAATTGGTTTATGAGCGGGGGTCAATAATGCAAGCATTAGAAAAACAACTAATTAGTCAATTCCAAAAACTAAGTGTCATTAGCTTGACACCTTATCAAGCAATCGCAAGAGAACTTGGTGTATCAGAATCTGATATTATTAACTCCCTCCAACAACTAACAGATAACAATATTCTCTCTCGGTTTGGCCCTGTTTTTAACCACAGTGCTGCTGGCGCAAGTACGTTGGTTACTTTAGCGGTGCCAACAGATGAATTAGATACTGTAGCTGAAAAAATTAATCAATATCCAGAAGTGAATCATAACTATGCGAGAGACCACTATTATAACCTTTGGTTTGTAGTGACTGCCTATGACCAAGACCACTTAATTCAAGTAATTAATCAGATTACCCAAGATATAAACCTTACTCCTTTAGTTTTACCCATGGAAAAAGCTTTTTATATAGATTTAGCTTTCCCGATTAACTGGGATAGTTAAGGGCACCTCTACTCATGATATCAGCAATTAACTATCAATTAACATTAAGCCAACAAGAAAGACTAAAAGCATTTTTAGAACAGGGCTTACCATTTGAGCATAGGCCATTTAAAGCATTGGCAGAACAACTACAAACATCTGAACAAGCATTATTAGAAACTGTACAACAATGGCAGCAGCAAGGGCTTATCCGCCGATTTGGCTTAGTTATTCGTCATCATGGGTTAGGTTATCATGCCAATGCTATGGTGGTTTGGGATATTAATGATGAAGATGTAGAGCGAGCTGGTGAAAAATTAGCCAACGAACCAGCAATTACCTTATGTTACCAACGTAAACGACAACAACCTGAATGGCCCTATAATTTATTTTGTATGATTCATGGTAAGGAAAAACAACAGGTTTTAAATGAAATAAAACAAATTATTGCGCGGCATCAACTACAAAAAGTGCCTTATGAAATACTGTTTAGTAATAAAGTGTATAAACAAAGGGGGGGGCGTTATAGCCCTCGCAAATCATAATATAGCCAATGCGAATGGTTTTTAGGGGCGGCCGTCGAGCGATGAATCCCCATGAGTTTATGTTTTTGAGCGACGACAACAAACCCTAAAGATAATTCGCGAAGGGTATAAATGATGGATAAATTAGATCGACAACTGCTTAACCGCTTACAAACAGGCATACCCATTTGCGAGTATCCATTTCAAGTCATTGCTAATGAACTTTCTTGCACTGAGCAACAGGTTATTGATAAATTGCAAAAAATGCTTGATTCTGGCTTGCTAACACGCTTTGGTCCATTATTTGATATTAATGAATTTGGTGGTGCCTTTACCTTAGTAGCTATGCAAGTGCCCAGCGAAGACTTTGATAAAGTCACTGCTATTGTTAATCAGTTCCCTCAAGTTGCTCATAATTATCAACGTCAACATCAATTTAATATGTGGTTTGTCATAGCCACAGAAAAAACGGATGAAATAGTCGATATTATTACCCAAATAGAGTCTCTTACTGGCTTACGCGTTTATAATATGCCAAAACAGGAGGAGTTTTATGTCGGCTTATACCTCCCAGTTTAACCTCCACTCCAGCCAACCACTGAGCAATTCACTGACGCCTATTGAACGGAAACTAGTGGTTCTGACACAATCAGGGCTACCTGTCATACCTAAGCCTTTTGAATGGCTAGCAGAACAATTGCAAGTATCACTAGCTGAGACACTAGTCATTATACAACAGTTACAGCAACGAGGCGTTATTCGCCGTATTGCTGCTGTCCCTAATCACTATCGACTAGGTTATCGCTATAATGGTATGACAGTATGGGATGTAACAGACTCTCAAGCTAACCTCTTAGGTAAGCGAATTGCCCAATTGCCTTTTGTCAGCCACTGCTATCTTCGACCACGACATTTACCAGAGTGGCCATTTAATTTATTTGCGATGATCCATGCTCGCAAACAAGCTACTATGGAAAATTATCGTAGCCAAATTCGTGATGTACTGGGAAAAGCCTATCAATCAGATGATGTATTAGTAAGCAGTAAAATTCTGAAAAAAACTGGACTACGACTACTACCTTAAATGACTCTTTACAACTATAAATTAAAAGTGCAACTACTATGTTCCGGATCAGTCAATTTATGCGTTGCTTAACGCAGGAGTCCCCTCCTCCTTTTCCATCCCCCCCTAAAGCACCTGTCATTATCTGGAATCTCACACGACGCTGTAATTTAACTTGTCGCCACTGTTACTCCACCTCTGCCAACACCCATTTTCACAACGAACTAACCACTACAGAAGCAAAGCAAGTGATGGACGATTTACGTGCAGCTAATGTTTCTGTATTAATATTATCTGGCGGCGAGCCACTATTAAGGCCTGATATATACGAACTAACAGCTTACGCACGTGCCTTGGGCTTTTTTGTTGCTTTATCTACTAATGGGACATTAATCAACAAAAACAATATTCAACAGGTGACCAACGCTCAATTTAATTATGTTGGTATTAGTGTAGATGGCCTGGAAACAACCCATGATCAATTTCGCCAGCAAACAGGCAGTTACCAAGCTTCGCTTGCAGCAATTAATTACTGTAAACAAGCTAATATTAAAGTCGGTATTCGCTTTACGTTAACGGAACAAAATGCCTGTGAGCTACCTCAGTTGCTTGATTTAATGGAAGATCTTCATGTAGATAAATTCTACTTATCACACCTAAACTACTCTGGCCGTGGCAAACGCAGTGCTAAATTAGATGCATCAAAGCGAATTACCCGTAATGCTATTGAATTATTATTTAAACGAAGCTATCAACATCTTATTGAACAACGTAATACCGATTTTGTAACTGGTAATAATGATGCAGATGGTCCTTTTTTGCTACAATGGGCCAAACAGCACATAGCCACTCAATCATTAAACAATACTGAACGAAAGCAGAAAATTAAACTTTTAGAACAGCATCTGAAACAATGGGGTGGAAATGCTACAGGCATCCATATTGCCAATATTGATAATATGGGCAATGTCCACCCTGACAGCTACTGGTGGAGCTACAGTTTAGGAAATATTAAAGATAAATCTTTTAATAAAATTTGGTTTGATAATAATGATACATTATTAGCTGGTTTGCGCGAACACCCAAGAAGAATAACAGGAAGATGCTCCCATTGTCAGCAGTTTTCAATTTGTGGCGGTAACACCCGCACCCGTTCTTATGCACTTACCGGTGATGTTTGGGGCGAAGATCCAGGTTGCTATTTACATGATAACGAAATTGCGGTGGTACAAGTATAAATGAATAAAGGAGTAGATATCAGTGAACAAAATAGTTGTTTTTGCCACTTATTTTTTGGTTTCATTATCACAACTAAATAACTTAGGGTATGCTCAAACAAAACCAGTTATAGATGAAAACGTACTTTATCAGCAACACTGCCAAACTTGTCATGGTAAAAATCGCTTAGGGGGTCATGGGCCTGCCCTATTACCAGGCAATCTATCTCGTCTAAAACCTGTAGTAGCAGAAAAGGTTATTAATGATGGCAGGCCCGCCACTCAAATGCCTGGCTTTTCCTCGGTTTTGAATCAGCAACAGGTAACTGCTTTAGTTAAATTTATTTATCAGCCTCCAACTAAAGCGCCCCAATGGAACCTAACAGCAATTAAAAACTCTCATCGTATGCTTGTCCCAACTAGCCAATTACCCAAAAAACCCACATATCAGGCAGACATAATGAATCTGTTTGTCGTTGTGGAAAGTGGTGATCACCATGTCACCATTTTAAACGGCGATACGTTTACACCGATACATCGATTCAAAAGTCATTATGCCTTACATGGCGGCCCTAAGTTTTCCCCAGATGGGCGCTTTGTTTATTTTGCCTCACGGGATGGCTGGGTAAGTAAGTTTGATCTCTATAGTTTACAAACGACTGCAGAGGTTCGAGTTGGGTTAAATACTCGTAACCTAGCAGCCAGTGCAGATGGTTATTATCTTATGGCAGCCAATTATTTACCAAATACACTGGTACTACTCAACAGCCAGGATTTGTCTGTGAAAGATATTATTCCGGTAAGTGATGGCCATGGAAAGCCTTCAAGAGTCAGTGCAGTTTATACTGCCCCTCCTCGTAATAGCTTTATTGTTGCACTCAAGGATGTCAAAGAAGTTTGGGAAATTCCATATAATCAACAGGGCGCCAACCAACTGAGGCAGTTATCTGTACTTCCAGAGCAGTCTTTATTGTTACCAGCATCCCCTTTTACCATCAAGCGAATTCCTGTGACGGATTATCTCGATGATTTTTTCTTTGATGCAAACTATCAACATTTAGTTGGTACCAGCCGGGAAACCCATAATGGCAATGTCATTCAACTTGATCAAGGTAAAAAAATTGCCTCTATCCCTTTAACCGGACTTCCCCACTTAGGCTCAGGTATTTATTGGACTATTAACAAGCAATCGGTAATGGCTACGCCAAATATTAAAAAAGGTATCATATCTATTATTGATATAAACAACTGGAAAGTCATTAAAGAAATCCCAACCGAAGGCCCTGGCTTTTTTATTCGCAGTCATAAGAATTCTCCTTATGCTTGGGCTGATGTGTTTTTTGGACCGAACAAAGAAAAAGTACATATTATTGATAAACAGCAATTAGAAATAATCAAAACGCTAGCTCCTATGCCAGGGAAAAATGCAGCGCATGTTGAATTCAGTAAAGATGGTCGCTATGCGCTACTGAGTGTATGGGATATGGATGGCGCACTTATTGTTTATGATGCTAAGACACTCCAGGAAATTAAACGCTTACCCATGAAAAAGCCTTCAGGTAAATATAATGTCTATAATAAAACCCATTATGCAGAAGGAACGAGTCACTAACTTAGCAACTAAAAATCATTCATAACCGGTATATAAGCTTCTAATGAATAGCTTCATACTGGCTGGTAATACCCTCCATTTTTTTCAACATAAACTCAGTTGTAGCAGCTATGACAAAGGGTACATATTGATTATTTTTCATAAAATTAAAGCCAGATCGCGAAAACCGCCATTGTGAAATAACTTTATCTAATGCAGAGTTAAGGGCTTCATTATTAACACTTGAACTCCTCAACATTACTAATGCTCGGTCATATTCATCAACAGCTGCTTGCAAATGTTGTTGAAGATCACCTCCAGTTACTCGCCAACTTAAACCTGCGTATAACATAGCAATCCTTTGTGACAACATGCGCTGGCGACCTGCAAGATTAATTAACCTGCCTTTTTTGCCTTTAACCTGTTGTTCAAGTACTATTACTAACTGCTCACAAGCTGCCAATAAGCGATCACCTTCCTTTATCACATTGTCTGCTTGATTAAATTGAGGCTTTTGTGTCACAAGCTGACTAAATGTAGACCATTGGCCCTGCATTGGCACTAATAATACATCCTGCTGTTGATTTTTAAGAAAGCTCGCCAGTTGAACCAGCTGTTTCTCAAATAACTGCTGCCCTGCCTGTAACTGTTGGTTAAACTTGTCCGTAGCCACGCCTTGCCCAATGAGTAAGTAAGACTTTGCTATTCTTTGAGTTAACATTCGCTGCCGACCAGCAATATTAATGATCTCATCTATCGTTAGTTCAGCTGCATTCACAACAGACTCAAATGGTTGAAGAAATAAACAGGTCAAGATGATAGCTAACAGAGAAGGTTTTAAGTGCATAAGGTAAGTACCAGAACAGAGAGATAATGCTACTCCGTTATACATATTACACAAAATAAAGTGTTGCTTGAGGTCAACTAAGCCAAAGTTGTTGAACAATCATTTTTTGACTGCTATTTTCGCAATTCCTAATATTGAGCAGCTTCTTGGCTTTAGGTTTAGCTAAAGTGAATGGGAGTAAATAGCTAAAAATAAAACTAATATTAAAAGAATATAGGTATTTACCCTCATATACTCTCTATCAGGTATATTTGTAGGGTATTTAAGGTTTTTTAGTAGATAAAATGTTTATTAATTGATTAGTTAATAGTAGTATGTCACGGTTTAGAGATAACTTGGATTATAAGCAGGATGTTAACTTTGAAAAAAACGATAGTCATGACTGTTATTGCAAGCACCGCTCTAGTCGGATGTGGTACACGGAAAATAGCTGTTTTCCCTGAAGCGAAAACCATTAAAGCTATGACACCGCAAGAGGTCACTAGAAAGTCTGAGTGTCAGTTTGTAGGTACCCACACTATCACCAAAGCTCACCCTAACAATGTTTCTCGTGAATTAAAAAATGTTACCTATCAAAAAGGTGGTAACCGCTACTTTATTTCCAAAGTCTTATCTACGATAAAGTCAAAACCAACAGGTGTGGTAGCAGAACTATACAGCTGTGATCTCACTACCGGCGAAGGAACCCCAAGCTCCCCAACCGCAACAATTAATGATAATTCCCGCACCACACTGATTCCTGGTGCTCACGCAGTACGTGCAATTTCTTTTGCTGAAATAGAAAACAACCTCTGTAAAGTACTAGGCACTTACACAGTCCCTAAAACACATCCTAAAAATATTGAGCCAGAGCTGGCAAATCAAAGCTACATGATGGGTGGCAACCGCTATCATATTACCAAGATAATTTCGACTAGAGGTTCTCAGCCAACATCAGTAATTGCTGATGTATACAGATGTAAGCATCAATCAGTACACTTTTAATCACCAAACGTCATACTGTAAAAAGGTGTAACCGATTATAGGGGTTACACCTTTTTATTAAAAATATGATATATCAAGCATCACCTGTTTTATCAGTCCACTGCGGTTTATTCTTCGCCTTATACACCTCCCGCTGCTCAAACAAAAATGCATTAAAAGCTTCGTTAGCCAACTCAAAATTCACTTGAGTCGGTTGCTGCTTATAATCCGCAACCGCTTTTTCAAGACGAGCCTTTAAGTCACCATTACCAATCTGCGTTAATAAGCTCTGCACTTCTTGATGGATAGTCGTTCTACTAGTAGCAATATTACGGAAAATTTTACCGAACGCTGCTTGATGACGCTGTATAAAAGCATCCCATCGACCGGCTTGATCCGTTCCCTGCAAGGTATTAAATATGGGTAAAATATAACTTAAGGTGTTATTTCCCAGCCATTCACGACGTACTGTGCTTTGACTGGCATTTACTTTAACTTTACCACCCACTTCCACACCAGGTGCCACAGGCGCAGAAGCTCCACCGGCTATATTAATACCAGATTGGGTACCTAAACGAACAAACTGCAATGCCCATTTATTATTTTCAGAGCGTCTTAACCGAATATTAACACTGGCGCCTGCTTCTAACCCAAAATCACCAGCAAAACTTAAACTATCGCCCACTTGTTTAGCAATTTCTTCAGCAGAAATACTGGCATCACTACCATTAGCCTGAAAAATACTATTTAACCCGCTAAATGCAGCTCGTTCAGATGCCATCAGGCTAGTGAGGTCATTTAAACCCAACTGTCCCTTAAGAGTAAGATTAAACTCTAGAAACTCCCCTTGTCGATAATGGTTAGGGTGTTTAATAGTATTAAAATAATTAACATTAATACCTAAAGCTGCGTGCTCTGCAGGTAAGGATATTGCAAAAGTGCCACTTTCGTAATTACGTTTAAATTCACCATCTGCTTTGAAACTTAATTTTTCTAAAAAGGTTTTATCAGATATATGAAAAAGTGGTCGTTTTAAACGGTTTTCAAAATGAGTAACACTTTCTGCCTCATGACTCGCATGGGAGGCCGATGTGCTGGCTTGATAAACTTGCTGAAGTGCAGAATAAGCAACTATTACCGCTTTAGTAAACTCACCACGCCCTTTAGCACCTCGATTGGCCTCAATTGAAGTTTTTACTTGCCTAGCTTGCTTAAGTTGCTGTTTATCTACTTGCCTTGGATGTTGTTTAGCATAGTCACAAAACTGCACAATTTGGCTATAATGTTCAAACTCAGCAGCAAGCTCGTCAATTATTCGTTTGGCTCGGTCAGGTAATGCTAATTGTGCAGTATTTTTTTCATTAACCTCAGCAAGTCGATTAATGCTCGGCATATAATATTGCTTTTTAAAACGCTGAATACGACTACTATCCTCTTTTATACTATCCAACAACCTATCATATTTATGCACATCACCTGTGAATTTTATGCGAGAGTAAGTACCCTGAAATACTCGATGAAATAACTGTAAACCCGCATTAAATTGCTTTTTAACAATGGGAATTCGTAAAGGTATTTCTTTAGGTTGCAATACTTGACTTTCAACTTGACTGGCCAACCCCTGTTTTAACAATAAGTTATTTAATCGATGCTGTCCTGCTAATGCCTGTTGCTGCAAACCAGCAAACTGACGGTTTTCTTGCCATCCTTTGAGATGTTTAACTCCTTTTCCTGCTCCAGCCGTAAATAAGGCTCCCATCATATTATCTACATGTCGGTCAATAAAATCACTCAAGGAGTTATCATTGTAAACCACCCCTTTTGTTACTTTGACATCACCTGAAGCTTGCATAATTTTCTTTTCACCAGCAGTGATACCTAACTGCAAACCACCGGTACGAAATTCTAAAATGCCCGTATCATCATCAGCCTCCACATACAAACCAACATCAATACCTACATTGCCTTTTAATAAGTCAAGACCAAATAAGCCAGCCCCTGCTGTCAGCTGTAATGATAAATTAATTTGCGAGTTATTACCGGGCTGCTCAAAACGCTTCAATTGCTGATACATTTGGGCTTTTAATTCATCTCTGGCAATTAACAGCCCTTTCACTCTTACTTGAACCGCCAGTAACTGGGTGAGTTCTTTTAAATCACCTTTTGGCAATGCTTGAGATAAATTTGCTAACCCTTGTTGCAAACTGTCCACTTCAGCTACCGTTAAATTAACCTGTTCTTTGTGACCCAATAAGGTTTGCAAAGCCTGAAGTTGTTTAAAAGCATTACTTAATAGCTGTTGTTGTTTTGGATTTTTAAGTACAAGAGCCTGGGTATTTTGTTGTTGTAAAACCTGCAACAACTGCTGGGTATCCTGCCGAGAAAACTGGCCGTGCGGATCAGTCCAACGAAATAGAGTCTGATTGTTTGGCTCTTCCACTTGCTTTGGCTGCCATCCCGCAGGCACACTTAGGCTACGCTGAAATAAGCCAGCCATTTGCCTTTGCTCTGAAGAAGTTGCAAGCGCTAAACTAAGCCGTCGGCCACGATGGCTAGCTGTACACAGCTCCCCTTCACTTATTGTACGATTATTACTGTCATCCAGTTGACTTAAACGACTGAGGCCATCCAGGCGATCCATTGAAGACATAAGACAACTCCTCACCTGTTAATTTATCTGGGTGATTTTTTAGGTTTTAATTTTTATTATTATTAAATTCTTTAAAACAGCCTTCCCATGGCTATATTAGCTATATCTAAAAAAATACTTACATTAATTACATACCAACACGCTAGTATTAATCCAATAAAAAAACAGTTCTTTAGTGAAGAGACTTTATAGTTTAGTTTTTCGGTTATAAAAATTAACCATGCAGAGGGGTTTGGTAAATTTGCCAAAACACAAGAAAGGAGGGGAGATAGGTATTTTATTTTCACCATCCATGGTGGTCACAGCTAATTTTAAACAACTTTCGCAAAGAGATATCAACACTGTTAATAGCAGTAAACTAAGGTTTAAAGCGCATTACCAACCCTGATAATGACCAACGCTTAGCAATAGACTGCTGCTGCTGAATAACACTGTCTTTGGATAAAGATGGTCCGACATATACCCGAGTTAAGCTTTTTTGGCCAGTGGCTACTTGCTTACTATAAGCTTTATAGCCCGCCGCCCTTAGTTCTCTTAATAATTTGTCAGCATTCGCTCGATTACCAAAAGTCGCTAACTGCAATGTCCAGGTCACTGGCACTCCCTGCTGATCTAAGCTAGGAAGAATCGTCTGCTGGGTATCAGTTTCAATAGTGTCGGTTTTTTCCTCAGCGTGCTGGGCTGTATTATTTTCATCAACAACTATATCCCTATCATCAGTTATCAGCTCAACAGGTACTTGCTCCTCAACGGTAGGCTGAGTGTTGTCTTGTAGTTCATTTTCTTCACTTTTATTACTGGCTAACTCTTTACTGACCAGCTCTGTTTGGCGCTCAGCCACCCGCTGACGCTGCTGCTCAATATAAGCAGGCTCCACGACTGATGCAGGGGGCTGTGGAATAGGCACTTTTACCACTTGATAAGGGGTTTCCTGGTCAAATAATTGCGGCAAAAAAATTACGGCTAATGCCACCAGAACAATCGCCCCAACCAACCGTTGTTTTAAGCCGTCATCCATTATTTATTGTTGCTCCTCAACCCAGCATGGAATTAACGCTAACGTTTCTGCTACAGTATAAAATGAGCCTAGCACGATAATTTCCTCATTGGGCTCAGCGTCTTGTACAGCCTGTTCAATGGCGAATTTAATTTGCGAAAATGACTGCACATTTTTTATTGCCTGATTTGCAAAAATAGCCTGCAATCCATCAATAGGGAAAGCCCGCTCGGCATCAACCTGACTGATATACCAATGATTAATGACAGGAGTCATCGCTGCTACGATACCTTCGACATCTTTATCAGCTAAAACAGCAAAAACAGCACGCTGAGAATGATGGGCTTGTTTTAAACGTTGTGCCACCATGTGTGCTGCAGCCGGGTTATGAGCAACATCTAAAATCAGTTTAACGGGTTTATCTTTAATCGTTACATGCTCAATTTGCAAACGACCTAATAAGCTAGCACCCATTAAGCCTTTCACTATGGCTTCATAAGGTACTTGTAAAGATAACAGTTGCAGTGTTTGCAAAACAGTTAACGCATTGGTAAAAGGCAACGAAGGATAAGGCAGATCAGGTATTTCACAATCAACCACTTCCCCAGCCTCATCAACGTTTGTTTTGCCTTTAAATATCCAGGTCTTAGTTTGCTGTTCAGCAGTAAAATGCTGTCCTTTACACAACAACTGAAACGGTTCCGTTTCAGCTCGTTGGATAACCGATGGATACAGGGTTTCATCACCGTAGATCAGTGGAATGCCTGATCGAACAATACCGGTTTTTTCCCAGGCAATCGTATTTAACTCATTACCTAGGAAGTTTTCATGGTCCAAACCAATACTGGTCACCACTGCGACATCAGGATCAATAATATTGACTGCGTCTAACCGGCCACCCAAGCCTACCTCAAGTAATACAACATCTAGTGGCTGTTGCTGAAACAACCAAAAAGCTGCTAAGGAGCCAAACTCAAAGTAGGTCAGGGAGATATCTTTCCTAGCGATGTCAACGGCATGAAAGGCGGCGATTAACTGGCTATCCGATACTGGCTGGCCATTAATCACCACCCGCTCGTTATAGCGTAAAAAGTGAGGGGAGGTATATACCCCTACCCGGTAGCCCGCCTGTTGCAAAATTGCCTGCAGCATGGCAATAGTACTGCCTTTGCCATTAGTGCCCGCAACCGTCACTACCCTCTTGCCAAGTTTAGCTGGATTAAGCTGGGTAAAAACCTGTTGAATACGCGTTAAGCCAAGATCAATTTCAGTAGGATGAAGGCCCTCTAACCAAGAGAGCCACTCAGGTAACTGTTTAAACCTCATTTTTAGGTTCTGTTGCAGGTTGTTCTTCCGTATTTGCGGTACTTGCTTCAGCGGCTGGCTCGCTGGTTTCACTGGCTTCATCACTCTGGGGCTGATCAACAGCAGCTGTCGTCTCTTCTTCAGCTGCCACCTCATTAGCAGCCAATTCCGCAGTGAAATAAAAAGTCATTTTTTCTAATAATGAGGCAATTCGCTCACGAAGCTGGCTTCGCTGTAAAATCATGTCAACCGTGCCATGCTCTAATAAAAACTCACTGCGCTGAAAGCCTTCAGGTAGTTTTTCCCGAACGGTTTGCTCAATAACTCGAGGACCAGCAAAACCAATCAATGCATTTGGCTCAGCAATATTAACATCCCCTAACATTGCTAAACTGGCAGAAACCCCACCATAAACTGGGTCGGTCAAAACAGAAATAAAAGGTAAACCCGCAGCTTTTAGTTTTTCCAGTGCAGCACTGGTTTTTGCCATTTGCATTAAGGAAAATAATGCTTCCTGCATTCGCGCCCCACCACTGGCCGCAAAACAAACCAAAGCACAACGCTGCTCCAAACACACATTTACAGCCTGAACAAACTTCTCTCCCACGACAGACCCCATTGAGCCACCCATAAAGGAGAACTCAAAGGCTACTGCAGCCACTGGCACACCTTGAACGGTGCCTTTCATGGCTAATAGTGCATCTCTTTGCCCAGTTTGTTTTTGTGCAGCATTTAACCGGTCTTTATATTTCTTACTATCTCTGAATTTCAGGCGATCTTCCGGCTCTAAGTCTGCAGCAATTTCCTCACGGTTTTCTGGGTCTAAAAAGTAATCTAAACGTGTGCTAGCAGAAATCCGCATATGGTGGTCACATTTTGGACACACATCGAGATTTTCCTCAAGCTTTGGCTGATACAGAATTGCCCCACACTTGACGCACTTTTTCCACAGCCCTTCTGGCACATTACTGTGTTTTTTCGAGCCAGACAAAGACGGCAGATTAAATTTATCTAATAACCAATTAGCCATAAGTTGCTACCTAAAATAACAAAGCGGAGGTGCTAATGCAGAACCCCTATGAATAATCCGGGGCAATACCCTAGCACTTCCGCTACAAACAAAAAATACGATAAAACCCTATATAAGAACGGTTGACGTTTGCTCAAAAATAAGGTTAGAGGCAAACGCCAAACAGCACTTTTTAATCAATTGCTTGACGTATCGAGCCTAGCAGGTCTTTAACCGCAGCAATGGTGGCTTGATCATCAGTACCTGTTGCAATTTTTTTAACAATTGCACTACCAACAACTACAGCATCTGCCGTTTGAGCAATTGCCTTGGCAGTTTCAGCATCTCGAATACCAAACCCGACACCCACAGGCAACTGGGTATATTGCCGAATCCGTGTCAGCTGACGATTGACTGCATCGACATCAAGGGTAGCAGCCCCAGTAACGCCTTTTAAGGAAACGTAATAAATAAACCCAGAGGCACTATCACAAATGGTTTTAATTCTAGTTTCCGCTGTCGTGGGGGCCAGTAGATAGATAATATCTATATCCTTTGCTTTTAGCTGATCAGCCAACGGGCCAGCTTCTTCAGGAGGTAAGTCCACTGTCAAAACACCATCGACACCCGCATCAGCAGCAGCTTCAGCAAATGCTTGATACCCCATCACTTCCACTGGGTTGAGATATCCCATTAATACAACAGGCGTTTGATTATCTCTCTTACGGAACTCAGCCACCATCGCTAATACGTTTGACAACGTAACCCCGTGGGACAGCGCTCTCTCACAAGCCTGCTGAATCACAGGTCCATCAGCCATGGGATCAGAGAATGGAATTCCTAACTCAATAATGTTGGCTCCCGCTTCCACCATAGCATGCATTAATGGGACAGTAAGCTGAGGTGAATTATCACCAGCAGTGACATAAGGAATCAACGCCTTCCGTTGTGTTTTTTTCAGTTGTTCAAAACAAGATTGTATTCGACTCATTGTTCGCCCCGTTAGCTCCAGTCCACGCCATCAATTGCCGCTACGGTATGAATATCTTTATCGCCACGGCCTGATAAATTGACCACAATGACCTGATCTTTTGCCATCGTGGGTGCCAGCTTTTCTACATAAGCTAACGCATGGCTACTTTCTAAAGCTGGGATAATCCCTTCCATACGAGTTAAACGATGAAATGCGGCTAATGCCTCCTGATCAGTAACAGCCACATATTCTGCTCGACCCGTATCTTTTAACCAAGCATGTTCAGGCCCTACGCCAGGATAATCTAAGCCTGCTGAAATAGAGTGGGTATGAATAATCTGTCCAGCATCATCTTCCATTAAGTAAGTACGATTACCGTGCAATACCCCTGGTTTACCAGCGCATAAGGGTGCTGCATGTCGACCTGTGGCTAAGCCTTCGCCAGCCGCTTCTACTCCGATAATGTTAACGGAGGTATCCCCAATAAAGGGATAAAACAAGCCAATGGCATTAGAGCCCCCCCCAACACAAGCCACAATGCTATCGGGTAATTTACCAGTCTGCTCAAGGCACTGACTACGCGCTTCACGACCAATGACTGATTGAAAATCACGGACCATTTGAGGATAAGGATGAGGCCCTGCCACTGTCCCAATGATGTAAAAGGTATTATCTACATTGGTCACCCAGTCCCGCATGGCTTCATTTAAAGCATCTTTCAGGGTACGCGAACCTGACTCAACAGGAATCACTTCGGCCCCCAACAGTGACATCCGATATACGTTCAACGCTTGTCGTTTAACGTCTTCAGCTCCCATATAGACATGGCACTCTAAGCCCAGGCGAGCCGCTACGGTTGCTGAGGCAACGCCGTGTTGACCGGCTCCCGTTTCAGCAATCACCCGAGGCTTGCCCATATGTTTAGCCAACAATGCCTGCCCAATGGTGTTATTCACCTTATGGGCACCGGTATGGTTTAAATCTTCACGCTTTAAATAAACTTGAGCACCACCCAGGTGCTTAGACCATCGCTCAGCAAAATACAGTGGAGATGGACGACCAACATAGTGAGCCAAGTCTTTATCAAACTCTGCTTGAAAGTCTGGATCTCGCCACAACTTGTGGTAAGTTTCTTCTAACTCAGCTAATGCCGCCATCAAGGTTTCAGATACAAAACGACCACCGTAAGGCCCAAAATGACCTCGGCTGTCGGGTAGTTTTAATAGATCTTCAACACTGTATTGTTGAGACACTGGCAACCTCTCGAATAAACGCATTAATTTTGGCAGGGTCCTTAATACCTTTTGCTTGCTCCACCCCG
Organism: Spartinivicinus marinus; assembly: GCF_026309355.1. NCBI lineage: Bacteria > Pseudomonadati > Pseudomonadota > Gammaproteobacteria > Oceanospirillales > Zooshikellaceae > Spartinivicinus > Spartinivicinus marinus. The sequence goes on from NZ_JAPJZK010000001.1 coordinate 294,059, forward strand.
CCACTTACATCCACAGCAAAAGGCCTCACCTGTTGAATAGCCATTGCTACGTTATTGGCAGATAAGCCACCGGCAAGAATAATCGGTTTGCTGGGATGAGCAGGAATACACTGCCAATTAAAAGTTTCACCGGTTCCACCAGGAATACCGGGGCGATAGCTATCTAATAAAATACCTGCCGCCGACTTATACTGCCCGATAATACGGTTAATATCCATCCCTTCTCGCACTCGAAGGGCTTTTATATAAGGTTTATTAAATTGCTGACAAAAAACTTCAGGCTCATCACCATGAAATTGCAATAACCCGAGCGGTACGTCTGTTAACACTTGTTGTATATAGTCAGTTGTTGCATTCACAAACAGACCAACAGTAGTAATAAATGGACTTAGGCTACTTGCTATTTCAGCTGCTTGCGGAATATTCACCGCTCTTGGGCTTTGTTCATAAAACACCAGGCCAATCGCATCAGCACCCGCATTCACGGCTGCCTTCGCATCCACCAGCCGAGTGATACCACAAATTTTTACCCTTACACGTTGATTCATATACAACTCGAAACCCTGTTATTTAAAACCCTGTTATTTAAAACCCAGTTATTCAAAACCCAGATATTCAAAACAAAATCATTCTATCCAGTGACTAGTACTAACTACTCTGTCAGCCAGGGTGATAGAAAGTATGGGCCTAAGGGAGGGGAAGGTAAATCAAATTGCTCAGGATAGCCTACATCAACAAAATATAAGCCATAAGGTGGTGCAGTGACTCCCCCTTGAGTTCGGTCACGAGCAGCTAATACGTCTTTTACCCAGCTGATAGGGCGTTTACTACAGCCAATGGCCATCAATACCCCAGCAATATTACGCACCATATGATGTAAAAATGCATTGGCTTTGACATCGATAACAATTAAGTCACCAAAGCGCTCTACCCGCAAATGATGAATCGTCTTAACTGGTGACTTGGCCTGACAGCCGATTGCCCGAAACGAGCTAAAGTCATGCTCGCCTTCTAAAGCCTGAGCAGCCTCACTCATCAAGGCCACATTCAGGGGCCGATAGTTCCAGGTGACCCCATTGGGTAAGTGGGCAGGCCTCACTGGGGTATTTAGAATGACATAGCGATAACGACGATACACTGCACTAAAACGAGCATGAAAACTATCATCCACCGGTTTAACCCAGCGTACTGAGATATCATTAGGAAGGTTACTATTGGCACCAAATACCCAGCTTCGCTCAGAGCGTATTGCAGTGCTATCAAAGTGAATGATTTGATTACAACCATGTACTCCGGTATCAGTCCGCCCTGCACAAATCACTGTTAGAGGATGATCAGCCACCTCACTGATAGCTGCCTCTACTGCACGTTGAACGGTCTTGATACCTGAGCGCTGGGCTTGCCAGCCATGATAATGGGAACCATCATATTCGATACTGGCAGCAAAGCGTTGAGCCACTTCAGTCGCTGGCTGCCGATCAGCGACTGAATCATGGGATTGCACCTGAGTCATTACTCCCTACTGTCTGATTACTACCCACCATCGATTTTTAAGCGCCCTCTTTAGCAGAGGGCTGGGGTGAGGAAAATATTACTGATTATCGCTAGTCCATGCTATCCAACAGTCCCTGTGCTTCTTTTTTCTGTACATCATTACCTTCAGTCATGACTTCATCCAGAATATCCCGAGCACCATCCTGATCTCCCATATCAATATAAGCCCGAGCTAAATCCAGTTTTGTCGCCGCTTCATCGGCATCAGCCAGGAACTCATAATCCTGCTCTTGACCAGCAGGGGCTTTTGCTACTGCAGGCTTAGCTTGTACTTTAGGCTCAGCCACTGCTGTTGCAGTGCCGTGATCTTCTACTGGGGCAGGTCTTGTGACAGGTGCTTCAGCAGTTACATCCATATCGTCATCCATATCCAAGTCATCAATTGCCAATTCCGCCGCCAGGCTTTCAGTAGCTGCATCCAAGTCAGCCAGATTATCTTCCATTGCGTCAGAGTCTAAGATAAAGGCTTCCTCTTCTTCAGAGAGCCCCAGATTTTCAGCCTTAGTTAATGTTTCAGTCGGCGCTGGCTGCTCAACAGGAGGCTCGGGGGCTTTTGCTATCTCCGCTACTGGCTCTTCTATTGCTACAGGCTCTTCCAGATCAAGTGCATCTTCACTCAAGTCAAGCTCAAGGTCTTCCAGTGAGGTATCTAAACTCTCTTCCAGCTCAGTCGAGGTTGACTCCATATCCAAGCTCAGCTCATCATCCAAGCTAAACTCTTCTTCTGTAGGCAGTTCTTCTAAGTCACTCAAGTCAAGCTCTAAAGCTTTGTCCAGATCTTCAACTTCCGCTGAGGGCTCCAAATCTAAAGACAATTCATCAAGACTTTCTGCCACCTCTTCAGAGGCAACTTCATCATCCAGGCTTAACTCAAGATCAAGCTCATCTTCAAGCGCAGCAGGCTCTTCAATGCTTTCATCCAGGCTACCAAGATCTAAACCAAATTCTTCATCCTCAAGCTCTGCATCTAGACTCGTTTCCAAATCATCCAGACTTAGCTCATCTGTCTCAGCAGTAGTAGACAGTTGATTAAGCTCACCTTCTAAATCCAAGTCATCGAGGGATAAACTTTCATCAAGATCATCCATCGTCAAGGCTTCATCGGTTAGCTCCTGCTCTAAGCTAGCAAACTCATCTTTCTCCTCAGCAGCAATTCTGGGAGCTGCTGAAGCCAACGCATCACCAAACTTTGCTTTTAGCGCCTCAGCCTGTTGAATAGCTCCTTGATCAGCTAGCTCGTGCAACTCCTGTAGCTCTTGGCTGAACGCATTGGCATCTTGCATTTCGGCATACACTTCCAGCAGCTTCACTCGTAAGTCGCTACGAGAAGGTTCATCATTGATTACGTTACGTAACAACTGCTCTGCTTCAGAGAAACGCCCATAAGCAATATAGATATCAGCTTCACCGATTGGATCGGCTGTTTGCGGTGTTACAGGTTCTGTTGGCTCTTCCTCTGCCACTTCCAATGCTTCTTCAGCACCACCGCCGCTCACTCCGCTAACGACGGTTTGGTCCTCCCCCAGGCCTTCCTCCTCAAACTCTTCGTAAAACTCCTCATCTTCTTGCGCTCGCCGCCGAGACCAGAGGAATAACCCTCCAACTAGTATGACAATAACACCTCCCACCGTTCCTAATAACACCGGGCTCGCGAGTACTTGGTCAATAATACCCGGCTCTGGCTTAGGTTCTGGGGTAGTTTCTGGGGTAGTTTCTGGGGTAGTTTCTGGGGTAGTGGTGGGTTGAACAGGCTGTTTATCAACCACAACTTCTGGAGTCACTGCTTGCGTTGCTTGTTCAGCTTGTTCTTGCGCTTCTGCTAATTGCGTTTGCAAAGCAGCCAGCTGCTCATCTTTCAGGCTCAACAGGCGTTGTAGGGTGCCAATCTGGTCTTCCAACTCCTGCAGTCTTGCGCCTTGCTCTTCAATTTCCCGTTGTGATTTATCAAGATTTTCCTGAGCAAGTGACAGCTCATTCTTCAGCTCGCTCACTTGCGTATCAGAAACACCTTCAGGTTGTCCCGTATCCGCACCGGTTTCGTCTGGCTGGTTGGCTGTTGATGTGACAATGGTCAGTTTACCATCCTGTGTGGTTTCCGTTACCACTGGCTCAACATCAGTTCGAGGCGTCGCATCAATTTGTGGTGCAGCTAGTTCTGTTGTGCCTTGCTTCCATGCTTGATTTTGCTGCTTAATTTGGGTCACTGCATCACTAACAGACACATTTCTAACCCGCTGTTCATCCGGTAGTCGCAGTACCTTACCTTTCTTCAACAGATTAATATTGTTGTTGATAAAGGCATCAGGGTTATCCTGCTGCAAAGCCAACATCGTTTGTTGAACAGTAACTTGACTGGAAGGCTTAACTTTGGCGGCAATTTCATAAAGGGTGTCGTTTGCTTGAACCCGATAAGAATCCCCGCCCTGGAAGCCTGTATCAGTTGGGGTTGTTGTAACCGTGGTCGGTTCAGCTGTAGTCGGTGTTGCGACTGGAGCGGGACGCTCAGCCACTGGCTCAGCTGTAGCGGGTGCCTCAACCGCTGTTGGGGCTTGCTCAGTGAATGTCGGTGGATCTAGCAACACGGTGTACTCACGCAGCAATCGACCGCTGGGCCAGTGCACTTCGACTAAGAAGTTTAAGTAAGGCTCTCGAACTGGCTTATTACTGGAGACTTTGATGTAGGCAGAGCCGTTAGGACGAACCACCGTCGCAAACTTCATGTTGTTTAGAAAGAAAATTCTTTCTACACCCGCTCGGTTAAAGTCTTCTCGGGTAGCTAAATTGGGTAATATTTCATTAGCGTTCAGGTCTCTAATCTGGATGAGTTCAATTTCAGCATTCAAAGGCTGGTTGAGGGCGGATTTGAGGGCAATATCCCCAAGGCCCAGGGCATTTACTACCCCAGATGACAAGGCCCCGGTTGCAGCCATTGCCACTACAAGCTTGCGCACCATAATTCTCAATCCTTTATTATCATTTAGTCTTGCGATTTCTAAGGAGTTGGGTCTTTCTGCCATACACTTCACGACCAATTATTTGTTTCCCAGTTCTACTTGTTTTGGCTACTTGCCACTTGTTTTGGTAACCGCCTTAAAAACAAGCAAGTCAATACATTTCCCCTCGCGATCCATAAATTGATCCCAAACGATGAATACATAGACTTCCTGTGAATGCTGGGCGAGCTTGTAGAAAAGCAAGCTTTCTAACAAACTCAGCCTGAACGCGATTGGTCAATCTGTATATAACTATAAGACACAATGAGCAGGTAAGTAGCCCGCTTACCCACTCTATTCTTATCTTAGATTTGCAAATACAACAAAATGCTAGCCTTAACCGGTTAGACTAAAGCTAGAAATAAGGTTCAAATCGTTAAGTAAGTATCAATTATATATAGTCTTTTATCAATATCTCGGCAATTTGTACACTGTTAAGAGCGGCCCCTTTCCTTACATTATCCGCTACAACCCATAAATTGAGACCTCTGTCACAGGATATATCTTCTCTGACACGCCCGACGTAGACGGGATCTTCACCAGCAGCCTCAGTAACAGGTGTAGGATAACCACCATCTTGATGCTCATCTAACAGAACGACACCTGGTGCCTTTTTCAACAACTCCTGTGCCTGAGCAGCCGTAATCTTTTCTTTGGTTTCAATATGGACTGCTTCTGAATGACCATAAAAAACAGGCACTCTCACACAGGTTGGGTTAACCAAGATACCTTCATCGCCAAATATCTTTTTGGTCTCCCACACCATTTTCATCTCTTCTTTGGTGTAGCCATTTTCTTGAAAAACATCAATCTGTGGGAGCAAATTAAATGCAATCTGCTTAGGATAAACCTTAGCTTCTGCTCCTTTAGCATTCAATAAGGTGGCTGTTTGTGATGCCAACTCATTAATAGCGTCTTTACCTGTTCCTGAGACAGCTTGATAGGTCGCAACGTTTATACGACTAATACCAACTGCATCATAAAATGGCTTTAAAGCTACCAACATTTGAATCGTAGAACAGTTTGGATTAGCAATAATTCCACAATTAGTATAGTCCGCTACTTTTTCAGGATTAACCTCTGGCACCACCAATGGCACATTAGGGTCATAGCGGAAGTGGGAGGTATTATCTATGACCACACAGCTGGCCGCTGCTGCTTTTGGTGCGTATTCTGCCGATACACTTCCCCCGGCTGAAAACAAGCCAATTTGTACTTTGCTAAAATCAAAGGTGGCTAAATCTTCTACTACAACTGGCTTATTTTTAAATAAGATAGTACTTCCTGCAGAACGGCTACTGGCTAAAGGGTATATTTTACCCACAGGAAAATCCCGCTGCTCCAGTATCGACAACATAGCTTCACCGACTGCACCGGTTGCCCCAACCACAGCCACATCATATGTTTTAGTCATACGTGCTTACTTCCCATTAATGAGTTAATTAATTTTGAATAGGTATTAATTTTTTGCTGCGTAAAGGTTACAACGCTGCAACCACAGCATCCCCCATAGCCTTAGTCGACACTTGCCGGGTATCTGTTTCTTCTGTGTAAATATCAGCAGTACGTAAGCCATCGGCTAATACTTGCTTAACAGCAGCCTCAATTGCATCAGCGGGTTCTGGATAGCCCAGTGAATAGCGCAACATCATCGCAATGGATAAAATGGTTGCCAGCGGGTTAGCCACTTCCTTGCCTGCAATATCAGGTGCAGAACCATGGATTGGCTCGTACATACCCTTACCTTCAGCATTCAGTGATGCGGAAGGTAGCATACCAATAGAGCCTGTCAGCATTGCCGCCGCATCCGATAAAATATCACCAAACATATTACCTGTGACAATCACATCAAACTGTTTTGGGGCTCTTACCAGTTGCATCGCTGCGTTATCCACGTACATGTGGCTTAACTCAACATCGGGATAATCCTTAGCAACTTCTTCCATCACTTCTCGCCATAAGACAGTTGCTTCTAATACATTGGCTTTATCTACTGAACAAAGCTTACCCTGACGCTTTTGAGCTGCTTCAAATGCGACTTTTGCAATCCGACGAATTTCAGACTCGCTATACACATAAGTATTAAAACCCTGGCGCTCACCGTTGTCTAAGGTCTTAATACCACGAGGCTGACCAAAATAGATACCACCCGTCAGTTCTCGTACAATTAGAATATCCAAGCCAGCCACGACTTCTGGTTTTAAGGTGGAAGCATTTGCCAGTTGGGGATAAAGAATAGCAGGGCGCAAGTTACCAAACAGTTGTAGCTCAGCTCGTAAACCCAGTAAGCCTTTTTCAGGCCGTTTAGCCATTTCCAGCTGATCCCACTTAGGGCCGCCCACAGCACCTAATAAAATGGCATCGGCTGCTTTAGCTTGAGCCAAGGTCGACTCAGGTAATGGCACCCCCTCTGCGTCAATGGCCACACCACCCACCAAGCCTTCTTGCCAGTCAATCGCTAGCTGAAATTTATCTTTTACCGCTGCCAGTACTTTAATGGCCTCAGTAACGATTTCTGGTCCAATCCCATCACCAGGTAATACTAAAATTTGTTTACTCATTTAAATACCTACTTACCTTTAACTAAATAACCAGGGATTTTGCTGTTTATACTTCGCTTCAAATGCTTTAATTTTATCAGACTTCGCTAATGTAAGACCTATTTCGTCTAAACCTTTCAACAAGCATTCACGGCGAAAGTCGTCTACCTCAAAGGTAATGACACTACCATCAGGTTTGGTAATGGTCTGTTGTTCAAGGTCAACTGTCAGTTGATAGCCTTCCTGTACTGCTAGGCCCTGGAATAGCTGATCAACTTCATCATCCGCAACCACGATAGGCAAAATGCCATTTTTAAAACAGTTGTTGTAAAAAATATCCGCAAAGCTTGGCGCAATGACACAGCGAAAGCCGTAATCCAATAAAGCCCAAGGCGCATGTTCACGGCTGGAGCCACAACCAAAATTTTCCCGAGCCAATAAAATACTCGCCCCTTGGTAACGAGACTGATTTAACATAAAGTCTGGGTTCAACGGGCGGTTGCTACAATCCTGATCGGGCTTACCCTCATCCAGATAGCGCAACTCATCAAACAGGTTAGGACCAAACCCAGAACGCTTAATCGACTTTAAGAACTGCTTGGGGATGATCATGTCAGTGTCAACATTGGCACGATCTAAAGGAGCCACCACGCCAGTTAATTGGGTAAATGCTTCCATGGGTTACTCCTTAGTCAATCGCTCTAATATCAACAAAATGGCCATAAATAGCCGCTGCTGCCGCCATTGCCGGACTCACCAAGTGGGTCCGCCCACCAAACCCTTGCCTGCCTTCAAAGTTACGGTTTGAAGTCGATGCACAGTGCTCACCACGGCCCAGTTTGTCGGCATTCATGGCTAAACACATTGAGCAACCAGGTTCACGCCATTCCAAACCGGCTTCAATAAAGACTTTATCCAGCCCTTCCTGCTCAGCTTGCTCTTTCACCAACCCTGACCCTGGCACCACCATTGCCTGCTTAACATTGGCAGCGACTTTTTTACCTTGAACGACTTTGGCCGCTTCTCGCAAATCTTCAATTCGCGAGTTAGTGCAAGAACCAATGAATACACGGTCCAGCTTGATATCAGTGATTGGCGTTCCTGGTTTTAGCCCCATATATTCCAGAGCGCGTTGGATACCTTCTTTACGGGTAGGATCTGTTTCGTCTTGAGGATCAGGGACACGACTCACCACGGGTGCCACCATTTCTGGCGATGTACCCCAAGTGACTTGTGGTTGAATCTCTGCTGCCGCTAGTTCTACCACCTTGTCGAAATGAGCGCCATCATCAGACACCAACTGTCGCCAACTGGCTACAGCTTGTTGCCACTGCGCTTCGCTAGGGGAAAATGGTCGGCCTTTTACATAATCAATGGTCGTTTGGTCGACAGCCACCATGCCTGCCCGAGCTCCTGCTTCAATGGCCATATTACAAATGGTCATCCGCCCTTCCATTGATAACGAGCGAATCGCAGAACCACCAAACTCAATGGCATAGCCTGTACCACCCGCCGTACCAATTTTACCGATAATGGCCAGCACGATATCTTTTGCCGTAACAAAAGGAGACAGCTTGCCCTCAACCTTCACCAGCATGTTTTTCATTTTCTTCGCCACCAAACACTGGGTAGCCAATACATGCTCTACTTCAGAAGTACCAATACCATGAGCTAAAGCTCCAAAAGCCCCATGAGTAGAAGTATGAGAGTCACCACAAACCACCGTCATTCCAGGCAGTGTTGCCCCCTGCTCAGGCCCCACCACATGAACAATGCCTTGCCGGCGATCCTTCATGGCAAACTCAGTAATACCAAATGACTGGCAGTTATCATCCAGAGTTTTCACCTGAATTTTTGATACTGGATCAAGGATGCCATCAATCCCTGCCTGACGTTCAGCAACTGTCGTAGGTACATTGTGATCAGGGGTTGCCAGGTTAGCATCACGTCGCCAGGGTTGACGGCCAGCCAGCCTTAGTCCCTCAAAGGCCTGTGGCGAGGTCACTTCGTGCAATAAATGGCGGTCAATGTATATCAGCGCCGAACCATCATCTTGCTCAGCCACCAAATGCATCTCCCACAACTTGTCGTATAGGGTTTTAGCAGTCATTTTTCGTTATCCTCATCAGAGCCACCAGGGTACTTTTGCAGGGCTTACATACCCTGTAATGCTTTTCATATGCCTGTTATATGCTAGGCTTAGCAGTCAAATAAAACAAATTAATAATTTTTAGATTGTCTATAAAAAATTGGAATACTAAATCAATCAAGCTTAACAACCTATGGATACACACTCTCTTAACGCATTTGTTGCGGTTGCTGAAAACGGTTCATTTTCAGTAGCCGCAGAAAAACTCCATCTCACTCAGCCAGCAGTAAGTAAACGCATTGCGGTACTCGAACAAATGCTCGATGCTAAATTATTTGACCGCGTTGGCCGCACAATTAGCCTGACAGAAGCAGGAAAAGTGTTATTACCCAAGGCTTATCAGATAATCAGCACCATTGCAGATACACAGCGTGAGATTCAAAATTTAACCGGTAACATCTCAGGCACCCTGACCCTGGCCACCAGCCACCATATTGGCCTACATCGCCTCCCGCCTTTACTAAAGCAATTTACCACTCAGTTCACTGATGTTGCTTTGGATATTAACTTTATTGACTCTGAATGGGCCTATGAGGGTATTCAGCAAGGGCAAGTAGAGCTAGCGGTAATTACCTTAGCGCCTACTCCTAGCACGAATGTCACTTCAGAAAAAATTTGGGATGACCCATTGGTATTTGTTGCTGCACCAGACCATCCGCTGGCTAAACAAGCGCAGCTAACGTTAGAGGACTTAATTAATTACAGTGCTATTTTCCCAGGTAGCAATACTTTTACTCACCATATCGTGAAATCATTATTTAACGAAGCGGGTTTACACCTTAACATTGCCATGGCCACCAACTATTTAGAAACCATTAAAATGATGGTTGCCGTAGGGCTGGCCTGGAGTGTGCTGCCACAAGCAATGGTAGATGATAGTCTTAGAATATTACCTATAAACACCCAGTCTATTAACCGACAGTTGGGCTATATTCATCATCCAGAGCGAACACTGTCAAATGCAGCCAAGGCGTTTATTGAGCTATTACAAGCTGCTAAAGGAACTTAATAAATGAAGGAACTATTACTAGTACGCCATGCCAAATCCAGCTGGAAAGACGACTCACTGGCTGACTTTGATCGGCCTTTAAACAAACGGGGCAAAAAAACCGCACCCTTAATGGGACAGCTATTAGCCGACAAGCACTGGCACCCTGATCGCGTATTTGCCAGCCCAGCAGCCCGAGCCAAGGCCACGGCAGAATTACTATTGCCCGCGCTAGCGATTCCCCCTGACCAGGTTGATTGGTACCCAGCGCTTTATGATGCCTCAGCAAAAGCGATTTTCAATGTCATTAAACAAGCACCTGCTGCCTGCCAGCGATTAATGATTATTGGTCATAACCCTGGCATTGAAGAAACCATCGAAACCTTAGACCCCAAATTCAGCGAGATGATACCCACCTGCTGTGTTACCCGCATCCGCTGCAATATTAAAAACTGGCAGGAAATTAGTAAAAAATGTGGTGAAGTGATGGACTGTTTAAAACCCAAAGAGGTATTGGCGGAATTAATTTAACGGGTTTATCACTATCAACACGAATATTCAGACAACACGAATATTCAGATCACTTTAGCCTTATTAAGCCCAGCATAAACCAAAGATAGAAACTGTAAGCAAAGCGTTGTAAAGATAAGATTGACACAGGCATCTATCTTTGGAATGTAAAGGACACCTCTCATAATTTACCGCCCCTGGCATTTTAGCAAATTCACAAGACTTTACTTTGCAGGCATACCGGTTCGAAATTCTTTAATAGCATGTTCAATCAAATAACGCTAACTCTTTGATTCAACAATAAACCCTGAATTTTTTATATTGTTTTGTGAGAAAAAATGCTGCAACCAACCAAAACCGAATAAATAACAATCATGCCTAATGGGATTAATTTTATTTATTCCAAACTGATATGAGAGGTACGTTTACACAAAAAAGTGATCTGTATAGTATCTAACCTTCACAGTGCGCACTTAATTAAATAAATAATACAACTGGTTTGAAGGTGTACCATGACATTATTTAATATTAAAAAGCGCATTGCTTTTTTGGTTTTATTAGTACCACTTTCTCTTTTATTTTCCTCTGTTTCCAACGCCGCTACCTCACTTCGCGTGATGACTTTTAATATCATGCAATTAGGCTATCAAAACTGGGACCAAAGTAATCGGCTGCAACGTACACCCAATGCTATTCGACAATTAAATAATTTACCTGATGTTATTATTTTTAATGAAGCATTTACAGATAGTGCATATTCAACAATTACCTCTCATTTAGCAGACCTTTATCCCTATAGCACACCCGTAGTCGGACAAAGTTGCTCTGGCTATGGCTGGCATTCCCTCAATGGTGATTGTTCTAGTAGTGCCGTTGTGATTAGAGGCGGCGTATTTATTATGAGTCGTTATCCTATAACTGAGCAACATGCTTATATCTATCGAACTTCCCACTCTAAAACCTGGGACTATTGGGCTAACAAAGGCGCTGCGTTAGTTAAAATCAGTAAAAATGGCATGACATTTAATGTGGTCGGCACTCATTTGCAAGCGGATGAAAATGATGCACCCGATGCCCATAATTATCGCATGAATCAATTAAAAGAAATGAATAGTTGGATTAAAAATACGTTGCAGGTACCTTCCTACCAGCCGGTCATTATTGCCGGGGATTTAAATGTCGAGTTTAGTAAGTCCCAGCATGTCAATGATATGAAGGCAGCTTGCCAATGCCAACTTAATTACATTCAATCAAACTATGGTTCATTTTCTTCCAGCACCAATTGGGTAGCGAAAGCCAACGCTTATTCCAGTGGATTCAGCTTATTTTACAATGACACTTTAGACTATGTGATGAGTCATAACGGCTATAAACAGCCTCGTAGCACTACTAATATGGAAGTTATTCCATTAAAGTCAGATCAAAGCTGGTACTGGAGTTATTTAAGCGGTAGCTGGGGACAGGGTATTTACAGTAATGGTTACTATAGCGACTTATCAGACCATTACCCTGTGGTTAGTACTTTCACCTATTATTAAGCTTTTAAAAAAATTAAACTCACAAAAAAAACCACCTTATAATAACGGTGGTTTTTTTTGTAGAATAAATTCAAATATACATAAAACGTCTTACTATTTAACCTCTCCTGAAATTACCGGCGTGGGTGATACCACATCAGCATTTTGAGCTCGATGGCGCAGCCAATGATCCATTAATACCAGCGCTAACATGGCTTCGGCAATAGGTGTGGCTCGGATACCAACACAAGGATCATGACGACCTTTGGTCACCACTTCGATCGGTTGACCATGAATATCGACACTTCGCCCTGGTAAATGCAGGCTGGAAGTGGGCTTTAAAGCCATCCGGGCCACAAGGGTTTGTCCAGTGGAAATACCACCTAATACGCCACCCGCATGATTTGATAAAAAACCTTCTGGGGTTATTTCATCCCGATGTTCAGTGCCTTTTTGATTGACCACGGCAAAGCCATCACCGATTTCCACCCCTTTAACGGCATTAATACTCATTAGAGCATGGGCAATGTCTGCATCCAACCGGTCGAAAATAGGTTCACCTAAACCGGGGATTAACCCTGACGCCATCACGGTCACTTCTGCACCGATTGAGTCTCCCGATTTTCTTAGCGCTTGCATATAGTCTTCAAGCTGAGGGATTTTGTCAGGATCAGCGGAAAAAAACGGGTTTTGGTTAACCCCACTCATATCCACACAGTCCAGCTCAATTGGACCTAATTGAGATAAGTAGCCCTGAATAATAACTCCTTGCTGGGCCAGGTATTTTTTGGCAATAGCCCCCGCAGCAACTCGCATGGCTGTTTCTCTGGCAGACGAGCGACCACCGCCACGGTAATCACGAAAGCCGTATTTTTGGGTATAGGTATAGTCTGCATGGCCAGGGCGAAACTGGTCTTTGATATTGGAGTAATCCTTTGAGCGCTGATCCGTATTTTCAATCACCAGCCCTATCGGCGTGCCTGTGGTTTTACCCTCAAACACCCCCGATAAAATTTTTACCTGATCTGGCTCCCGACGCTGAGTGGTAAATTTAGACGTACCTGGCTTACGGCGATCCAGTTCCAATTGCAAATCGGCTTCACTAACCGGCAACCCTGGTGGGCAACCATCAACTATACAGCCTAAAGCAGGGCCATGACTTTCACCAAAGGTAGTGACCGTAAATAACTTACCAAATGTGTTTCCTGACATTGTTCTTATACCTAAACTGCTTTATTAATCTGAGTTTGGAATACTGGCTGAAATTGTTTGCAGTCCGCAGCACTCAATACAAACACACCATGGCCTCCCTGTTCAAACTCCACCCAGGTAAACGGCACCTGTGGAAACTGTTCTTCTAACGCCCACTGACTATTACCCACCTCTACCACTAATAGCCCATCATCGGTTAAGTAGTCAGCTGCTTTTGCTAAAATATGTTTGACTAAATCTAACCCATCATCACCCGCTTCTAACCCCAGAGCCGGCTCATGATGAAACTCAGCTGGCATATCTGCCATATCTTCAGCATCCACATAAGGAGGATTGCTCACGATCAGTTGGTAACGATGCTGAGATAATGCTTGATATAAATCAGATTGCACCAGTGATACTCGGTGAGCCAGCTCATGCTGGTCAACATTAATGGTCGCCACCTGGAGTGCATCTGTTGAAATATCCGCTATATCCACTTGCGCCTCTGGAAACGCATAAGCACAGGCAATACCAATACAGCCACTGCCTGCACATAAATCCAGCACACGATCAACGGAGCTAGCGACCAGCCAAGGACGAAACTGGTTATTAATTAATTCAGCAATGGGCGAGCGAGGAACCAGCACCCGCTCATCTACATAAAAAGGTAACCCACAAAACCAGGCTTGATTGACCAGATAGGCTGTTGGAATTCGCTGCTCAATTCGCTGATTAATTAAAGAAGCGACATGCTGCTTTTCATCATCAGTTAAATGACAATCAAATAATGGCTGCTCTATATCCCAGGGTAGCGCCAAACTTTGTAACACCAAATGCACAGCTTCATCCCAGCTGTTATCTGCACCATGGCCATAAAACAAATCGGCCTGATTAAATCGGCTATAGGCCCAGCGGATAAAATCTCGGATGGTAGTTAACCCTTGAAACGATGGGGTTTGTTGTAGCTGCACAAAAATACTCCAGCAAAAATATGATCTATTTTAAAAGGTAGCCTTGAGTGAAAGCATTAGAGCCGCTATTGTAGCGCAATTTAGATATATTGTATTAAAGCAGTATGCCAAAGCAGCCGAAAAACACCACTCCCCCTCCATTACCAGCCAATGAAATTGCAGAATTTTTGGCTGAAGTGCATGATGTGGATTTTGTTTTTCAACCAGCCACTGTCGCTATCCCCTCAGAGCTGCCAGAACCATCAGCCACCCAACAAGCTAAACAACAAGCGGCAACTGTCGACACCAACGGTGTAACTGTAGATGGTTTGTCTGAAGGTTATGTTCCACTAATTGGGCCTGAAGAAAAAGTAGAGTATTACCAGCCCGGTATCCAGTTAGGTCACTTCCAGCAACTGAAGCAGGGTAAGTTTTCAATTGATTACCAACTGGACTTACACGGTTATCGTATTGATGAGGCCCGCAAGCTTGTGGTTGAATTTTTACAGTTTTGCCAACGCCAAGGTTATCGCTGCGTCAAAATCATTCATGGCAAGTCCCATCGCAACTTTGGCAAACGCCCTACCTTAAAAAGCTACCTGAATACTTGGCTCAGGCAACTACCCAATGTAATTGCCTTTTGTACCACTCCCGCCCATGCCGGTGGTAATGGTTCAATGTTCATTCTGCTTAAAAAAAAGGGGGGCCGTAAAAGGCAAAAAAATACTTTACCCGTTAGTTAGCTTAACGTAGGGTATGCCTTCAAATTTAGGCAAGGTTACATCATGGAACAGGCATTTAGTAAAATTATCGAAGCCATTGGCGAAGATGTCAGCCGTCCTGGTTTAAAAGACACTCCAGCGCGTGCTGCCAAAGCAATGCAGTTTTTAACTCGCGGCTATCAACAAAGTCTTGAGGAAGTCGTTAATGACGCATTGTTTCCTTCTGATAACGATGAGATGGTGTTAGTAAAAGACATTGAGCTTTATTCGCTTTGTGAACATCACCTGTTGCCTTTTATTGGCAAGTGCCATGTCGCCTATTTACCAACAGGCAACGTCTTAGGTTTATCCAAAGTTGCCCGCATTGTTGACATGTTTGCCCGCCGCCTGCAAATTCAAGAAAACATGACCCGACAAATTGCCGAAACCATTGAGCAAGTGACAAATGCCAAAGGAGTTGCGGTGGTGATTGAAGCCAAGCATATGTGCATGATGATGCGAGGCGTTGAAAAGCAAAACTCCGTAATGAAAACCTCTGTAATGCTGGGTCAATTCAGAAAAAGCGAAAATACCCGCTTTGAGTTTTTATCGCTGATTAAAGATTAAGTAAGACGAAATATTTTCGCAAAAAGCTAGCGGATATGGGGTGACAGGGTGTTCATAGCTAAGGCATGGATGCCTTTTTAGCGCTTGATGGGCCAGGGATGGCACTTCAAGCGCGGCGGAAGAATATCCTGTTATTCCATATCGGACACTAGACTTATTTTCAACACCCTTTCGCGACGCCATCAAAAGGAGAAGGCACTAGCAGTGTAGTTTTGCCACCCCCAACTACCGAATCACCACTTTGCCGCCATTTCCATTATTCTTCCCGCCATTTTCCCGCTGATGAGCTTCAAACCGATCCAACACATCCCTAGCAATCACCTGCCCCATTTGAATTAGCTCTGGCCCTTTATGAAACTCATAAAAGCGGCAAATACTTTTGGGAATACCGATTAAAACATCCGGCGGATGTGCCGCCAGCTTGTAACGTGTTAATGCGCCCTGCATCGTTTCCAAAGACTCGTTGATAATATCCAGCATCCCCCGCTTTAACACGGGGTCGTCCCCTTCTACGACACTGGTAAATTCATCTTTACGCGACTCACGAAACCCTTGAGTACGCAACTTTAGCTGAGCAAACCAGCGATCAAGAGCTGTCGGCGCCTGAGGCTGAACCACTACCTGTTGACTAGTAGGCAGATCAAGCCCATCATCATCAGCACTTAAGTCAACCGCAACAATTAAGTCACTATGGGCAGATACCGTTGGGGCAATAGGCAGCGGGTTTAATACGCCACCATCAACAAATAGTCGTGACCCAATTCGAACTGGAGTAAAAATACTGGGTATGGCAATGGAAGCACGTATGGCTTCAAGCAAGGGGCCAGATTGGAACCACACCTCACGTTGTGCTTCTAAATCAGTGGCAACTGCCGTATAAGGGATTGGTAGCGACTCAATGGCACAGTCACCCACCATTTCCCGCAATACCTCAAATACTTTATTGCCTTTTAAAGCCCCCTGACCTTTTAAGCGCAAATCCAACAGCCTTACTACATCAAGGGTGTTCAACTCACTTACCCAAGCTTCAAAATCAGACAGTTTGCCAGCGGCATAAATACCACCCACTAATGCCCCCATTGAACAGCCAGCGATACATTTAATTTGATAACCACGACTCGTGAGTTCTTCTATGACACCAATATGGGCATAACCTCTTGCTCCACCACTACCCAATACTAACGATACTGTTTTTTGCATATTAGCGATGGTAACGATCTCTTGTGTACTACTCATAGGGTTTTACATTGCTTCATTAAGATAACCGTTGTTATTCACTCAGCCAGTGATGGATTTCATCAGCGATTGTTCCTACTGTTTCCTGCTCTAAGTGAAAATGATGATGGCCCGGAACGACGATACAAGCGGCTTCAGCCAACCAATGATTGGCACACTGTTGTAGTTTATCGGGAAAGAGTCCTTGTTCTGCCACCAGTAATAAAAGTTTAGCTTGAATTGCTTTGATAAAAGCACCTGCTTGGTTTTCTGTTAAACGCCAACGTGAAGGTAATTTTAAACGCGAGTCATAACGCCAGCGATAACTACTGCCACCTTGCACTGGCTCAAGCCCATAAGCTGTCAGCAGCCAAGCCGCTTCAAAAGACAACTTACCTTGTAGCTGTCTTATTTTTACTGCTTGTCTGACCGATTCATAACTACGGCTTGATTTAACTAAAATAGGCTCTTGCTCTAAGGTTTTGCGCAACTGTTGGGGAGTATCTTCATCACGGCAGGTAAATGGAATTAGCCCATCTAATAAAATTAGCCGCGCTACTTTTTCTGGGTAACAGCCTGCATACATAGCCGAAACGATGGCCCCTAACGAGTGCCCAATTAATGATGCCTGATCAATATTCAACCCCATTAAAATAGAACGAATATCAGCTACATAATCCCATAATAAATAAGCACCTTCCCCAACCCTAAAATGGCTCTTACCATGCCCAGTTAAATCAACAGCAATAATATGCTGGTCTGGTAACTGTGCGGCTAGCTGAGCAAAACTGGCTGCATTATCCAGCCAACCATGAAAAGCCAGCCAAGGCGCTTTATCGGCGGGCCCCCATGCCAATCCAGCCCAGGTTTGTCCTTGATGTTTGATGGTAATAGGCCGCGCTGTATTTAACGTTGTTTCAATTAAAGGGGAAACCAGGCCGGAGCTGTTGTATTGCATGAATGATTTGTCCTGCTGTGCCAATAGGGTCTTCCAAAGGAAACATGTGGCTACCTGCCACTTCACGTACATAAAAATTTCGCTGCCGACGCATCATAGACACTTGGTGCCGTCTTATGACATCGCTTTGTTTTCCATAAACCAACGCTGTTGGCACTTTATAGTGTTTGCTGAGTTTAATATGAGGAATAGTTCGATAGATAGAGACTTCTATTTCAGGGTCATACCTTAAGGCAACACCTGTATTATGATCAACTAGCCCATGTTCAACATAATCATCCAGGCACTGTTCTGTAAATTGGGCAAATAAAGACCGTTTTGAAAAATACTGCTTAGCTTCTTCCCTGCTCACCCAAAGGTTTCTTCTACCTTTGGTTCGTCCCGCTGGAGTAATCTTATCAATCAGCCCCAGCCGTTTTGCCAGATTAACAATTGAGCAGTCCAGGGCTGTTAATACTGGCGAGTCTAATAAAATAACCGCTTTAAATAAGTGGGGTTGTTGCTCTGCAGCAAAAGCAGATAACACCCCGCCTAACGAATGGCCAACGGCTATCACTGGCCGTTGATGACGTTGCTTTATGGTTTCAATTAATTCATCCACCAGCCCCAACCAGTTATCAGCAACAGGAAAGCGGGGGTTGTGGCCATGCAAAGACAAGTAATCAACACTAAGACCACGCTGCTCTAGTGCTTGAAATAACGCTTGATAGGTTTCACCAGGGAAACCATTCGCATGAGAAAAGTGAATAGGAGTCAAAATGCAGCTCCGCTAACATACAGTCATTTAAAACATATGTTAGCTTACTACAAATCAAGCTTGCTTTATCTATTTTTGACTCACTAGTGCTATATCTTTCACTAAAGCAGGCTATTAAAACCGCAATACTTACTGCACCCGAAGCTGTTTGAGTAATTGACAGCATCCTGCTGCTATCACTTCAGCTTCAAGGACAACCACATCAGCGGTCATAAAAGTAAAAGCCCGCTGTTGATGTCCCTCAACCAGTAAGCTGGTCAATACAGCCACTAGCGGCAAGTGACTCACCACTAATATACAGCCTGTGTCGAGCGATACTTCACCCGAATTTGCTTTGTCATCAAGTGCTTGTAATGCTGTCTGAGGAGAGTCATTTGGGGTTAACGAGCCCAGTGTTTTTACCTTAACCGCTGGCGCTATTGCTTGTGCCACTAGTTCTGCAGTTTGTTGGGCACGTTGCAAAGGACTAGCAATAATTTGATCTGGAATCAGCTGTTCCTGCAGCAGCTGGTTTGCCTGCTGTTGCACTTGTTGTACACCTTGCTGAGTCAAGACTCTTGCTGCATCAGGTATAGTCATGGCAGCATCACCATGACGCATAATCAATAGCTGCATCATTTCTTATTAAATATCTGTTTTCTAGTTTCCTAGTTTCCTAGCATTACTCAACAAGAGCCTACTGGTTTGCCACCCTGTTAGTTATTAGCTGCCTTTTCACCATTGGCAGCACTGTTTAATGCGGCTGAGGGCTACTTATTTGCAATTGGTGCATCTTCATCAGGCGCAGGCTGTTTTAAATGAGCTGAAGGTTTTCCAACTTGCGCTGAAGGCTCTGGCCAGTCTTGAAAAGGAAACGGCTTCTCGTCAGTTTTGTAAGTAATAAACTGGAGAATTTGGAAGATAAACCGATTCACCCCATCAGCAAATTGGGTCAGTTTTTGGTTTGGTTCACCAGTAAACAGCGAAAATAGTATTTGAATTATCACTATAAATAGCACTACTAACTCTGCAACTTGATAGGCTATCCCGTAGAGTACGATAAACAATACCCTTAGCCATTGGGAGTCTGACTTGATATTCTGTTTTACCAACTGATCCATTTACTGCCTCGCTAATAGTTCTGTGACACTAAAGTCAACATCTGTCTTTTGTTCTCCCAGCATTAAGCTGCGGACAACTTTTTCAACCGGCTGCTTCATTACAACCACTTCATAAAGACCCGACACTAGTGGCATATAAACCCCTATTTGATCTGCTTGATCTTTCACCAGTTGTAGGGTATTGACGCCTTCTGCTATCTGACCTAATGCAGCCTCAGCATCTTCCAAGGATTTCCCCTGACCCAATGCCATCCCCACCTGAAAGTTTCGACTAAGAGGTGACATACAGGTCACAATTAAATCACCCACTCCAGCCAAACCTATAAAAGTCATGGGATTTGCCCCCATGTTTACAGCAAATCGGCTCATTTCTGCTAATGCACGGGTAATCAACATGCTTTTGGTATTCGCCCCCATCCCCATTGCTTCGGCCATACCAGCCACAATGGCATAAATATTTTTCAGGGCCCCACCCAGCTCTACCCCAAACATGTCGTCATTACCATACACACGGAAATAGTCGCAATGTAATACTGACTGAACCAGCTGACGCAGCTCATTATCTGCACTGGCAATCACGGTAGCAGTCAGCCCCTTTGCCATAATTTCTTTTGCCAGGTTAGGTCCACTTAACACACCCACCTTCGCCGTTGGAATCTCTTGTTGAAGAATTTGGCTCATCAACATAAAACTGTCAGCCTCAATACCTTTAGTGGTACTGACAATACACTTACCCGCCAGTTGTTGTTGAAGAGGGTGAATAGTGGCACGAAAGGCTTTGCTGGGGGTTGCAATAAAAACCAGCTCAGCATCCGCTACTGCTTGAACCGGGTCTGTCGTAGCAATAAGAGCAGGGTGTAACGGGTAATCAGGAAAATAACGATTATTAACATGTTGATGATTAATATGATCAGCTAATTGGTGATCACGCAGCCATAGCTTGACCTGATGGCCATTATGACACAGGATATTTGCAATGGCAGTACCAAAACTACCACCACCTAATACTGCAACTATTCGCTTCATCTGCCGTTCTCTTTAGAGCTTTCATTAGGGCTTTCGTTAGGGCTTGCTTCTAGAGCTTTTTTATACCGCTTTAAAATATCTCAAGCATAACACAGTTGAGGCCTGCTTTTTAGCAAGGCCAACATACAAGAAGTAGTCAATCACCCATGTGCACTTTTTTCCACTCCACTCTCGCTAGCAAGTGTCGCAATCTAGCTGGCCAGCCTCAACTACCTTCAGAAATAAGACTGCTGTTTCCTCAATATCAGCTAATATTTATATTTCATTCCTGAGGCCCGTTCAATACAAGCAACTGATCATTAATCAAACAACACCAACAAAATTAAAACAGCTGTTTTCATTCCAATCTGGCGCTAGCTGGATAATTATTATAAATTGCAGCCCCAAATCACTATTCATTACAGGTAGAAACAACTTATTCATTATGAAAGACTATTTGCTGTCACAGCTTATCCCGCTTAAAAGTGATCAAATATACAGCTTATAATAAGTAATACATGTGACAACCAATGGCCTGGCTAAACCAAGATAACCATGATGTCAGAATCATTAATTGTGTTTTAGTTAGATTAAAAAGTTGCAAACCCCATTAATTCCATAGGCATTTAGTGATATACTGGCAACCCATGAGGAAAATGATGAATAGTGACTCCCCAGCAACATGCATATCATTATTTAAGTTAACCATCCCACTTAAACTACCCTTTAAGCCCCGTGGATTAGCCTAACTTATTGCCAGATAACCCCAAATAAACATTGTTGTTGTATTGAACTTAGCTTAGGTATAGCGAATGACCCGTAAACATGCTTTTACCCGTGAAGAACTACTCCAATGTGGCCGTGGCGAATTATTCGGTCCGGGTAATGCACAATTACCAACCCCTAATATGCTGATGATTGATCGAATCACTCATATTGACGAAGTGGGCGGTGCCTATGGCAAAGGTGAAATTATTGCCGAACTCGATATTAACCCTGACTTGTGGTTTTTTTCCTGCCATTTCCCAGGCGACCCAGTGATGCCTGGCTGCTTAGGCTTAGATGCAATGTGGCAGCTAGTGGGCTTTTTCTTAGGTTGGAAAGGCTTACCTGGTCGTGGTAGAGCGCTTGGCAGCGGTGAAGTCAAGTTTACTGGGCAAATTTTACCCACCCACAAAAAAGTGACTTACCATATTAATCTGAAGCGGGTTATTTCTCGTAAATTGATTCTTGGTATCGCTGACGGTAGTGTAAGCGTTGATGGCGAACAAATTTACACAGCCGACACTTTGCGAGTAGGCTTGTTTACATCCACTGACTCATTTTAAGGCTAGCAAAACATGAAACGAGTAGTGATTACTGGCTTAGGCATTACATCTTGTTTAGGTAATGATAAAGAAGCAGTCCTTAATTCTTTAAAAGAAGGTCGCTCAGGTATTAAATTTAACCCTGCTTACGAAGAAATGGGCTTTCGTAGCCATGTAGCAGGCAGTGTTGATCTTGACCTAAGTGCTCATATTGATAGAAAACAAATCCGCTTTATGGGTAAAGCCGCTGCATTTGCTTATTTAGCAATGAAGCAAGCCATCGAAGATGCAGGTTTATCTGAAGAGCAGGTATCCAATCATCGTACCGGGCTAATTGCTGGTTCTGGTGGTGCATCTTCTGAAAATATCGTTGAAGCAGCAGATATTTTACGGAAAAAAGGCATAAAACGAGTAGGCCCTTATCGGGTACCTAGAACCATGGGTTCAACCGTTTCTGCCTGCTTGGCTACCCCCTTCAAAATCAAAGGTATCAACTACTCAATCACCTCAGCTTGTGCTACCAGTGCCCACTGTATTGGTAATGCTGTTGAGCAAATCCAAATGGGCAAGCAGGACATCGTCTTTGCTGGTGGTGGTGAAGAAGAGCACTGGTCACAAACTGCCTTATTTGATGCCATGGGTGCACTTTCATCTAAATATAATGCAACACCGGAAAAAGCATCACGCCCTTATGATGCGAATCGCGATGGTTTTGTTATCGCCGGCGGTGGCGGTATGGTTGTGGTTGAAGAGTTGGAACATGCTCTGGCCCGTGGTGCCAAAATTTATGCCGAAGTAGTGGGTTATGGTGCCACATCTGATGGCTATGACATGGTTGCCCCATCAGGCGAAGGCGCCATTCGTTGTATGCAGCAAGCATTAGCGACAGTTGACACCCCTATTGATTACATTAACGTACATGGCACTAGTACTCCTGTGGGTGATATCACTGAAATTAACGGCATGAAACGTGTGTTTGGTGACAAACTACCTAAGTTTAGCTCCACAAAATCCTTATCTGGCCACTCATTAGGTGCTGCTGGCGTACATGAAGCTATTTATAGCTTGTTAATGATGGAAAATAACTTCATTGCTGGCTCTGCTAATATTGAAACCCCAGACGAAGGTGTCAGTGGCTTGCCACTAGTCACTCAATCAGAAACAGCTACTTTAAATACCATCATGTCCAACAGCTTTGGCTTTGGTGGTACCAATGCCTCGCTTATTTTGCGTCGCTATGAAAAGTAACTAATTATCTGTGCTTTTAACACTAAAAAGGCAAACCTGTTTGGTTTGCCTTTTTTATTGCATGCTTACTAGAGCACACCCAAATGACTGCTTATTTTTTGGTTTCTAATACTTGTTGACTAGATTGCCCGCAAAATGCAAAAGATGATAGTTTTGCTTTTGCCTCCCTCAACGCTTTTGTACACTTACCAAGGGCGCTATGCTCAGTGGCAACAAGTTGATCACCTGCTACATCCACTAAGTAAACGTAGCGCATCCGACCACCAGCTCCCCGCCAGTGACTAAACTGTTGATCACTCATTGCACAGCGATAATCCGCAGTATAGCTAGCGCCGCGTACAGGTCTTAATACATGGTATACTTTATCCCACTGCCCTCTTCGGCCTTTCTTCAACTCTTCTTCACAAGCCGCATAATCCTTCATTTTTTTACTACCCAGAAAAGCAGCCTGGGCATAACTGGTTCCTTGCAATTGAAATTTACCAACTACATAAACATACGGCTCAGCAACAGCCACAAGACTCAAACAACTGCTAAAAAACCCTACTAGACACCGACGCATAGCTCAATATATCACTTTTCAACTAAAACAAGTGACGACATTATAGCGCAAAGTCTACTTGTTGAGTTACTTAAGCCACTTATCCATGATTGCCTGATATTGGCCGCTGGCTTTTAAAGCTTTTAATCGCTTTTCAAATTCCATTGCCACTTTTTCTATATCAGGGTACTTGGATTTTTTGACAAATGGCATAGGGTAAGGCTTTGAGTACAAAGCTACATCATAAAAACCAATATCCTTATTAAGCCCTAGTAATTTTGCTGTAAATTGCCCAATCACCTTGTCTGCAGCAAATACATCGACTCGGTTAGAGGCAAGCTTTTTAAAATTGACTTTTATATCAACCGCTCCTTTTAATTGCTTATTTAATTGCGATAGCTTTGCTCCATCATATTCTGTTGAGCCATCTTGGTAGGGAAAAGCTTTCCAAAAACTGGGATGATAAGAGTTACCATTAATAATCCCTACTTTCAGATCCTTTTCCACCACTGTTTTATAGCCTTCAAATTGATCAAGTTGATTGGCAGCATTATTGAAAAATACAAACTCACTCATCCACATATGTTCTTTAGGGTAAATTAGGTATGGTACTCTTTTTTCCTTAAAGCTGGTCGAGAAAACAGCATCTGCTTTTCCCTCTTCAACCATACTCCAAGCACGCTTCCATGGCAGCATTTTAAAAACAACGGGGATATTCATCTCCTTAAAAATATGAGTGGCAATATCCACATCAATACCTACCACCTTATCACCATCTTTGAACTCAAATGGCGGCCACTCCTCACCGACAATCAAGAATTCCTGTTGAGCACTTGCCTGTTGCAAAAAACCTGCTGTACCCACCATTACAAGCCATAATAAGATTAACCTAAACATCGTCTTCACCCTGCAGTAATCATGTAATCCATTATAGCCAAGCAATGCCATCTCGCGATTAATATCTAGATTTCCATAAGACACCCCTAATAATTGATATCTGAATCGATACTGCTACTTTTACCTTAATATACGCTGCACCTCATTATCTATTATGAAACACCTATAATGAAAAATGACAGAAGAAAGCGACGAAGAAACCAAACAGGATGTCGAACGCTTAAAGGAGGAAGTCTCTAAACTGATTGATGATATCGACCACTCTTACTATCGAATTCCTAAAGAAGAGTTCGAAAGCATTACTGTTTCAAAAATTACTAAAGATGTCAGCGAACAGCTGCATGGACGAATTTCAACATGGCGTAACTGGGTTGGCATTACAATTGTTGTGCTATCATTTTTTGGAATCAATCAACTACCCAAGCTGATCACAGAGGTAAAAGAAGATATTAACAAGGAAGTAGAAGAAAACATGGATAAGCATATCAAAAAATCCATTAAACCATTGGAAGATCGCCTAAGTTACAAGCTTGATACGCTCAACGAACAATACAAAGCGCTACATCGCGCCCAAGAAAATATCTTCCCTAAAGTCATCAGTACTGTGCAAGAAACAGCAAAAACTGCTACCAATAAAGAGTTTGAAAACATCAAATCACAGCTGCTCAGCCTACAAAAATCAGCATTAGAAATTGAAGTCGAAAAAATATTAAAAAATATAAAAGCAAAAAAAATCAGTTACTCAACAGCAGCCAAACAATTTAAAAGCCTAGTCAGCAGAGCACTTGAAACAAAAGATAAAAACTTCTTCCCTAAGTTTTTAGATAGCTATGTAAAGGTTTTAGTTAACGCCGAAAGATGGCTAGAAGTGCATAAACTACAAACTGAATTTGAGAAGGACTTCAGTTTCTCGTATTACACTTGGGTCAATATTGCAATAGCCGATATGTCACTTTATGAAAAAAGCCACTCCCCTCTCTACAAAGAAAGAGCCGTTTATGCTTATCATCAGGCACTCAATTTACTACCAGACTACGGCACCCCTTATGCCGTACGACTGATTCTTCATATGATTGACTATAATCGATCAAACAATAGTAGCATCAAAGAGAATGAAAAGACAGCTGCATTGAAGTTGATTAACAATATTAATGCTGGGAGAGATGTAATCACCTCTTATGAAACTTACAATTACTTAAACCGCATGAAAAGCGACCGTTACTTAAAAGAGTTTATTTTATCCTTAGAAGGCCTCTTTCCTAACGAAATGGAGATAATGAGAAGCCGCTATCAACAGGAACTCGATTATCTTAATAAGAAAAATAAAAAGCCTAAAACGGGTAATAAGCTTAGTATGGGGCAGCAAGAAAACTTCTTTATAGTAGGGTAATCTTATTTACCTTACTAATTAAATGATGAAGCCTCCTCTCAATGTTCTGGTCAAACTATACCGAGCTACCAGAGGGTACCATTGCGGGTTATTGCTGGCTGTATAAAGACAAACCGTTTCGTCTAATAAAGCCAGCAAAGTTGATTAGCAACCAATGCGGTTGCGAAAAAGGCTGGCAATTGATTAGTGCAGGTACCTCAACAAAAGCCACTTGTATTAAGTCTTCCAGTAAAAAAGCTGTTGAAATTTAGCATTATAATTTAATGAGTTATTTGAAATTTATTTCTAGTTACTCACAAAAAACCGGCCTTCAGCCGGTTTTTTATTTATTAAAAGCAACTATTATTAAACTATTCCCTGCTTCCATTTTTTCCATAAAAAATAATCAACCGAAATAGCGCCGCCGCCTCTAACCAATAAACTACCTAATATTATCATCCAGTAATAATGATCGGTTGAGTGACCTTCTGATCCGTAGGGAAATACGAATAATTCAATAACCAGTGTCATTAAAAATAATCCTGCCGCAGCAAAACGGGTACCTAGTCCAACAATAAGCAGCACAGATAAACCCAGCTCAGCGGCTGTTGCCATGTAGGCGGCGATAGTATGAGAGATAACTGGTACATTATATTCGTGCTCAAACAGCAATAGCGTCGTATCCCAGCTATCAAGCTTGGTATCACCTGAGCGCCAGAATACCAAACCAACATAGATACGCATGATTAAATCAACAACCGGTGCGAACCACACATTTGATATACAAGTCAACTGTTGCCAGCCTTTTAAAATATTTTGCCACATAACTTAACCTCTCCCAACAAAGCCTCTATTTGTTACTTTCTATAAAACTAAGCTTTTACCGGTTCTATTTCACTGAATATCCCCTGCAGGATGTATTGTTGAAGAACCTCGCCAATATTAATATTTTCATCCTCTACTAAAGCGGCTTGAATACTGTCATTAAAGTAAGCGCCCGCTTGAATACTTTTCAGAAGAATATATTCTGCTTTGGTAATAGGTTGCATAGAAAAATTATCCTGTTCTCGCATCACTAACAGGCAGTTTTCAGACTGACTAATATTCAACATCCGACTTGCTGCACCTGGTTGATTCGCTTGCCAAATATCAAGAACAGGATATTCGGAATAAACTAATACGACGGATGGCGCTAAACTGATTTTTAAGTCTACTGTCGATTCATCAGCCAAGGTACCCAAAACAGTTATATCTAAGGGTTTAACTAAAGGGCTTAAAAATGCAGTATGTGCTGCCCATTCCAACTTAGCTACTTCTGACAAATAAGGATAATCCTGTAGTGAGGGTTCCTCTTTCAGAAATAGTGCAAACGATTCCCCATAGCGATTAATATTAGCTTCTTTTGGTGGATGCTGTTTGATATAGTTGTGTGCAATGCTTTTAAACCGTCCTTCTCCCATTATTTCATTAAGCACCTGGTAAGTACTTTGTAGTGCTTGTGTAATATTACCAAAATGATTTTGCTGATAAATCGCTAGTTTTTCAGCTATATTACTTATAGATGACTGTGCAGAAAATTTTTTTATTGCTGCCTCATTTTCTCGAATACTATCTGAAAATAGGTGCAGCCAGTTATGCAGCGTACTCATGATTACATTTTAACCCTTCGCGAATGATCTTTATGGTTTGTTGTCGTCGCTGACCACCAAGGAAGGTGGAAATGCAGTTCATGCATTATGACATGGATGTCATGTATTAGGGCAATGCAGGAGCAATTGCCGAGGAGCATTTAACTGCCTTCGCCCCAATCATTTATCAAACCATAAACTCATGGGACTCATCGCTCGATGACCCAGCTAACGCTCTTTAATACAGTTAGCGCTGCTATCGCAAACCTTGCAGTAGCAGGTTAGCCCCCTAAAGACCATTCGCTTTGGTTTAATAAATAGCTATTTGCTTTTTCAGCTTCAGCTAATAACACAGGTAATTCCGGTAATTGGGTATCCCACTCTATCAGTGTAGGTATATTTCCCAACAACTTCAGCGTCTTTTGATATAACTGCCACACTTCATCAATGACTTTATCACCATGATGATCTAGCAATAACGTTTCATCACCTGCTTGAATTTGTTGATGACCTGCCAAATGAATTTCTTCGACCAGTTGTTTAGGAATATTTTCAATATACTCCCAAGCCGAGAATTTATGATTAAACGCATTAATATAAATATTATTGACATCCAATAAAATGCCACAACCACTGCGTTTTGCTACTTCAGCTAAAAATACCCATTCTGGCATTTCATTATGTGGGTAGTTTAAATAGCAAGAGACATTTTCAATTAATATTTTCCTGCCTAAATAGTTTTGCACACAATCAATACGTTCAACCACATGTTTTATTGCTGCTTCTGTTTGCGGCAATGGTAGCAAGTCCTGCAAATAAACATTATTTTCTGATACCCAGCATAAATGCTCAGATACCAAGCCTGGCTGAAATACATCAATTATTGTCTTCAATTGTTGAAGGTGGTTTTTATTTAAAGGATCAGTAGATCCTATAGATAGCCCTACACCATGAAGGCTAAGTGCATAGTTTTCTCTCACCTTCACTAAAAAATCAAACGGTGGTGTATTCATTTCAAAATAATTTTCTGAGTGCACCTCAACCCAATCAATTCCAGGTTTACTATCAGCAAATGCTTGATGATGAGGCTGCCTCAACCCTATGCCAGCC